>NZ_JBHUGY010000029.1:0-53448 GCF_042682105.1 Mesorhizobium calcicola
CGGTGGTCATCGGCAACTATATCTCGATGAGCGCGTCCGCATCTCGCGGAACTGACACCTCGATCCGCGTCCATTTGTTGGCAAGATGGCAGAATCGGTCCTCGTGCTGGTGGCTGGCGCACTTCGCTATTTCCGCCGTCGGCGTCGACTCACGGCGCTGACGGGTGTTTCCGGCGCGATCGGCGTCGGTCTCATCGCTTTCGGGCTGCAAAAGGTCGTTTCAAATTTTGTCTCCGGCGTGATTCATCTGCTCGACAAGTCGATCAAGCCGGTGACACCATATCGCTCGAAGGCACCTTTCGGCGGGATCCGCGAAATGCGGGGGCGCTTCGATCTCGGTGGTGACGCGCGACGGCCGCGGATTTCCTGATCCCCAACGAAGACTTCATCACCCAAAGGGTCATCAACTGGTCGTTTTCAACAACGGGGCGACAACTCGTGCGGCTCGATGTGAATTTCGGCGTCTCTATGACGCCGACCCGCACAAGGTCGGCGAGCTGGCGATAGAAGCCGCGATCAGTGTCGGCCGGGTCGAAGCCGATCGGCGCCCGTCTGCTGGCTCACTGGCTTCGGCGACTCCTCGCTGATATTCGTCTGCGCTTCTGGATCCGCGATCCCGCAGCAAGGCTGACCAACGTGCGCGGCAAGTACTGCTGCGCTGTGGGACACATTCAAGGCAAACGACATAGGCATCCGGTGCAGGGGCGCTGGCACCATAACAGGCAATCTCTGCAACGCCCTCGCCGGCCGCCGACAGCGGCCGCGCTGGTCGCCGACAGCGCAGGGCGCTGGTTGCGCGGACCCGCGCAAGCGCACGATTGCGGTGGAGGCCGTGCCGACCGGGCCGGGCAAGAGTCGCGGGCAAAGCGCGAGATCATCGAGGCGATCTGCTCAGACAAACGCGCGCCCGCTCGGGCGATGCCTATCTGCGCTTCATCCGCGCACGGAGCTGGACATAGCGGTGGTCAGCGCCGGCGTGAACCTGACGCTCGATGAGCAAGGTGTTGTGTAGTCGGCCGCGTGGCGCTGGGTGTCCGCGGGCGCGACGTGCTGCTGCTGGTGGAAGAGGCGGCCGAGGCCCTCATGCGGCAGGAAGCTGGATGAAGCAGCACTTGAGCGGCTGGCCAGGTCTGCTCGGGAGGCTGACCGCCCCATCGACGACAGCGCGGCAGCACATCGAGTTCAGACGTGAAGTTTGCGCGGTGTGCTGGCCAGCGGGCCGCCACGACCGCCTATGTACGCGCAGGAGGCAAGTGATGGCTGGGTAGCGGTTCAACGACAATCACGGCGATAGCGTCGAGTTCTTTCGCCAGCGACGAGACGCTGCTCGACGTCTGCGCGATCGCCTCGACTGACGGGCGCCAAGGAAGCTGCGGCACCGCGTACTGTCGGCGCCTGCAGCCATCTCCTCGACGACCGGCTGGTGTGCTCGTGCCTGGTGCTCGGCGCGGAGGCCGAGTGGCCGGCGCGTGCGAGACCGTCGAGGGCATGGCGCATGGCGACAGGCTGCATCCGTTGCAGCAGGAGTTCTCGAGCATGCGCCACTTCAATGCGGCATCTGCAACGCGCAGGCTTCCTGATCGCGGCCAGGACCTCTGGCCAAGAACCCGATCGACCGAGGAGGAAATCCTCTTCCGTGGGCCTCGCCGGCAACCTCTGCGCTGCACCGCTACGACAAGATCGTGCGTGCCGTTCAGGACGCCGCCAGCGTGATGAGGGAGCAGTAACGATGATTTCGACCACGTATTCCACTCGCAATTTCGCCTCCGTCGGCACGCGTCCCATCCGCCCCGACGGCGTCGACAAGGTGACGGCCGCGCCGCTACGGCGCGGCATTTCAAACATGGCCGGCCAGTTGGTCGGGCGTATTCTGCGCAGCCCGCACGCCCAAAAACCGCAACGATCAGGAGGATAGACACCTCGAGGCGGAAAGCTTCCGGCGTGAAGGCGTGATCACCGCGGCAGACCTGCCGACCTCCCGATGGCGATGCCGCCATGTACGACATCCTCGACAACGGCATGGCGCGCACCAAGGCGCTCTATGACGGCATGCGTGGACGCGGTCGCTGCCGTGGACGCCCGCACGGGCCAGGCAGGCAGCTGAAGCTGATCGAGTCGACTACGAGGTTCTGCGCTGTCACCGATGTCGACAGAGGCGATGAAGCACATCCGGCCACCCTCATCAACGACGCCATCTCACGAGGGCCTCGAGTAAAGCCGGTAAAAGCCGTCCAACGTCACCAAGAAAGCGCAGCCAGTTTTGCCATGGCGATGTTCATCAGGGTTTCGCCAGGCCGATTTCATCGTCGAACGCTCCTACAAGACCGAGCAGACGCACCAGGGCTCTATATCGAAGCCGCATGCCTGCGTGGCGAGCGTCAGCTCGGATGGTCACTAGCCGATCTCTGGGTCTGCACGCAGGGCATTTCGTCTACCGCCAGCATTGCGCCGAGCTGCTTGGCATGGAAGCCTCGAAGCTGCGCGCGTCACCTCGTCGGAGATCGGCGGCGGCTTCGGCGGCAGACCCATGTCTGGGCTGAGCCGGTGGCGCTCGCGCTGTCGCGCAGGCCGAGGCCGGTCAAGCTGGTCATGACCCGCGACGAGGTGTTCCTTGCGCCTCCGGTTTCCGACCAGCGCGACATCGATCGACGTCAGGATCGGCGCCCGCAAGGATGCACCCCTAGACTCAAAGTTCATCATCTTGCGCATCACAAAGATGCGATCGCCATCCGACTGCCGAGCAGCCAAGGATCCGGTGTCCAACACTGGTGACGAACAGCGGCATCAGGTAGCTTGGCTCGACAGGTAGACGAGACGCACGATGAAAGGCAGCGCGCCGAGTGATGGCGGCGGACGCTTGGCTTCCATCGACAGTGCCTGGACCTTGGCTTTATCATCTTCTTGCGATCGCGAAGCACGCGCGAAAGATGCCAGCGCCGCGGAGAGATTGCCGCCAGCCTGCGCTGAATCTGGATTCGATGCCAAGAAGCTTGCCATCCAGTGCAAGGCGATGGTTTCGGCATGCGCACGGTCGCCATTCGCTCAGGGATCGACAGGACCATCTGCTGGGAATCGACAATACGGCGAAACTCGTCTTCACCGGTTCGGGAGATTCGTTGGCGATCAGGCGCACGGCTCGTTCAGCGGCAGGCGGATTTGACGCGCGCACGATGATATCGAGCGCGTTTGGAATTCGTTGAGGGAATGCCTTGACCCGCGGGCGCGACGAACGAGACGAACCAGCGTGGCAGGCCGAGACGCCGCGCCAGCAGCACCCTGCTAAGACGATCAGCGCGGCGCTCCGGCCACAAAGGCAGCCTTGGTCAAAGCGAGACCGCATATGGCCGGAGTATACATAGAAGCGCTCGCTGATGGTGGTTTTCAGGCCGGCCTGACGGAGTTGGGGGCTTCAGCGGTGGTATTCTTGACCGCGCTGTCTTGGTTTTCTGCTTTGCGTCGAGTTCGTTCAGCGAATCCTGAACCGATTTGCGCCGTTTGGCGCTTCGCACGCGGTCGCGCGAGGAGGCTTGACGACAGAGCGATCCGTCCCGCGCTCTTGATCGTTTCAAGCCGCTTGCCGACTTGTCTCGTTGCTGATCTGGTGACAGAACGCATAGCGACCGCACCGGCGCTGCAGCGGCGAGCACGACAACGACAGTACTGTGCCGTCAATTCCAAACATTGGCCAGAACCCTCACGCCGTCACGTCAGCACGTTTCTCTCGCCGCCTCGAGCGCGCTCGGCGCGAGCCGCTGCTCCTCGCCATAGTTCAGCGAGCCCGGTCCCAGAAATGCGGACGACCGATGCCGGTCCGATACATGCTCGCCAGCAGCCTGCATTGGCGATCCTCGGCCCTTGAGTGTTATAGAGGACGATATCCTGCGTGATGACGACGTCGCCCTCCATTCCGATCACTCGGTGATGTGGGTGATGCGACGCGATCCATCGCGCAGGCGCGCCGCCTGGATAATCACGTCGATGGACGCCGACAACGATTTCGCGCACGTCTTCGGCGGCCAGCGAATAACCGCCCATGGCAATCATGATTCGATACGGTTCAGGCATTCGCGCGGGCTTGTTCGAGTGATCGTTCCCATCGAGCCGTCATGCCGGTGTCATCGCCTAGCCCAGAAGATCGACACTTCGGGTCCGCGCACATTGCGCCGACGATGATGCGCTCGGGCCGCATGCGCAGGCAGTCTGGCACCAGGTCGCGCATCGTCACCTCGCCTCGCCCTCCAGATGGGTGGGCGGGTTCGAGGCGCACGACATGGAGCGGCTGCTTGCAATTGCAGCTCTCGGCCGAGTCCTCGCAGGTGATGGACGCGTTCCTCCTCGCGGTCGCGATATAGTTGGTCAGCAGTTGAGCAGCGTCGTCTTGCCCGAGCCGGTGCCGCGAGATGATCGATGTTGCAGCGAACACGATGATGATCTTGAGAGAACTTCGGCTCCCTGCGGTGAAATGGCGCCGAACTTGCCAGCTGTATCGAGGGTCAGCTTGTCCTTCTTGAATTTGCGGATGGTGAGCGTGGCGCCATCGATTGAGAGATCGCGCGGCGATGGACGTTGACGCCGGAGCCGATCGGGAAGACGCGCGTCGCAGATCGGCTGGAATTCGTCGACACGGCGACCAACCTGGTCTGACGAGAGCGCTGGCAGGATGTTGAGGAGCTGCTGGTTGTCACGAAGCGATGCGCGTCTGTTCGACCTTGCCGCAGTGACTTCGATGTAGACGTCCTGGAGGCCGTTGACCATGGATGTCGGCGCTGACAATGACGGTCACGCTTGAACCGGCAATCCACGGGGACAGGGTTTCACTGCTCCGCGTACTTGGCCCGGCCCATGTCTGGGCGCTCGGCGTCGGCATCGTGCTGGTCGGCGAATTCACCGGCTGGAATTTCGCCGCCGACAAGGGCGGCGCGCTTGCCGCGCTGATCGTCTGCTGGGTCGTCGGATTGCTCTACACCTCGGTCGCGATGATCGATTCCGAGGTGACATCGACGGTGGCCGCCGCCGGCGGCCAGTATGCGCAGGCAAAGCACATTGTCGGGCCGCTGATGGCATTCAATGTCGCGTTGTTCCTGGTGTTTGCCTACACGATGCTCGAAGTGTCCGACGCCATCCTGCTTGGCGACACCATCGTCTCCAAGGCCGGCGTCGAAGGGCTCACCCACAATTCCTTCATCGCCGCCACCATCGTCGTGCTGGCGTGGCTGAACTATCGCGGCGTGCTGATGACGCTGAACGTCAACTTCGTCATCACCGCAATCGCCTATGTCTCGATCGTCATCCTGTTCTTCTCGGTCAGCCCGTGGACGCAGGGCGCCGTGCTGAAGCTCAACGAGCTGGTCACCCCCGAAAACGCCCTGCCCTATGGCTGGATCGGCGTCATCGCCGCCTTCCAGTTCGGCATCTGGTACTATCTCGGCATCGAGGGCACCACGCAGGCGGCCGAGGAAGTGCGCTCACCGGCCCGCTCGCTGCCCTATGGCACGATGGCCGGCATGATCACGCTTCTGATCGCCGCTGCCATGACCTGGTATGTCTGCGCCTCGATGATGCCGTGGGAATATCTGGGCATCACCTATTACCCGCTGTGGGACGCCGGCAGGCTGACCGGCAGCCCTCTGCTCGAGAACCTGCTGTTCATCGCCACACTGCTGGCTGCGCTTGCGTCGGCCAATGGCTGCATCAACGACGCGGCGCGCGCCTGGTTCTCGCTCGGCCGCGACCGCTATCTGCCGACCTGGTTCTCGGCCGTGCATCCCCGGTATCGCACGCCCTATCGCTCGATCCTGTTCCTGCTGCCGATCGCGCTCGCCTTCGCCTTCATCGCCGACCTCAACCAGGCGATCACCTTCTCGATCCTGTCGGGCGTGCTGCAGTACACGTTCATGAGCATCAACATCATCATGTTCAGGAAGAAATGGCCGCTCGGCTCGATCCGCCGCGGCTACACGCATCCGTTCCATCCGCTGCCGGCGATCGTGCTGTTCTGCCTGTGCGTGGTGACCTTCTTCGCCATCTTCCTCGGCTTCGGCTCGCAACTGATCGCCATGGTCGCCTTCTATTTCCTGATCTCGCTGTGGTTCCATTTCTACCGCTACAGATTCGTGCGGCGCGGCGATCAGTTCACCATGCCGTGGCCGAAGCCTCAGGGTTATTGATGGGAGTAGGCCCGTCCGAATCCCGGGCGGGCCTGGCATGACAAAATGTCCGAGGTGACGTCAGCACTCTTTGCCGGGGCAATTGTCCTGGCCCTCGTCCTTCACCTTGCCTGGCTGGCGCGCGCCAGCCGCAACAGGGCGTCAGCGGCGCTCGCCATCGACCATGCCGGCATCCGCACCGTCATTGCCGACGCAGCTGATGTTTCGGACGGCACCGCCGGTGTGGTCACCTGGGAAGGATCATGGAACGGCCGGCGCGTGCAGCTGCGCACCATCGTCGACACGCTGGCGACGAGAAAGCTGCCAACGCGCTGGCTGAGCATCTCGATCACCGAAAAGGTCGCGGTGCCCGGCACGTTCGACATGATGATGCGGCCGGGCTCGCCGACGACATTCTCCAATTTCGATCATCTCGACCACACGCTGCCGAAGGCCCCGGGATTTCCAGTCGAGTCCGTGCTGCGCACCGACCGCAGGGGCGCGCGTTTTCCCCAAGGCATCATCGCCAGTCATATCGAGATCTTCTCCGAAGGGCGCGCCAAGGAACTGCTGATCACGCCCAAGGGCATACGCATTGTCTGGCTGCTCGCGGAGGCCGAGCGAGCACGCTATGGCGTTTTCCGGCAAGCCGAATTTGGCGACGCAACACTTGATCCAGCGCTGGTCGAGAGACTGCTGATGTCGGTGTCGGCGCTGCGCGACGCCATCAACATAAGCGAACGGCAGGCCGCATGACCAATTCCGCCACCGACCCCACCCCTCCCAACCCGTATCTGGTTCTCGGCGCGGCAATCGCGCTGCCGGCAAGCGGACACGTCATTCTCGGCGTGCCGGTGCGCGGTCTGCAGTTCCTTTTCTTCACGGTGATCCTGGCATGGGTCACCGCCAAGATCGCACCACCCGACGCCAGCTTCGTCGGCCGTCATGCCGGCGGCTTCCTGATCTATGCGCTGTCGATCCTCGACGCCTACAGGATAGCCCGCATCCGCACCGCCAAATGGGTTCACAATGCCCGGCGGGGCAACGATAGTGCGCAGGGCGGCATTGAGCCGCATACGTAACTAGAGGAAAATTTTTTTCATGTGATTGAATTCGAGGGACTCATTCGATACATCATCGTCTAGCTGCAACATCGGGAGGCTGACATGTGTGGAATTGTCGGACTGTTTTTGAAGGACAAGGCGCTCGAGCCTCAACTCGGCTCGATGCTGTCGCAGATGCTGATCTCGCTCAGCGACCGGGGTCCGGACAGCGCCGGCATCGCCATCTATGGCGCGCCTTCCAGGAATGAGGCCAAGATCACCATCCAGTCGGCCAAGCCGGAACGCGATTTCCGCGGCCTCGAGGCCGAACTCGCCAAGGCTATCGGCACGCCGGTGACGATCGCGGTGAAATCAACCCATGCGGTGGTCAGGACCACGCCTGCCAAGATCGACGAGGCGCGCGAAGCCATCCAGGCGCTGCGCCCCGATATCCGCATCATGGGCACCGGCGACGTGGTCGAGATCTACAAGGAGGTCGGCCTGCCGGAGGCGGTCGTCGATCGCTTCGACGTTCGCAAGATGACCGGCACGCATGGCATCGGCCACACCCGCATGGCAACGGAATCGGCGGTGACGACGATGGGCGCGCATCCGTTCTCGACCGGCGCCGACCAGTGCCTGGTGCACAACGGCTCGCTGTCCAACCACAACAACGTCCGCCGCGAACTAATCCGCGAAGGCATGACCTTCGAGACCGAGAACGACACCGAGGTCGCGGCCGCCTATCTCTCGTCGCAAATGGCGCATGGCAAGAATCTCGGCGAGGCTCTCGAGGGCACGCTCAGCGACCTCGACGGCTTCTTCACCTTCGTCGTCGGTACAAAGAACGGTTTCGGCGTCGTGCGCGACCCGATCGCCTGCAAGCCCGCCGTCATGGCCGAGACCGACCAGTATGTCGCCTTCGGCTCGGAATATCGCGCGCTGACCAAACTGCCCGGCATAGACAATGCGAGGGTCTGGGAACCCGAGCCCGCAACCGTCTATTTCTGGGAGCATTGAATTCATGCCGGCAACCAAGCTTTCAGAGACGGTCGTGCACGACCAAGCCTCTCGGGTCTTCGATCTCGATCAGATGTCGTTGCGCGAACTCAACCAGGCGCTCCACAATTTGACGCCCGGCTCGAATGAAACGGCATGGGAAGTCCTCAACCCGAAAGGCAACCATTCGGTCGCCGTCGGCGTCGACCAGCCGATCACCATCGATGTACGCGGCAGTGTCGGCTATTATTGCGGCGGCATGAATTCCGGCAGCGCCATCACCGTGCATGGCTCCGCAGGACCCGGCGTCGGCGAGAACATGATGTCGGGTTCGATCACAGTCAAAGGCGATGCCAGCCAGTATGCCGGCGCCACCGGCAAGGGCGGCCTGCTGGTCATCGAGGGCAATGCGTCGTCGCGCTGCGGCATCTCGATGAAGGGCATCGACATCGTCGTGCACGGCAATATCGGCCACATGTCGGCCTTCATGGCGCAGTCCGGCAATCTGGTGGTGCTGGGCGATGCCGGCGACGCGCTGGGCGATTCGATCTACGAGGCGCGGCTCTTCGTGCGCGGCAAGGTCGACAGCCTCGGCGCCGACTGCATAGCCAAGGAGATGCGGGCCGAACATCTGGAATTGCTGCAAGGCCTGCTCGACCGCGCCGGCGTCACCGGCGTCAAGGCGGCGGAATTCACGCGCTACGGCTCGGCGCGCACGCTCTACAATTTCAATATCGACAACGCCGACGCGTATTGAGGCAGCATGACCTACAGGAACCCGCCGACGACGCCGCGCAAATCCGCGACCTTCGACGACTACACGCTTTCTGAAATCCGCCGCGCCGCGGCGACCGGCATCTACGATATCCGTGGCGCCGGCGCCAAGCGCAAGCTGCCGCATTTCGACGACCTACTGTTCCTCGGCGCCTCGATCTCGCGCTATCCGCTCGAAGGCTATCGCGAGCGCTGCGACACCAGCGTCGTGCTGGGCTCGCGCCACGCCAAGAAGCCGATCGAGCTGAAGATCCCGATCACCATCGCCGGCATGAGCTTCGGCTCGCTGTCCGGCCCTGCCAAGGAAGCGCTCGGACGCGGCGCGACCCTGTCGGGCACCTCGACCACCACGGGCGACGGCGGCATGACCGAGGAAGAGCGCGGCCATTCGAAGACGCTGGTCTACCAGTACCTGCCGTCGCGCTATGGCATGAACCTGCGCGACCTGCGCCGCGCCGATGCGATCGAGGTTGTTGTCGGCCAGGGCGCCAAGCCCGGCGGCGGCGGCATGTTGCTCGGCCAGAAGATTTCCGACCGCGTCGCCGAAATGCGCACCCTGCCCAAGGGCATCGACCAGCGCTCGGCCTCGCGCCATCCCGACTGGACCGGTCCCGACGATCTCGAGATCAAGATCCTCGAACTGCGCGAAATCACCGACTGGGAAAAGCCGATCTACGTCAAGGTCGGCGGCGCCCGCCCCTACTATGACACAGCGCTTGCGGTGAAGGCCGGCGCCGATGTCGTCGTCGTCGATGGCATGCAGGGCGGCACGGCCGCCACGCAGGAAGTGTTCATCGAAAATGTCGGCCAGCCGACGCTCGCCTGCATCAGGCCGGCGGTGCAGGCGCTGCAGGATCTCGGCATGCACCGCAAGGTGCAGTTGATCGTCTCCGGCGGCATCCGCAACGGCGCCGATGTCGCCAAGGCGCTGGCGCTCGGCGTCGATGCGGTCTCGATCGGCACGGCGGCGCTGGTCGCGCTCGGCGACAACGATCCGCGCTGGGAAGCCGAGTACAACGAGCTCGGCACCACCGCCGGCGCCTATGACGACTGGCACGAGGGGCGCGACCCGGCCGGCATCACCACGCAGGACCCGGAACTGATGAAGCGCGTCGATCCGGTCGCCGCCGGGCGCCGGCTGGCGAACTATTTGAAGGTGATGACGCTGGAAGCTCAGACTATCGCCCGCGCGTGCGGCAAGAACAGCCTGCACAATCTCGAACCCGAGGACCTCGTCGCATTGACGATCGAGGCAGCCGCCATGGCTGGCGTGCCGCTGGCCGGCACCAACTGGATACCGGGGAAGAACGGCTTCTGATCAACGAAGGGCCGAAGCCCGCACGCTCTGGGGCAACGATCGACAAAAAAATGGGGAACTTCCGTGACAGCTGATCTTGCAGAATTCGCAAGGGCGAAAAACGTCAAATATTTCATGATTTCCTACACCGACCTGTTCGGTGGCCAGCGTGCCAAGCTGGTGCCGGCGCAGGCCATCGCCGACATGCAGAAGGACGGTGCTGGTTTTGCGGGGTTCGCCACCTGGCTCGATCTCACGCCGGCGCATCCCGACATGCTGGCGGTGCCGGACCCGGATTCGGTGATCCAGTTGCCGTGGAAACCTGATGTCGCCTGGGTCGCCGCCAACTGCATCATGGACGACAAGGAAGTCGACCAGGCGCCGCGCAACACGCTGAAGCGGCTGATCGCCGAGGCGGCCAGCGACGGCATGCATGTCAAGACCGGCGTCGAGGCCGAGTTCTTCCTCATCTCGCCGGACGGCAAGACGATCTCCGACGAATACGACACCGCGTCGAAGCCGTGCTATGATCAGCAAGCGGTGATGCGTCGCTACGATGTCATCGCCGAGATCTGCGACCACATGCTGGCGCTCGGCTGGGGCGCCTACCAGAACGACCATGAGGATGCCAACGGCCAGTTCGAGATGAACTGGGCCTTCGACGATGCGCTCGCCACCGCCGACAAGCACTCCTTCTTCAAATTCATGGTCAAGTCGATCGCGGAGAAGCATGGCCTGCGCGCGACCTTCATGCCCAAACCCTTTCAGGGCCTGACCGGCAATGGCTGCCATGCCCATATCTCGGTGTGGGACAAAGCCGGCAAGACCAACGTGTTCGCCGACAATGCGATGGAGCTCGGCCTGTCGGCCAAGGGCAAGAATTTCCTCGGCGGCATCATGAAGCATGCCTCGGCACTGGCCGCGATCACCAACCCGACGGTCAATTCCTACAAGCGCATCAACGCGCCGCGCACCATTTCGGGCGCGACCTGGGCACCGAACACGGTGACCTGGACCGGTAACAACCGCACTCACATGGTGCGCGTGCCGGGCCCCGGCCGCTTCGAACTGCGACTGCCCGACGGCGCCGCCAACCCCTATCTGCTGCAGGCGGTCATCATCGCCGCCGGCCTCGACGGCATCCGCTCGAAGGCCGATCCCGGCAAGCGCTACGACATCGACATGTACCAGCACGGGCATACGGTGAAGGGCGCGCCAAAGCTGCCGCTCAACCTGCTCGACGCCTTGCGCGAGTTCGACAAGGACAAATCGCTGAAGGCGGCGCTGGGTGAGGAATTCTCGTCGGCCTACCTAAAGCTGAAGCACCAGGAATGGAATTCCTATGCTTCGCACTTCACGCAATGGGAGCGCGACCACACGCTGGATATCTAGGCGCATCGGACCGAAAAGTGTGAAACGGTTTTCGGATAAATCCGATGCGTTAGAAGGGTCCCCAGCGGTGCGAGCGACCTCGGAATGAACGTATGAAATACTCGATCTTCTCGCTCGCCCGCGCCGCCCTGTCCGGCCATAAGAACTGGCAGCGCACCTGGCGCGATGCCAGCCCGAAGGATCGCTACGACGTGGTGGTCATCGGCGGTGGCGGCCATGGCCTGGCCACCGCCTGGTTCCTGGCCAGCGAATACGGCATCAGGAATGTCGCCGTGCTGGAAAAGGGCTGGATCGGCTCCGGCAATGCCGGCCGCAACACCACCATCATCCGCTCCAATTACGGTCTGCCCGGCAACATCGGCTTCTACGAATTGTCGATGAAGCTGTGGGAGCGGATGGAGCAGGACCTCAACTACAACGCCATGGTCAGCCAGCGCGGCGTCATCAACCTCTACCATTCCGACGCGCAGCGCGACGCCTATGCGCGGCGCGGCAACACGATGCGCATCAACGGCATCGATGCCGAGCTGCTCGACCTCGCCGCGGTCAAGAAGATGATCCCGTTCCTGAACTTCGACAATGCGCGCTTTCCCGTGCAAGGCGGGCTCTTGCAGCGGCGTGGCGGCACGGCGCGCCATGACGCCGTGGTCTGGGGCTACGCCCATGCGGCGAGCGCGCTTGGCGTCGACATCATCCAGAACTGCGAGGTGACCGGCTTTAGCCGCGACGCCAGCGGCAAGGTGACCGGCGTCGAGACCTCGCGCGGCAAGATCGGCGCCGGCAAGGTCGGCATGGCGGTCGCCGGCAGTACCTCGCGCGTCGCGGCGATGGCCGGCCTGCGCCTGCCGATCGAGAGCCATGTGCTGCAGGCCTTCGTCTCCGAGGCGATCAAGCCGCTCATCCCTGGTGTCATGACCTTCGGCGCCGGCCATTTCTACGTCAGCCAGTCGGACAAGGGCGGCCTCGTCTTCGGCGGCGACATAGACGGCTACAATTCCTACGCCCAGCGCGGCAACATGCCGGTGATGGAGGACGTCTGCGAGGGCGGCATGGCGCTGATGCCGATGATCGGCCGCGTGCGCCTGCTGCGCCAGTGGGGCGGCATCATGGACATGTCGATGGACGGCTCGCCGATCATCGACAAGACGCCGGTCGACGGGCTCTACCTCAACGCCGGCTGGTGCTATGGCGGCTTCAAGGCGACGCCGGGCTCAGGCCTTGTCTTTGCCCATCTGCTGGCCCGCGATGAGCCGCACGAAGAAGCCGCACGGTTCCGCCTCGATCGCTTCCGGACTGGTGCGATGATCGACGAGAAGGGCCAGGGCGCCCAACCGAACCTGCACTGAGGACGGACAGGAAACCATGCGCATTGTCTGTCCCTTCTGCGGCGAACGCGAACTCGGCGAGTTCACCTATCTCGGCGACGCCAAGCCGGTGCGGCCGGCGGCCGGCGCCTCGGAAGACGAGGTCTTCGACTATGTCTATCTGCGCGACAATGTCGCCGGCGAGACCAGCGAGCACTGGTACCATGGCGGCGGCTGCCGGGTCTGGCTGAAGATCGGCCGCAACACGCTGACGCACGAGATTTCTTCGGTTGAGCCGGCGGCCGGCGCCGGTGCAAGGCAGGCCGCGAAATGAATTTTCGTGTCGAAGTCCGCGCTGCCCCCTCGCATTTCATCGAACCCACGGAAGGCCGGCAGTCGTGACGTCCAGCCAATCCCATCGCCTCGCGTCCGGCGGCCTCGTCGACCGCTCGGCGCCACTGAGCTTCCGCTTCGACGGCAAGACTTTCTCCGGCTTCCAGGGCGACACGCTGGCCTCGGCGCTGATCGCCAATGGCGTCAAGCTGGTCGGCCGCTCGTTCAAATACCATCGCCCGCGCGGCATCCTCACCGCCGGCTCGGAAGAGCCCAACGCGCTGGTCGAATTGCGCACCGGTGCGAGGCGCGAACCGAACACGAAGGCGACCACGGCAGAGCTCTATGAGGGGCTTGAGGCCGCCAGCCAGAACCGCTGGCCGTCGCTGCGCCACGATGTGATGTCGGTGAACCAGCTGTTCGCGCCGATCTTCGTCGCCGGCTTCTACTACAAGACCTTCATGTGGCCGGCCAAGTTCTGGGAAGCGATCTACGAGCCGGCGATCCGCCGCGCTGCCGGTCTCGGCCGGGCCGCGGGCGTTGCCGATCCCGACCATTACGACAAGGCGTGGGCGCATTGTGATGTGCTGATCGCCGGCTCAGGCCCGACCGGCCTGGCCGCGGCCTTGGCTGCCGGCCGCAGTGGTGCCCGCGTCATCCTGTGCGAGGAGGATTTTTCGCCCGGCGGCCGCCTGCTCTCGGATGGCGGCACGATCGACGGCCTGCCGGCAGCCGAATGGCTTTCGCGGACGCTGGCCGAACTGGCGGCAATGCCCGACGTCCGCATCATGACCCGCACGACGCTGTTCGGCGTCTATGACGGCGGCACCTATGGCGCGATCGAGCGGGTCAGCGACCACCTGCCCTCGCCGCTCGAGCATCAGGTGCGGCAGCGGCTGTGGCGGGTCGTGGCCAGGCGCTGCGTGGTCGCGGCCGGCGCCATCGAACGGCCGATCGTCTTTGCCGGCAACGACACGCCGGGCGTGATGATGGCGTCAGCCATGCGGACCTATGTCGCGCGCTATGCGGCAACGCCGGCGAAACGCGTCGCGCTGTTCACCAACAATGAGGATGGCTGGCGCACGGTCGAGACAGCGCTCGGCGCCGGATTGCAAATCGCGGCGGTGATCGACGCGCGACCGGATGTGTCGCCCGCCCATCGCTCGCTCGCCTCCAAGGGTGGCTTCCCGGTGCTGCACGGCTCCGTGAGCGGCGTCGATGGCGGCAAGGACGGCGTCAAAAAGATCGCGGTGTCGCTGACCGGCGGCGCGCGCGCCGAAGTCGAAGCCGACGGGGTTGCCGTTTCCGGCGGCTGGAACCCGGCGGTTGGGCTGACCTCCTACCATCGCGGCCGGCCGAAATGGCGCGATAACATCGCCGCTTTCGTGCCCGACGGCGCACCTCCCGGCATGGTCGCCGCCGGTGCCGCCAACGGCGCCTTCGGCCTCGGTGCCTGCCTGGCTGAAGGATTTGCAGCGGGCGCAGCAGCCGCGCTCGACGCCGGGCACAGCGGCAAGGCGGGCACGGCTCCTGTCGCCGACGACGAGGCGTTCTCGCTCACGCCGCTCTGGCATGTCGTCGGCAAGGGCAAGGCCTTCGTCGATTACCAGCACGACGTGACGGCGTCCGACATCGAACTGGCGCAGCGCGAAGGCTTTGAATCGGTCGAGCATCTGAAGCGCTACACGACGCTCGGCATGGCGACCGACCAGGGCAAGACATCGAATGTCGCCGGCCTCGCCATCATGGCGGCGGTTAGCGGCCGGTCCATTCCAGAGACCGGCACGACGATCTACCGGCCTCCTTACGTGCCCGTCGCGATCGGCGCCTTCGCCGGCCATCACCGCGACGAGACCTTCCATGCGACGCGGCTGACGCCGTCGCATCACTGGGCGGCGGAGCAAGGGGCTGTTTTCGTCGACACCGGCCTGTGGAAGCGCGCGCAGTGGTATCCGCGCGCCGGCGAGAAGGACTGGCTGGACTCGGTGACCCGCGAGGTCAAGGCAGTGCGCGGTGGCGTCGGTTTCTGCGATGTCTCGACACTGGGCAAGATCGACGTGCACGGTCCGGATGCCGGCGCCTTCCTCGACCGCGTCTACATCAACACCTTCTCCAATCTCGCCGTCGGCAAGGCCCGCTACGGGCTGATGCTGCGCGAGGACGGCATGGTCTATGACGACGGCACCACATCGCGGCTGGCGGAGGATCACTATTTCCTGACCACCACCACCGCCAAGGCCGGGCTGGTGATGCAGCACCTCGAATTCTGCCGGCAGGTGCTGTTCAGCGAATTCGACGTGCAGCTGACCTCGGTCTCCGACCAGTGGGCGCAATTCTCGATCGCCGGGCCGAAGACCCGCGACCTGCTCAAGGAGATTGTCGATCCGGCCGAGGACCTGTCCAACGAGGGCTTTCCGTTCATGGGCGCGCGCAAAGTCCGCTTGCGCGGCGGCATCAAGGCGCGGCTGTTCCGCATCTCCTTCTCCGGCGAGATGGCGTTCGAGATTTCCGTGCCGGCACGCTTCGGCGATGCCATGGCGCGCAATCTGATGCTGGCCGGCGCGCCATTCGGCGTCACGCCTTACGGCACCGAGGCGCTCGGCGTGATGCGCGTCGAAAAGGGTCACATCGCCGGACCGGAACTGAGCGGTACGACGACCGCTGCCGACCTCGGTCTCGGCAAGATGATGTCGACCAAGAAGGATTTCGTCGGCCGCGTCATGGCCGGGCGCGAAGCGCTGGTCGCGCCGGATCGGCAGGTCGTGGTCGGCATCAAGCCGACCGACAAGGCACGCCGCTTGCGCTCCGGCGCGCACATCATCCCGAAAGGGCAGACACCAGGACCGGGCAACGACCAGGGCTACGTCACCTCGGTCTGCTTCTCGCCGACATCAGACCAATGGATAGGGCTCGGCCTTGTCGAACGCGGCCGCGAGCGCATCGGCGAGATCGTCCATGCGCATGATCCGCTGCGCGGCGAGGACTACGACGTCGAACTGTGCAATCCCGTCTTCTACGATCCGGATGGAGGGCGCCAGCGTGGCTGAGTTTTCCTGGATTTCCCGCAGTCCGCTCGAGCATGCGCTTGTCGCCGGCACGCATGGTGCACGCGGCGTCGAGGCCGGCGTGTCGTTGACCGAGATCCGCAATTTCGACCTGGTCCAGGTGATGACGCGGCGCGGCAAGGCGGCCGAGCTGGCAAAGGCGGCCAAAGCCCATTTCGGCGTGGTAGCGCCGGATGCGCCGAAGGCAATCCAAGCCTCGGACGCCACGCTGATCTGGTCCGGGCCGGATCAGTTTTTCGTCCTGTCGAAGGGCGGCAAGCACATGATGGACACGCTGGCGCCGGCCTTGTCCGGCCCTGCCTCGCTGTCGGACCAGTCGCATGCGCGCGCCCTGATCAGCATCTCGGGCGCCAAGGCGCGCAGCATGCTGGCCAAACTGTCGTCGATCGATCTGCACGCGGCGGCATTCCCGGTTGGCGCGGCCGCCGCAACCTCGATGGACCACACCAGCGTCACGCTCTGGCGCGGCGACGATCGGCCGGATGGGCAGGCCGTGTTCAACCTGCTGGTGTTTGCGACCTTCGCCGAAAGCCTGTGGCACACGATGCTCGACGCGGCGGCGGAGTATGGCGTGACGATCGTGCATTCGGAGGAGTTGGCGTAGCGCTTGCACGCGCGCGTGCCCGCCACGCACTACCTTCGCCTTGCCAAATCCGGCCTTGCTGCCTATTCTTGCTGCTAAAATAATTTTACACACAGGCAAACTTGTTTCTCGAACCAATGTCTCGAAACGCAAGGTTGAAGATGAGCCAGTCGCCCTACCCTGCAATCGCCGCCGAACCGCCGCGGCCGAGCCGTATCCTGAGGCCCGGGCAGATCGCGCTGCCGCCCGGCCTCGAGCGTTACACGATCCAGGGCAATGGCGCGGTGATCGTCGAGGTCGAGGCTGGCGATACGATCAGCGTGCGCAATGTCGAAGGCGGCCAGGCCTGCGAGGTGCTGGCATGGGACAAGACCGGCGTCACCGACCCCGGCATCTTCGGTGAGACATCGAACAGCAATGCCGCCGGCATCAAGGCGCTACTCGCCGAGGGCGATGACAGTCTTGGCGCGCTGCGGCGCGGACTCGCGCGCCGGCAGGTGCAGCTCGATCAGGCCAAGGCCGTGCGCGTGTTCGGCGGCGCCACGCCGGCCGGCACCGAGCAGGCTTTCACCATTGCACGCGACGGCGCGATGGTCATCGCCGCGCCAGGGGGGCCGATGCTGGTCGATGGCCACGACACGGCGACGCCGCTTGCCGTCATCGTCCGGCGCGCCACCATCCGCCCGGCGGCGAAGTCGCAACTGGCCGATCCGCTCGCCGATCCGGTGTTGGACCTGCGTGTCCACTCGGCGACGGCGGAATCCTATTTCGTCAAGGCCGGTGACTATCTGCAGATCATCGATGTCGACGGGCGCCAATGCACCGACTTCCAGTGCTTTTCGGCGCGCAAGCTGGACAAGGGCCGCGACCATCCTCTCGACGTGACGACGACGCGCACGTTGATGGGTGCCAGCTATCCAATGCCTGGCCTGCACTCGAAATACTACGACCAGGACATGGAGCCGCTGGTCGAGGTGGTGCAGGACACCTGCGGCCGGCACGATGCGTTCGCGCTCGCCTGTGCTGCCAAATACTACGACGACATCGGCTATCCAGGGCACAGCAACTGCTCGGAGAATTTCAACCGCGCGCTGGCCGACAAGGGTGTGACCCCTCGCGCCGGCTGGATGGCGATCAACTTCTTCTTCAACACGGCGATCGACGCGCATGGCGTCATGGTGTCCGATGAGCCGTGGTCACGCCCCGGCGATTACGTGCTGCTCAAGGCGCTGACCGACATCGTCTGCGTTTCCTCGGCCTGCCCCGACGACACGACGCCGGCCAATGGCTGGAATCTGACCGACATCCATGTGCGGACCTATTCCGGCCAGCACAAATTCTCGCGAGCGATCGCCAGACGCATGACGCCTGATTCGGAACCGAAAATGACCCGCGAGACTTCATTTCATTCGAGCTTTGCCAAGCACACCCGCAACTTCGTCGAGTACCGGGGCTACTGGCTGGCCAACTCCTTCGCCAAAGAAGGCGCCATCGCCGAATACTGGGCCTGCCGGCAGGACGCGGTGATCATGGACCTGTCGCCGTTGCGCAAGTTCGAGGTCACCGGCCCGGACGCCGAAGCGCTGCTGCAATACACGCTGACCCGCGACGTGAAAAAACTCGGCGTCGGTCAGGTCGTCTATTCGGCGATGTGCTACGAGCATGGCGGCATGATCGACGACGGTACGCTGCTGCGGCTCGGCAAGGACAATTTCCGCTGGGTCGGCGGCGATGATCTGTCCGGCGAATGGCTGCGCGAAATGGCGACAAAGCTCGGCCTCAACGTGCTGGTGCGTTCGTCCACCGACCAGATGCACAATATCGCCGTGCAAGGGCCGAAGAGCTGCGACATCCTGAGGGAGGTCATCTGGACCTCACCGCTGCAGCCGTCGATCGACGAGCTCGAATGGTTCCGTTTCGCCGTGGCCCGCATCGGTGGCGGCAACGGCATCCCGGTCGTCGTCTCGCGCACCGGCTACACCGGCGAGCTCGGCTACGAGATCTGGTGCCACCCGCGCGACGCCGAAAAGGTCTTCGACGCCATATGGGAAGCCGGCCAGCCGCACGGGCTGAAGCCGATGGGGCTGCAGGCACTCGACATGGTGCGCATCGAGGCCGGGCTGATCTTCGCGGGCTACGAATTCTCCGACCAAACCGACCCGTTCGAGGCCGGCATCGGCTTCACCGTGCCGCTGAAGACCAAGACCGACGACTTCATCGGCCGCGAGGCGCTGATCCGGCGCAAGGAAAACCCGCAGACAAAACTGGTCGGCCTCGATATCGACGCCAATGTCGATGTCGGCCATGGCGATTGCGTGCATGTCGGCCGCGCCCAGATCGGCGTGGTCACGTCAGGCATGCGCTCGCCGGTGCTGAACAAGACCATCGCGCTGGCGAGGCTCGACGTCACCCACGCCGCCATCGGTACCGAGGTCGAGATCGGCAAGCTCGACGGCCATGCCAAGCGGCTGCCGGCCCGCGTAGTCGCCTTTGCCCACTACGATCCGCAGAAGACAAAGCCGCGCTCCTGACCGCGCTTCTCTCACAAGACAGTGAGAGCCGCGCCGGCTGTCCGATCGACAAGTGCCGGCAGTTATGCTATTGGTACAGGCATGGTGCTGATTTGCGCCGCGACCCGCTTCAGGCGGGTTTTTTCGTTTCAGGCCCCTGGTCCTTCTTTCGAACAATCCCACCCGCAGCAGTGCGAAGCTGACAAGTTTCGCAAGCGTGATGTGCACGGCGCGACAAAACGCTTGACGTGAAAGCGCGCCGGATCAATCTTCACTGTTAAGAAAAAAATGCGACTGAGTGGAAACACCGACAGTCGCTCAATGCATGCGTCGATGATGAAGCCTCGCGAAGTCGCGGCCGTCACGAACGGGGAACATCAAAAAGGGGAAGCCAAACACATGAGCACGATAACGACTGCCTTGGAGCAGCCTGCCGAAAGCAAGCTGCACCGGAACATCGACTGGCGCGGCGCCTTCTGGGTGGCAAGCGGCGTCCCTGCCCTCGTCCTGTTTTCGATCGGCGGCATTGCCGGCACGACCGGCACGCTGGCCTTCGCGATCTGGATCGCCTCCATGATCATGGGCTTCCTGCAATCCTTCACCTATGCCGAGATCGCCGGCCTGTTTCCGAACAAGTCCGGCGGCGCCTCGATCTATGGCGCCACCGCCTGGCTGCGCTATTCCAAGTTCATCGCGCCGCTCTCGGTGTGGTGTAACTGGTTCGCCTGGTCGCCAGTGCTGTCGCTCGGCTGCTCGATCGCCGCCGCCTACATCCTCAACGCGCTGGCGCCAGTGCCGCTGTTCACCGAAACCTCGCCCGATGTCGTCGCCTATATCGCGGCCCATGCCGGCACGAGCGCCGCCGATGCGATCACGGCGGTGACCGCAGCGGCGACGCCGGCGATCCGCAACTGGACGCTGTACAGCCACACGCTGGGTCCGGTTTCCTTCACGCTCAACGCGACCTTCTTCATCGGCGCGGTGCTGATGCTGATCATCTTCTCCATCCAGCATCGCGGCATTCTGGGCACCGCCAATGTGCAGAAATACATCGGCTTGCTGGTCATCATTCCGATGCTGATCGTCGGCGTGGTGCCGATCGTCACCGGCCAGATCAACTGGGCGAATTTTTCGCCGCTGGTGCCGTTGGCGGCGGCTTACGCGCCCGAGCCCGGCGCCTGGAACATAGCCGGCTGGACACTCGTGCTTGGCGGCATGTTCATCGCCGCGTGGTCGACCTACGGTTTCGAGACCGCCGTCTGCTACACCTCGGAGTTCAAGAACCCGGGCACCGACACGTTCAAGGCCATCTTCTACTCCGGCCTGCTCTGCATGCTGCTGTTCATCCTGGTGCCGTTCACCTTCCAGGGCGTGCTCGGCCTGAACGGCATGCTGGCGACGCCGATCGTCGACGGCTCCGGTGTCGCCGACGCGCTGGCCGGCATGGTCGGTGGCGGCGCGCTGATCCACAGCCTGCTGGTGATGCTGATGATCCTGGCGCTGGTGCTGTGCATCATGACGGCGATGGCGGGTTCCTCGCGCACGCTCTACCAGGGCTCGGTCGACGGCTGGCTGCCGCGCTATCTCAGCCACGTCAACGAACATGGCGCGCCGACGCGGGCCATGTGGACCGACCTCGTCTTCAACCTGATCGTGCTGGCCATTGCTTCGGCCGACGCGACGAGCTTCTTCTTCATCCTCGCCGTGTCGAACTGCGGCTACATCATCTTCAACTTCCTCAACCTCAACGCCGGCTGGATCCACCGCATCGACAACGGCCAAATCGCGCGGCCGTGGAAGGCGCCGAGCTGGCTGCTCGGCGTCGGCGCCATCTTCGCCTATGTCAACGCGATCTTCATGGGCGCGGGCGCCAAGGTGTGGAACCCGATGGCGCTGTGGGCTGGACTGATCACGGCCGCGCTGATCATCCCGGTGTTCTGCTTCCGCCACTACATCCAGGACGGCGGCAAGTTCCCCGACCACATGCTGGCCGACCTCGGCATGAGCTCGTCCGATCTGGCGGTCAAGAAGGCGGGGATGCTGCCCTACCTGACGCTGGTCGCCGGGGTGGTGGTGATGCTGCTCGCCAACTGGTATTTTGTCATCTGACGTCTACTGGCCAGCCGGCAGCCTTGAACCGGTAACGAGATGGAAAACCGGCCGGTCGAAAATCGACCGGCCGGTTTCGTTTATTCAGCCGCCAGTGCCAGTTGCGGCCTTTCGGCGGGCAACTCCGGTTCGAGCGCCTGTTCGGCATCCACTGCCTTCTTGGGCTCCCGCCCAAAGAACAAGGCATAGCCCGCCGGCAGCACCAGGATGGTCAGCACGGTGGCAACCAGGATGCCGCCCATCATGGCGTAGGCGAGCGGCCCCCAGAACACGGCGCGCGAGATCGGGATCAGTGCCAGCACCGCCGTCAGGGCGGTCAGCGTGATCGGCCGGAAGCGGCGCACGGCCGAGCCGATGATCGCCTCGGAGCGATCCATGCCCGCCGCGATGTCCTGGTCGATCTGGTCGACCAGGATGATCGAGTTGCGCATGATGATGCCGAGCAGCGCTATGACGCCGAGGATGGCGACGAAGCCGAACGGCGCGCCGCTGATCAAAAGGGCAGCGGCAGCACCGATGATGCCGAGCGGGCCGGTCGCCAGCACCAGCATCGCCTTGCCGAAATGCTGCAGCTGGATCATCAAAAGCACGACGATGATGGCCAGCATGACCGGCGCCTTGGCGGCGATCGAAGCCTGGCTTTCGGCCGAATCCTCGGCACCGCCCTGGATCTCGATCTTGTAGCCGGGCGCCAGCCCGTCGCGCAGGCCCTGCATGTCCTTGTACAGCTTGGTGACGACGTCGTTCGACTGCACGCCGTCCGGCAGCGTCGCCCGCACGCTGATGGTCGGCAAGCGGTCACGCCGCCACTCGATGCCTTGCTCCAGCACGGGCACCACCTTGGCCACCTGCGACAGCGGCACGAAGCCGCCGAAATCGGTCGGGATGTAGACGGAGTCGACCGAGGACAGCAGGCTGCGGCTGGCATCCGGCTCGCGGGCGACGATGGACACCGTCTCCTCGCCGTCGCGGAAGTCGTCGAGCGAGGCGCCGGTCATCGTCGCCTGCAGCATCTGGCGGATGCGCTGCGAGGTGACGCCGAGCGCCCGGGCGCGATCCTGGTCGATGACCAGCTTCATCGCCGGCACCGGCTCCAGCCAGTCGTCATGAACGGCGCCAAGCAGCGGATCTTCGCGGAACTTGGCCTTCACCTGGTCGGCGATGCGGCGCACCTCCTGCCGGTCGGGACCCATGACGCGCATCTGCACCGGCCAGCCGGTCGGCGGGCCGAGGAACAGGCGGTCGACCTTGGCGCGGATCGACGGGAAGTCCTCCGCAAGAACGGTGCGCAGCTTGACGATCAGCCGTTCGCGGGCCGGTTCGTCATTGGCCATCACCAGAAGCTGGGCGAAGTTCGGATTGCGCAGCTGCTGGTCGAGCGGCAGGAAGAAGCGCGGCGCGCCTTCGCCGATATAGGTGGCGATGAAGCGCTTGTCCTTATCGTCCATCATCTTGTTTTCAAGCGCCTTGGCCTGCGCCTCGACTTCCTTGATGCTGGTGCCTTCCGGCAGCCAGAGGTCGACGAGGATTTCCGGCCGCGACGATTGCGGGAAGAAGTTCTGCGGGATGAACTGGAACGCCCACAGGCTGGTGCCGAAGGTCACCAGCGTCATCACCAAGACGATGATGCGATGGCGCACGGCCCAGCTGACGGTCGAACGCAGCCGGCGATAGAAGCGGGTGTCGAAGACATCGTGATGGCTGCCGGCATGCTTGCGCTGCTTCAGGATCATATTGCCGAGCCACGGCGTGAAATAGACGGCCACGAACCACGAGACGATCAGCGCGATGCCGACGACATAGAACAGCGTGCGGACATATTCGCCGGCCGTCGAGGCGGCGAAGCCGACCGGGATGAAGCCGGCGGTGGTGATCAGCGTGCCGGTCAGCATCGGGAAAGCGGTCGAGGAATAGGCGAAACTCGCCGCCTCGATCTTGACCAGCCCCTCCTCGAGCTTGCGCTCCATCATTTCGACGACGATCATCGCGTCGTCGACGAGCAGGCCGAGCGCGATGATCAGCGCGCCGAGCGAAATGCGCTGCAGGTCGATGCCGATCTCGTACATGATGGCGAAGGTGGCGGCCAGAACCAGCGGAATGGCGATGGCGATGACCAGGCCGGAACGCCAGCCGATCGACAGGAACGAGACGACGAGCACGATCAGCAGCGCTTCGCCGAGCGCCTCCATGAATTCGTTCACGGCATCCTTGACGACCTCGGGCTGGTCGGAAACCTGGTCGACCGCAACGCCATAGGGCAATCCTTCCTCAAAGCGCTGATAGGTCGCTTCGACATCCTTGCCGACGTCTCTGACGTTGAAGCCCTTGGCCATGACGACGCCGACCTGCACGCTCTCATGGCCGTTGAAACGGTATTTACGCTGGAACGGATCTTCCAGCCCCGACGTCACCGTGGCGATGTCGCCCAGCCGGGTGACCTGGCCGCCGGCGCGCAGTCGCAGGTTTCTGATATCCTCGACCTTGCCGACATCGCCTTCGACCGAAATGCGCACCGAATTGGTGCCGGTGTCGACGGAGCCGGCCGGGTCGACATTGTTCTGTCCCTTGATCGCATTCTGCAGATCGGGCAGCGTCAGGCCGCGTTCGGCGAGCGCCTTGGACGAGACGTCGATGTAGAGCTTTTCCGGCTGATCGCCGATGATGACGGCCTTCTCGACGCCGGGCGTGGCCAAAAGCATGTCGCGCGCCTGGGTGGCGAACTTCTTCAATTCGGGATAGCTGAACCCTTCGCCGCTGATCGAATGCAGGGTGATGAAGGTGTCACCGAACTCGTCGTTGAAATAGGGGCCGAGCAGGCCTTGCGGCAGGTCGCCTGATATATCGCCGACCTTCTTGCGCACCTGATAGAAGGCGTCCGTCACCTCGGCGGCGTTGGTGTCACCCTTGATCTGGACCGTGATGATGGCGCTGCCGGCACGGGTGAACGAACGGACGAAGTCGAGATGCGGCGTTTCCTGCAGCTTGCGTTCGATCTTGTTGACGACCTGGTCTTCCATCTCCTGGATCGAGGAGCCTGGCCAGATCGCCTGGACGACCATCACCCGGAAGGTGAAATCGGGATCTTCCTTCTGGCCCATGCGCATCAGGCCGAGCGCGCCGGAAATGATGATCAGGCCAAACAGGAACCGCGCAATGGAGGGATGGCCGATTGCCCATCGCGACAGGTTGAAGGGCCGCTTCTCGTCCGTGGAACTGGTCATCGATGCTGGTCCATCTCTTTCAACAAGATCGAGTTCGGTAGTGGGCTTCCGGGCGGCAAGGCTCTCCGAGCGGAGAAGCACTCTTCGCGGTGGGACGCGAAAATCGATGTGGGGGTTACATCAATCGAGCGTCTCGGTCGGGCGCCTGCCGCCCGGAAACCAGCGGCTGCGGGAACGCGCAGCCGGTGTCTGTCGTCAGTGCACCTGCTTGGCGTCGTTGTCTGCCGCCGAGGCGGATTGCAGCACCGTGTCGCCGGCGAGTTTCACCTTCAGGTTTTCGGTCATGAACTGCGTGCCGGCGGCAACCACGACGTCACCTGGCTTCAAACCCTCCGCAACCCGCACGCCATCGGCGGCGAACTTGGCGACCTTGACCGGGCGGGCATGAACGGTGTCGGCGCCACGGTCGACGGTCCAGACGATCGACTGGCTGTCTTGCTCGGCCAGCGCGCTCAGCGGGATCGAAACCAGCTGCCGCTCATTGGCCGCCGACGCTTCGATGCTGGCGGTCATGCCGAGCAGCACGCGCGGATCGTTGGGCAGGCTGACGCGGACGGCAAAGGTGCGCGATTGCGGATCGGCGCTGCCGGCGACTTCGCGGACCTTGCCCTCGAGCGCCAGTCTGTCGTCGGACCAGAAGCCCGCCTTGACGACCTTGCCAGGCTTGAACTCGGCGATCTCCATTTCCGGCACGGCGATCAGCACTTCCTTTTCGCCGTCGACCGCGACGGTGACCACCGGCGTGCCGGAGCCGACCACCTGGCCGACATCGGCACTGACCGCGGTGACGATACCGTCCCTGTCGGCCTTGAGGTCGGTATAACCGGCCTGGTTCTTGGCCTGGTCAAGCGACGAGCGGGCGGAGTCGCGCGTGGCGACCGCCTGATCATAGCTCAACGTCGCCTGTTCGAGCTGCGATTTCGGCGCAAAGTTCTTCGTAAACAGCTGCTCGGCGCGCTTGCGGGCAAGTTCGACCGTCTCGACCTGGCGCTCGGCGGCATCGAGGGAAGCCTGGGCACTTTTGACCGAAAGGTCGTAGTCGATGGGATCGATGCGGGCGAGCACATCGCCCGAGGCGACATGCTGGCCGATGTCGACAAGACGCTCGGTGATCTTGCCGTTGACCCGGAACGCCAGCGCGCTTTCGGTGCGGGCCCGCACCGACCCGGAATAGGAGAGCGTGCGGGTGTCATGCGCCTGGGCGATCTCGACGACCTTGACCGGGCGGATGATGTCCTTGACTTCGGCTTTCTCCTGCGAGCAGCCGGCAAGCCCGAGCGCCGCGACGATCAGGCCGGCGACCGGGAGCTTGCGAAGGATAGAACGGGACAAAGACATCTTGGTACTCCGACTGGAGATGAGTGGTCGACACCGGCACCCGCGTGCGGCGCTATTTCTTCAAAGCCTTGATTGCATAGTCGATGAGGTCGTCGGGCATCGCCCGATTGGTCTTGGCAAGACACTGCGCCACCATTTGCGGATGGCACAGGATGACGGTGGCGGCGCCGAAGCAGCGCGACGCGATCACCGGATCCTGTTCCCTGAACTCACCAGCCTCGATGCCATCGCGGATTACCTCCGCGAACAGGTCGTGAATGCTGTCGACATGCTTGTCGATGACGCCCCAGTCCCGCTCGAGCGCGACGATGACCATTTCATGGACCTTCTGCTCGTCGAGCATGACTTCCATCGTCATCTTGTATTGCGCATGGACGTAGCGCCGAAGCCTCTCCTCCGCGCTGATCGGCAGATGGCAAATCTCGTAGGCCATCTTGTAGCTGGCGCCGAGCATCCGGCCGCAGACGGCCTGGTGGATTTCGACCTTGGTGGCGAAGAAACGGTAGATATTGGCCGGCGACATGCCGAGTTCACGCGCGATGTCGGCGACATTGGTCTTGCCGTAACCGTAATGCCGGAACAGGCGCTCGGCGCAATCGAGAATGCGCGTCACATTCTCCTGTCGGGCAGCGTCGGCGACAATGGTGGCGGCTTCGGACATAGCTTCCTGCTAATTTACGAGTGACGAATTTCGATTTTCGTCACTCGTAAATCGAAAAAAGCGACCTGTCAATGCGATTTCGACGTACTTGTACGATTGGTGACAGCTGGTGACAGAGAAGAACGAGACCGGCGCCCCACGATTGGCGAAAGGCCTATTCGTTCGTCATCCTAGGGCGAAGCAAGGAGCGCAGCGACGCGGCGCAGACCCTAGGATCCATGCCGTGACATCGGCCAAAGAGTGTGATGGATCAATAGTTTACACTGTCGGGGGCGAGCCATTTTCGACCGTTAGAGCACGGCGGTGAGGTTATGGCATGGATCCTGGGTTTCCGCGACGTCGCTTCGCGACTGCTCCACCCTAGGATGACGAAGTTAGGTACCCTTCGCCATTTCCCGCAGCCGGAACTTCTGGATCTTGCCGGTCGAGGTCTTCGGGATTTCGGCGAAGATCACCGCCTTCGGCACCTTGAAGCGGGCAAGCAGCGCACGGCAGTGCGCGATGATCTCGGCTTCGGTCGCCGCCTTGCCGGGTTTCAGCTCGACATAGGCGACCGGCACCTCGCCCCATTTGTCGTCGGCCCTGGCGACCACACCGCAAGAGGCAACGGAGGGGTGCTTGTAAAGCGCGTCCTCGACCTCGATCGAGGAGATGTTCTCGCCGCCGGAGATGATGATGTCCTTGGAGCGGTCCTTGAGCTGGATGTAGCCATCGGCATGCATGACGCCGAGATCGCCGGAATGGAACCAGCCGCCGGCAAAGGCTTCGTCGCTCGCCTTGCGGTTCTTCAGATAGCCCTTCATGACGATGTTGCCGCGGAACATCACCTCGCCGATGGTCTCGCCATCCGCCGGCGTCGTCCGCATCGTCTCGGGATCCATGACGGTCAGGCCTTCAAGGGCCGCGTAGCGCACGCCCTGCCGTGCCTTTTTGGCGCTGCGCTCGCCCTTTTCGAGATCGTCCCAGGCGCCGTGCCATTCATTGACCACCGCCGGGCCATAGGTCTCGGTCAGGCCGTAGAGATGGGTGACGGAAAAGCCGGCATCGGCCATGCCCGACAGCACGGCCTCCGGCGGCGGAGCAGCCGCGGTGTTGAAGGTGACGGTCTGCGGGAATTCGCGCTTGTCCTCGTCCTTCGCATTGATCAGCACCGACATGACGACCGGCGCGCCGCACAGATGGGTGACACCGTGATCGGCAATCGCATCGTAGATCGGCTTCGGCCGCACCCAGCGCAGGCAGACATGAGTGCCGGCCTGGACGGCCAGCGTCCACGGAAAGCACCAGCCATTGCAGTGGAAC
Organism: Mesorhizobium calcicola; assembly: GCF_042682105.1. Taxonomy (NCBI): domain Bacteria; kingdom Pseudomonadati; phylum Pseudomonadota; class Alphaproteobacteria; order Hyphomicrobiales; family Phyllobacteriaceae; genus Mesorhizobium; species Mesorhizobium calcicola. The sequence goes on from NZ_JBHUGY010000029.1 coordinate 28,078, forward strand.
ATCGGCAGCGTCCACAGATAGACGGCATGCTTGGTCATGCCGGCATGGATGGTGTTGGTGTAGGCCATCAGCGCAGCACCCCGATGGTGGTAGACGACGCCCTTCGGGTTGCCTGTCGTGCCGGAGGTGTAGTTGAGCGAGATCGCATCCCACTCATCGTCGGGCATCGACCAGGCGAAATCCTCGTCGCCGCTTGCGACGAAGTCCTCATAGTCTGATGTGCCGATGCGCTCGCCCTTCGGATAGGGCGCGTCGGCGGCGTAGTCGGGATCATCATAGTCGATGACCAGCGGCTTGACCTTGGCCAGTTCCAGGGCCTGCTTGACGACGCTAGAGAACTCGCGGTCGACGATCAGTATCCTGGTCTCGGCATGGTCAAGCTGGAAGGCGATGACCGCGGCATCGAGGCGGGTGTTGAGCGAGTGCAGCACCGCCTTGGTCATCGGCACGCCGAAATGCGCCTCCAGCATCGGCGGCGTGTTGGACAGCATGACGGTGACCGTGTCGCCCTTGCCGATGCCACGCTTGTCGAGCGCCGAGGCAAGCTTCAGCGACCGGCGCCAGAACGTGCGATAGTCCATGCGCTGGCGGCCATGGATGATGGCGACATGGTCGGGATAGGTCTTTGCCGCGCGCTCCAGATAGGTCAGCGGCGTCAGCGGCTGGTGGTTGGCCGCGTTCTTGTCGAGATCCTGTTCGTAAGGATTGCCCATCCCGTCCTCCCATTCCATCGAAGACTTCTAATCACAGGCTCGCGCCGGCGTCATCCCCCGTCAAACAGCCAAATCGGTTGAGGCCCGTGCGCCGGATACAATCAGCAAGTTTGACTTTTGTCGAAGGCCGTGAATAATGTCAGCCGAGGAGACGGCATGGCGATCCGACCGGCAGAACAGCTCATCCACAAGGCCGCCTGGCTCTACTACGCGCATGGCCTCCGGCAGGACCAGGTGGCGAGCCAGCTTAACATTTCCCGTGCCTCGGTCGCCATGTATCTGCGCAAGGCGCGCGAGACCGGCATCGTCAATATTTCGACCTCGACCCAGCTTTTCACCGACGATGTGCTGGCGCGCAAGCTCGAGGATGCGCTGAGCCTCCACACCGTCTGGATCGCGCCGGAAAACGACCATATCGCCGATCCGTCGACGGAAATCGCCGTGCTGGCGGCAAGCGTCTTTCTCGAGCTGGTCAAGAAGGGCGATCGCATCGGCGTCGCCTGGGGCCGCACCGTCTACACGATCGCCGACATCATGTCCTATGCCGACCTGCAGGATGTCACCGTGGTGCAGCTGTGCGGCAATCTCGGCGCGCCCTATTCCTACCGGCCCGACCAATGCACGATGGAGATCGCGCGGCGGCTGAACGCCAAGGGGCTCAACTTCTACGCGCCGCTGGTGCTGTCGACGGAAGAGCTGGCGCGCGCGCTGCGTGCCGAGCCGGTGATCCGCGAGCAATTGTCCGGCGTCGGTGAATGCGACATGGCGCTGTATTCGGTCGGTGCGGTCGACGCCGACAGCCATCTGGTCAAATGCGGCGCCCTGACATCGGGCGAAATGGCGGAGCTGCGCAGCCGAGGCGCCGCCGGCGTCATTGCCGGGCAGATCATCGACGCCGAGGGCAAGGTGCTCGACTGCAGCTACAACCGCCGGGTGATCTCGGCCGAGCTTGCCTCGCTGCGCGCCATCGCCAGGCGGCTGATGGTCGTGCAGGAGGACAGCAAATTCGAACCGCTGCTCGCGGCGATCGCCGGCGGACTTTGCACGCATCTGGTGGTCGGCGCACGCATGGCGAAGCGGCTGCTGGATCATGCTGGAGCCACCACAGAAAAGGCCTCCTAGAGAACACAAATTTCCCTCGCCGGCGCATTGTCATCAAAGCGTCGCGGCATTCCTGTTTCACCCATCAAAGACAACAACCGGACGAAGCGAACATGAAGAACCTGTGGAACGACGACGCAGCCGAAAAACTCGTTGCCGACTATGCAAGGAAAGGTGTCGGCCGCGACCTGGCGTTGCGCGTCTACACGACCCGGCTGCTGGGCGGCGAGCCACGGCTGGTCCTGCATGGTGGCGGCAACACCTCCTGCAAGACGACGGCCACCGATCTGGTCGGCGACGAGTGGGACGTGCTGTGCGTCAAGGGCAGCGGCTGGGACATGGGCGTCATCGAGCCGCAGGGCCTGCCGGCGGTCAAGCTCAGACCGCTGCTCAAGGCGCGCGCGCTGAACAGATTGGCCGACGAGGACATGGTTGCCCTGCAACGCGCCAACCTCATCGACCCGTCCTCGCCCAACCCCTCGGTCGAGACGCTGCTGCATGCCTTCCTGCCGCACAAATTCGTCGACCACACCCATTCGACCGCCATCCTGGCCATCGTCGACCAGGAGGATAGCAAGCCGCTGGTGAAGACGGTGTTCGGCGACAAGATGGGCTATGTGCCCTACATCATGCCCGGCTTCGACCTCGCCAAGGCGGCCGCCGACATTTTTGACGCCGATCCGACGGTCGAGGGCCTGATCCTCGACAAGCACGGCATCTTCACCTTCGGCGACGATGCCAGGCAGGCCTACGACCGCATGATCCACTATGTGAATGTCGCCGAGGACTTCATTGCCGCAAGCGGCAAACCCAAGGCGGCAAAGGTGGCATTGCCGGCAAGGCTCGCGACACCTGCCGCCATTGCGCCGACGCTGCGCGGCGCCGTCGCGGTGGCACGCGGCGAAGGCCGCTTCGACCGCATGATCAGCGATTTTCGCACCTCGGATGCGGTCGTCGATTTCATCAATTCGGCTGACATCGCCGACTATGCGGCACGCGGCGTGTCGACGCCCGATCTGTCGATCCGCATCAAGACCGGACCGATGGCGCTGCCGGCGCCCGACGCCGACAAGGTCGGCGACTACAAGGCGGTGGTCAAGGATCACGTCGAGGCCTTCGCCAGGGACTACCGCGCCTATTTCGAAACCAACGATGCCCTCGACGACGTCAAGCGCACCATGCTCGACCAGATGCCGCGGCTGACGCTGGTGCCCGGGCTCGGCATGTTCGGCCACGGCCGCACGCTGAAGGACGCGAAGATCGCTTCCGACGTCGGCGAGATGTGGATCGAGGCGGTGCGTGGCGCCGAGGCGGTCGGCCGTTTCCATCCGCTCGCCAAGGCCGATCTGTTCCCGCTCGAATACTGGTCGCTGGAACAGGCCAAGCTGGCCTCCAACAAGCCGAAGCCGCTGACCGGCCAGGTGGTGCTGATCACCGGTGGTGCCGGCGCGATCGGCGCGGCGACGGCCAAGCTGTTCGCAGACAACGGCGCCCATGCCGTCGTCGTCGATCTCGACGCCGAAAAGGCGGCCGAGGCGGCGAAGAAGGCCGGCAACAATTCGATCGGCGTCGCCGCCGACATCACCGATCCGGCCCAGGTGCGTGCTGCATTCGACAGGGCGGTTGCCGTGTTCGGCGGCGTCGACATCCTGGTCTCCAATGCGGGTGCTGCCTGGGAAGGCCGCATCGGCGAGCTCGACGATGCACTTTTGCGCAGGAGTTTCGAGCTCAATTTCTTCGCCCACCAGTCGGTGGCGCAGAATGCCGTGCGGATCATGCTCGAACAGGGCACCGGCGGCGTGCTTTTGTTCAACACCTCCAAGCAGGCGGTCAATCCGGGGCCGAAATTTGGCGCCTATGGCGTGCCGAAGGCAGCGACGCTGTTCCTGTCCAGGCAATACGCGCTCGACTATGGCGCGTATGGCATCCGTTCGAACGCCGTCAACGCCGACCGCATCCGCTCGGGTCTTTTGACCGACGCCATGATCGCCAGCCGCTCGGGCGCGCGCGGCGTGTCGGAGAAGGACTACATGTCCGGCAATCTGCTCGGCCAGGAAGTGACGGCGCAGGACGTGGCGCAGGCCTTCCTGCACCACGCGCTGGCCGACCGGACCACCGCCGACGTGACGACGGTCGACGGCGGCAACATCGCGGCGGCGCTGCGGTAGGCAAAGTCTTGCCCTTACAGTCCCAGCCGCGCGCCAGGGGACTGTAAGGCGCGTATGCCTAAACCCTAACAAAGAGGCTGCGGGAGAAGACTTCAAATCTGAAAAGAGCGGCCCGAGAGCCGCTCTTTCTTTTGTCTTCGGCTGAACCCTACTTGGCGTTCGGGTTCGGCATCCAGGCCGGCATCGCGACATCGGCATGGGCGAATTGCGGCAGCTTGGCAGACAGGTCTTCCATGTTCTTGATGTCCTTGTCGATGAGGTCCTTCTGGGTGATCAGCGTCGGCGGCACGACGACGTTGTGGCCCGGATCTTCACCGGCGAGCAGCTGTGCCAGCGCGCGCACCGAGACCTGGCCGACAACGGCCGGGTTGGTCGCGGCGGTTGCCGCCCAGGCGCTGTCGGGCTCACGCATCGCGGCGATATCCGACGTCGAGATATCGGCCGAGTAGATCTTGATGCCCTTGTTCAGGCCCGCCTCGTCGACGGCGATCTTCACGCCCTTGGCGAATTCATCATAGGGCGCGAACATCACCTTGATGTCGGCGTGGGCCGACAGCACCGAACGCGCCTGGTTGGCGACGGAATTGGCGATCGGGTTGTCGAGCGTGCCGAACATCGCGACTTCGTTAATGCCGGCATGCTTCTTCTTGACGTCGACCCAGGTCTCGTTGCGGCGGTCGAGCGGCGCGATGCCGGCGACATAGACATAGCCGGCCTTCCAGCTCTCGCCATTGTCCTTGACCGCCTGCTCGAGAGCGAGGCGGGCCAAGTCGCGGTCGGACTGTTCGACCTGCGGAATCTTGGGGTTCTCGACGTTGACGTCGAAAGCCACCACCTTGATGCCGGCGTCGACCGCGCGCTGGGCGGCGTCCTTCATCGATTCCGTCAGGCCGTGCTGGATGATGATGCCCTGCACGCCAAGCGCGATGGCCTGGTCGACCATGTCGGACTGAAGGGCGGCGTCCTGGCGGCTGTCGAGCACGCGCAGGTCGATACCGAGCGCCTTCGACTGCGCCTCGACGCCACTGAGATAGGCCTGGAAAAAGTCGCCGGTCGAGAGATAGCGCACCAGCGCGATCTTGACGCCGGGCTTGTCGAAAGGCGCCGGCTTGTCCGCGGCCAGCGCCGGGAATTGCATCAGCATGGTTGCGCCGGCCAGCCCGAGCGCCACCTTCCCCAGAAGTCTTCTTGTGATGTTCACCTTGTTTCCTCCACTCTTGTTGAACCCAAAATCCTCTCCGGTCGAAAAGCTACCTCCTGCCCCGGCCCGAAAGGGCAAAGGTGAAGACAAGGGCGACGACCAGAACCACGCCCTTGACGAAATCCTGCGTGTAGTAGGGCGCGTTCATCATCGTCAGGCCTTGCAGCAAGATGCCGACGAACAGCGCGCCGACGGCGGTGCCGAAGGCGTTCGGCTTGGCGGCGCCGAGCACCGCGTAGCCGATGAGCGCCGCGGCGACAGCGTCGAGCAGCAGATTATTACCCGAGGCGATGTCGCCGCGTCCAAGCCGGGCGGCGAGCAAAATGCCGCCGATCGAGGCAAAAACTCCTGAAATAACGTAGGCCCAGATTTTGTATGCCTTGACAGGCGCGCCGGCGAGTTCGGCGGCGCGCTCGTTGCTGCCGACCGCATACATCATGCGGCCGAAACGCGTGTATTCGAGGAAGAACCAGATCAGCACGGCGAGCACGAGCAGCACCACCACCGAGACCGGAATGAGGTTCGGGATGAAGAAGTCGAAGCGGTGGCGGCCGAGCGCCAGGAAGGCGTCGCTGAACTTGCCATTGGCGACCGAACCGTCCGGCATGGTCATGCCGGTGGCGATCGAGCGGCCCTCGGTCGGGATGCGCTGCAGACCGACGAGCAGGAACATCATGCCGAGCGTCGCCAGGAGATCGGGCACGCGCATGTAGACGATCAGCCAGCCATTGATCAGACCGACAATGGCGCCGATCAGCAGGCAGACGACGACCGCGACGAGAGCGTTCTGTTCCAGCACCACCATGACATAGGCCGCCGCCATCATGGCTGATGTGGCGACCGAGCCGATCGACAGGTCGAAGCCGCCGACGACGAGCGTGGCGGTGACGCCGAGCGCCAGAACGCCGGTGATGGCGACCGACTGGAAGATGAAAACAGCACTTTGCGGCGAAACGAAACCGTCGGCGGCGATCGCGAAATAGGCGACGAGCCCGAACAAAAGCACGATGAAGCCGTAGCGGATAGCGTAGTCGCGCAGCGTCATTCAGCGCTCCCGCGCGCCGCTGCGATTTTTACCCAACTCGAACCCATGGTCTCTCCATTCCAATTCCCATTTGCCGCCGCGCTCAGGCGGCGCTGTGCAGCGGTCCGCCCGCCACCTCGGCGAGCAGGCGATCGAGATCGACATCGGCATTGCGGTGTTCGCCGACGATGGTCTGCTCGGACATCACCAGGATGCGATCGGCCGTCTCCAGCGCCTCGTCGAGCTCGGTGACGAACAGCAGCGTGGCGCGGCCGTTTGCACTCGCTCTCAGCTTGGCGGCAATGTCGCGCCGGGCGGAAATGTCGACGCCCTGAAACGGTTCATCGAGAATGAACAGTCCTGCATCCTGCGCCATCCAGCGTGCGACCATAACCTTCTGCTGGTTGCCGCCCGACAGTTCCGACATCTCGTCCTTCTCGGAGCGGCAGACGATGCCGAGCTCCCGGATTTGCTGGCGAGCGGTGGCGCGTTCGAGGCGGCGCTTGAGAACACTGAAATTCGACATGCGCTTCAAGAACGGCAGGCTGACATTGCGCTCGATATTGAAGCTGCCGACGATGCCGTTCTCGCCGCGATCCTTGGCAACGAGGAACACGCCGGCGGCGATCGCTTCGGCTGTCGATCCCGGCGCATAGGGTTTGCCGTTCAGCACCATGGTGCCGGCGAGCGGCTTGCGCACGCCAAACAGCGTCTCGGCCAGCGCCGTCTTGCCGACGCCGACCAGGCCGGTGATGGCAACGACCTCGCCGTCGCCGAGCGTCAGCGAGATCGGCCTGGCGCCTTGCGCCAGGCGCAAACCCTCGATCTTGAGGACGATGTCGGCCGAATCCCTGACGACGATCTGGTCGAGGTGAATCTTGCGGCCGAGCATGGCGTTGACCGCGCCTTCATAGTCGAGCGGTTTCTTGTCGAAGGCGCCTGAGATGATCCCGTCGCGCATCGAGACGATACGATCGGCAAGCCGCCTGATGTCGGACATGCGGTGCGAGATGTAGAGGATGGCGACGCCCTGCTCGCGCAGCCTGTCGATCAGCGCAAACAGCCGATCGGCTTCGGCGCTGGACAGAGAGGAGGTCGGCTCGTCGAGGATCAGCACTTTCGGCTGATGCGCCAGCGCGCGGGCGATCGCCACCATCTGGCGATCGGCCAGCGAAAGATCGCTGACGCGCGCCCTGAGATCGATGGCCAGCCCCATGCGGTCGGCAACGGCCTTGGCCTCGCGACGCACGCGCGCCGGATTGAACAGCAACGGGGCACCGCTGCCACTCAAGCGGTCGAGGGTCAAATTGGTGGCGACATCGAGATCGGCGACGACACCATCATTGATGTTCTGATGCACGGTGACGACGCCGGCGCGAATCGCCTCCGCCGGCGTTCCCGGAGCGAAGGCCTGACCAGCGAGGACCATGGTGCCGTCGCCGCGCTCATAGACGCCGCTGATGATCTTGACGAGGGTGGATTTGCCGGCACCGTTGGCGCCCATCAGCACGGTCACTTCACCGGCATGCAGTTCCAGCGAGACGCCGCCAAGCACCTCGTTATGGCCAAAGGATTTCCTCAGCCCCTCTGCGCGGAACACGGCATCGCCGACCATACGTTCCTCCCTGACATGACGCTATGGGCTACATCGGCAATTGTCAACACGATTGACAATTGCCAGATCGCTTCCTAGCTTGGCCCGGCCGCCATGCCTCCGTTATGTTCGGAGCGCATAAGCGAGAGGATGACGATGACGCAGAAATTGCCGTTCGAAGCACTGTCGGTCGAGACGCTCCCGAGCCGCCTTGGCGACAACGAGGCGTTGCGCGCGAAGATCGGCAAGGACACGAGCGCCTGGAAGGTCCGCGAGGTCGGCGACGGCAACCTCAACCTGGTGTTCATCGTCGAAGGCGCCAGCGGTGCAGCGGTGGTCAAGCAGGCCCTGCCCTATGTCCGCTTGGTCGGCGACAGCTGGCCGCTGCCGCTCAAGCGCTCCTTCTTCGAATACCATGCGCTGACCCGGCAAGAAGAGCGCGCGCCGGGGTCGGTGCCGACGATCTATCACTTCGACGAAGCCCAGGCGCTGATCATCATGGAATATCTGTCGCCGCACATCATCCTGCGGCGGGCGCTGATCGAAGGCCGGCAGCTGCCGAACATTGCCCGGGATATCGGCCTGTTCATGGCCCGCACCCTGTTCCGCGGCTCCGACCTGCATATGGCTGCCAGGGACCGCAAGGCCGATCTGGCGCTGTTCGCCGACAATGTCGAACTCTGCGACATCACCGAGAACCTGGTGTTCTCCGACCCCTATTTCGACGCTAGGATGAACCGGCACACCAGCCCGCAACTGGACGGCATCGTCGCCGAACTGCGCGCCGACCGCGACCTCAAGGTCGAGGCGCAGCGGCTGAAGCATAGCTTCGCCGCCAATGCCGAAACGCTGCTGCATGGCGACCTGCATTCCGGCTCGATCATGGTCACCGAGAGGGAAACCCGGATGATCGATCCGGAGTTCGCCTTCTACGGTCCGATGGCGTTCGATGTCGGCATGCTGCTTGCCAATTTCTGGATGTCGTTCTTCTCGCAACGGGGACACGAGCAGAGCGGCAAACGCGACGCCATGCGCGCCTACCTGCTCGAGGTGACCGTCGAGACTTGGGTCGTGTTCCGCGCTGAGTTCTCGCATCTGTGGCGCACCGAGCGCACCGGCATGCTCTACCAGAAAAGCCTGTTCGAGGATCAGGGCGACAGGCTCGGCGCCGAACAGGCGCTTGACCATGTGCTACACCAGATCTGGACCGATCTGCTCGGCTTCGCCGGCATCGAGGTCCACCGGCGCATCCTCGGCCTTGCCCACAATGCCGATTTCGAGACCATTGCCGACGAGGATCTGCGCGCCAGTTGTGAGGCCAAGGCGCTGAAATTCGGCCGTCACCTCGCCGTCAACCGGCGCCAGATCCACAGCATCGACGAGGTCAGCACCCTGGCCGCGCTGATCGAACAGGAGAGCAGCATTTGAACGTCGGCGACCGCCACTATCGCACCATTTGGTTGAGCGACGACCGGCGTTCGGTGGAGATCATCGACCAGCGCTGGCTGCCGCATGATTTCCGCGTCGAAAGGATCGGCAGCGTGGCCGGCATCGCCACCGCCATCCGCGACATGTGGGTGCGCGGCGCGCCGCTGATTGGCGTCACCGCTGCCTATGGCGTCGCCATGCAGATGACCGACGATCCGTCGGACGCCGCGCTCGACGCGGTCTGGGAGACCCTGCACGAGACGCGGCCGACCGCGATCAATCTGCGCTGGGCGCTGGACGAGATGCGGCGCTTCCTGCGGCCATTGCCTCCCGAACAACGGGCCGAAGCTGCCTATCGGCGGGCCAGGGAAATCGCCGACGAGGATGTCGGCCTCAACCGCGCCATCGGCGAGAACGGCCTCGCCATCATCAAGGCGATCGCGGCGCGCAAGCCGAAGGGTGAACCCGTCAACATCCTGACCCATTGCAATGCCGGCTGGCTGGCGACCGTCGACTACGGCACCGCCACCGCGCCGATCTATCTGGCGACCGAGGCCGGCATTCCGGTCCACGTCTATGTCGACGAGACGCGGCCGCGCAACCAGGGCGCCCAGCTGACCGCATGGGAGATGGCCGGCCATGGCGTGCCGCACACGCTGATCGTCGACAATGCCGGCGGCCATTTGATGCAGCGCGGCGAGATCGACATGGTGATCGTCGGCACCGACCGCACCACCGCCGACGGCGATGTCTGCAACAAGATCGGCACCTATCTCAAGGCACTCGCCGCCGCCGACAATCACGTGCCGTTCTATGTCGCCTTGCCGTCGCCGACCATCGACTGGACGGTGCATGACGGGCTGGTCGAGATCCCGATCGAGCAGCGCTCGGCCGACGAGGTGTCGCTGGTCTGGGGCAAGACCTCTGATGGCGAGATCGCCCAGGTGCGCATCTCGCCCGAGACGACGCCGGCGGCCAACCCGGCCTTCGACGTGACGCCGGCGCGACTGGTCACCGGCCTGATCACCGAACGCGGTGTCGCCAAGGCGTCACGCGAGGGCCTGAAGGCGATGTTTCCCGAGCGCGGCCAGATCTGACTGCAAGCCACCTAATAGAGCGGCTCGGCCATATGCTTGGGCGTCGGCCACTGCGCGGTGACGCCAGGCTGCACCGGCCGCTCGAGATAGGTCGACAGGACCACATAGCTGCGCGTCGAGGTGACGCCCGGCGTTTCGTAGAGGCGTGCCAGAAGCCCTTCGAGCGCTCTCGTGTCTTCGGTGCGGACCTTCAGCAACATGCAGGTGTCACCGGCGACGGTGTGGATTTCCTCGACTTCCGGATATTGCGAAACCGCCATCAGTTCCGGCGTCTTTCCCCAGCCCCTGGTGTCGATATGGACAAAGGCGAGCAACGGCTTCTTCACCGCCTTGGGATCGATGATGGCGGCTGTGTTGCGGATGGCGCCGCTGCGCCGCAGGCGCTTGACGCGCTCATGCGCGGCCGGCGGTGAAAGCCCGACACGATCACCGAGTTCGGCATAACTGACCGTCGCGTCATCGACCAGAACGCCTAATATTTTTCGGTCAATTGCGTCGAGCTCACGGGCCGCAGACCTGTTCTGCAGAATGCCATCTGTTTCTTCGTCCATGTTGAAATCCTCGATTGCTGCTGAATTTAATACGGTCATTATGGTCATATGTCGAACACCGATCAAGTTGCATCATTGACCGCGCGGGCGCCGATCCCGGCCCTCGCCTATCTCCTGACCGGCTGCATCGCCGTGATCGGCTCGAATTCGCTCGTCCTGGGCCCGATCGCTCCGGCCGTGGCCTCGTCGTTTGCGACAAGCGTGCCGGTGGTCATGATTGCGGCCGCCGCGTTCGGCCTCGGCACCTCCGCAAGCGCGCTGTTCCTGGCGCGCTACATCGACCGGGTTGGCGCCCGCCGGATGCTGCAGGGCGCTTTGCTGTTGCTGGCGATAGCACTCGTCGCCAGTGCCGCGGCACCGACGGTCGCGGCGCTGGTCGTGGCCCAGTCTGTCGCCGGTATCGCTGCCGGTATCGCCATGCCGGCTATCTATGCGAGTGCGGCGGCCATCGCGCCGCCGGGCCGCGAAAGCGGCACGATCGGCGTCGTGCTGACCGGATGGACGCTCAGCATGGTCGCCGGCGTTTCGCTATCGGCCGTGCTTGCCGATCTCGTGCATTGGCGCGCCGTTTTCGCCGCGGTAGCGCTGCTTGCAACGATTGCCTTGGCCGGTCTCACAATGACGTCGCTGAGCGACACCAGGAAGAGCGGTCCGGCGCCGACGCCGCTGGGCGCGCTCGGCATTCCCGGCATCGTGCCGCTGCTCATCGCCTGTGCCGCCTTCATGACCGCCTTCTACGGCGTCTATGGCTATCTCGGCGATCACCTTCACAGCGGATTGGGGAGACCGGTGAGCGCCAACGGCTGGGCAGCACTCGCCTATGGCATCGGCTTCGGCACGGCTGCCCTCCTCGACGGCGTCATCGATCGCCTGGGCGCGCGCCGTGTCATGCCATTCGCCTATCTTCTTGTCGCCATCGTCTATGTCGCCATGGCCGCGACAAGCGGCAGTTTCGGCCTGACCATCGCCATGGTGGCGGTCTGGGGGCTTGCCAATCATTTCGGATTGAACGTCCTGGTGATGCGCCTGTCGGCGCTCGATCCGTCGCGGCGCGGCACGATCATGGGCCTGAACAGCGCGGTGACCTATCTGGCGGTGTTCGTCGGCACCACCGGCTTCGGGCCGCTCTATTCGACTTTCGGCTTTGCCACCTGCGCGGCGGTTGCGGCATTGCTGATGCTGGTTGCCGCTGCAGCGGCGGCATGGCGCTAAGGTGTACTGATATTCAGGTGATGCCGGCCTGCAAACGGCGGCTTCCTGCGCTTCCGGTGTTCACGTACCAAAAGTACGCTCCGCTCCGGTTCTCGGAATCCACCGTTTTCGACTCGGCCTGACCTGAATCTCAACACACCTTAGTCGACAGAACGTGATGGGCCAGGACCTTCACGCGGTTGACAGCAGCGCCCTGCCCTTCCATACAACCGGCGTTAAAGTTCTCAGGGCGGGGTGAAAGTCCCCACCGGCGGTAAGGACTCTCAGTTGCGCATGATTCCTTTCCGAAAACCGGTTTCGGTTTTCGGGGTCATGCGCGGGACCCAAGCCCGCGAGCGCTCTCCGGTTTGCCGGAGAGGTCAGCAGATCCGGTGTGATTCCGGAGCCGACGGTTAGAGTCCGGATGGAAGAGAGCGAAACGAAAGACGGACCGCCTTGGCGGGCCGGATTTTGTATCGTGCGTCCTGATTCTGGTTCGAAACGGAAGGATGGACCCATGAATCAGCATTCCCACAAAGACTATGAAACAACCCGCATCGCCGTTGTCAGAGCGCGCTGGCATGCCGACATCGTCGACCAGTGCGTGCGGGCCTTCGAGGCGGAGCTGGCCTTGCTCGGCGGTGAGCGCTTCGCCGTCGATGTCTTCGACGTGCCCGGCGCCTACGAGATTCCGCTGCACGCCAAGACCTTGGCTCAGACCGGCCGCTATGCCGCGATCCTTGGCACGGCGTTCGTCGTCAATGGCGGCATCTACCGGCATGAGTTTGTCGCCAGCGCGGTGATCGACGGCATGATGAACGTGCAGCTGTCGACCGGCGTGCCGGTGCTGTCGGCGGTGCTCACACCGCACAACTACCATGACAGCGCCGAGCATCACCGCTTCTTCTTCGAGCACTTCACCGTCAAGGGCAAGGAAGCGGCCGATGCCTGCGTGCAGATCCTGGCGGCCCGGGAATTGATCGCGGCCTGAGACATCAAAACAGGCCGGATTTCAGCCCTGCAACAAGAATTGCGATCGACAGGACCGCAGAAGGTTGCGGTTGGCCTGAAATCCGGCCAGAAGCATCACGGGCCGACCGGTGACCGGCCGGCCCGCGACGTTGCGCTTGAAACCAGATACGGGAGACTATTGGGTGGCTCGCATAACACTGAGACAATTGCTCGACCACGCCGCCGAATACGGATACGGCGTACCCGCTTTCAACATGAACAACATGGAACAAGGCCTCGCCATCATGGAGGCCGCCGAGGAGACCAAGTCGCCGGTCATCCTGCAGGCGAGCCGTGGTGCTCGCGCCTATGCCAATGACGTGGTGCTGGCCAAGCTGATCGACGCGCTGGTCGAAATCCACCCCGACATTCCGGTCTGCATGCATCTCGACCATGGCAACAACGAAGCCACCTGCGTCACCGCGATCCAGTACGGCTTCACCTCCGTCATGATGGACGGATCGCTGAAGGAAGACGGCAAGACGCCGGCCGACTACGCCTACAATTCCGGCATCACCCGGCGCGTCGTCGACATGGCGCATTGGGGCGGCGTGTCCGTCGAAGGCGAGATCGGCGTGCTCGGCTCGCTGGAGATGGGCGGCGGCGAACAGGAAGACGGCCACGGCGTCGAAGGCGAGATCAGCCACGACCAGCTTTTGACCGACCCGGAACAGGCGGTGGAGTTCGTCAAGGACACCCATGTCGATGCGCTGGCGGTTGCCATGGGCACCAGCCATGGCGCCTACAAGTTTTCGCGCAAGCCGGACGGCGCGGTTCTGGCGATGAACGTCATCGAGGAAATCCACCGCCGGCTGCCCAACATGCATCTGGTCATGCACGGCTCGTCCTCGGTGCCGGAGGATCTGCAGGAGATCATCAACAAATATGGCGGCCAGATGAAGCCGACCTGGGGCGTCCCGGTCGAGGAGATCCAGCGCGGCATCAAGCACGGCGTGCGCAAGATCAACATCGACACCGACAACCGCATGGCGCTGACCGGCGCGATCCGCAAGGTGCTGACCGAGAACCCGAGCGAGTTCGATCCGCGCAAATATCTGACGCCGGCGATGGCGGCGATGAGGAAGCTCTGCAAGGAGCGCTTCGAGCAGTTCGGCACCGCCGGCAACGCGCAGAAGATCAAGCCGCTGCCGGTCGCCGAAATGGCCAAGCGCTACAAGTCTGGCAGCCTCGACCCGAAATTCGGCTGAGCTCGATCAACCATCCAGAGTCGCCAAGCACATCCCCTGGCGGCTCTGGAGGCTATTGTGCTGTGTTTCACTCCGGCGTGTCTGCCTCGGCGCGAACCAGCTTGATGTCGGCGCCGGCCGCCCATGCGCCGATATCCTCGCGACGCAATGCCGCCGCCATCAGGTCTGGAAACAGATCCGGCGTGCAGGCAAAGACCGGAACGCCGAGCGCTGCCACCGAACCGGCCATCTTGGGGTCGTAACCGGGCCTGCCCTGGTCGGTCAGCGCCAGAAGCACCACGACATTGACGCCGGACCGAACCAGCGCGGCAAGCCGCTGCAGCAATTCCTGACCGTTGCCGCCTTCATAAAGGTCGGTGATCAGCACCATATGCGACTTGGTCGGCCGTTCGATGCGATCCGCGCAATAGGCGACGGCCTGGTTGATGTCCGTGCCGCCGCCCAGTTGCACGCCGAACAGGACTTCGACGGGATCGCTGAGTTCCTCTGTGAGATCGACGATGGCCGTGTCGAAGCAGACGAGCCTGGTCCGCACGACCGGCAAGGAGGCCATCACCGCGGCGAATATCGAGGCGTAGATCACCGAGCTTGCCATCGAGCCGGATTGGTCGACGCACAGCACGACCTCGTCCAGATCGACCAGCCTTCGCTGTTTGCGCAGGAAGCCGACCAGCTTCTCCGGCACGATGGTTTTATGCTCGGGCTGGTAGTGGCGAAGGTTGGCCGAGATGGTGCGCGACCAGTCGATATCGCGCTGGCGTGGCCGGTTGGTGCGCTGCGACCGGTCGAGCGCGCCGCGGATCGCCTCGGCCGTCTTCTGCTCCAGCCGCTGCATCAGCTTGGCGACGATGTCGGCGATGATCGTACGCGCGATGTCCTTGGTCTTGGCCGGCATGACCGAGCGCAGCGAAATCAGGTCGGCAACGAGATTGACGTCCGCCTCGATCGCCTTGAGGAACTCGGGCTCCATCAGCATCTGCTTCAGGTTGAGGCGCTCGAAGGCATCCTTCTGGACGATCTGCACGACCTGCGCCGGGAAGAACGACCTGATATCGCCCATCCACTGCGCGACCCGAGGCGCCGAGCGGCCGAGCCCGCCGCGCCGCTTGCGCGGATCGGCGGCCGCATCGCCGGCACCATCGCCGTAGAGTGCGTCGAGCGCCGCCGAAAGCCGCTTGTCGGTATCGGAAAGCGCTGACGAGGCTTCGTCATCGGCGCCGATCGCCAGGCGCCAGCGGCGCTCCCGTTCGTCGCCCGCCTGGACCGGTTCGCGCATTTCGGCCTCGTCATCCATTGCCGTTCCCGCCCTTCAGCAACGGTCCAAGTCGTTCCAGATGGCGACGCCACGCGTCGTCACCATCGGGTGTCGGAGTGAGTCCGGCCGGCAGGCGCGCGGCGCGGCCGAGCACCGCTTCGATCAACCGCCGCCGCTCCATCGAGTCCAGATGCGAAAAGACCCGGCGCAGCAGCGGCAGATGCGCAATGAAGGCATCTTCGTCGAGGGATGTAAGCCAGGCATCGACCGCGCCGCGCAACGCCTCGTCATAGATGAGCCGCTGGCCGGCGGTGCTGAAGAAGCCTTCGAAGAACCCTGCCGCCTCCGCGACCGGCGTTCCCGGCGACAGGCGCCGTGCGATCAGGCCCGCCGCCGCGTCGGCGGACAGATGGCCGGCTTCGTAGAGCAGATGCGCGGCGCAGCCTGCGACCAGCGCCGTCGATCGCGATCCATCGAGCACCGCGGCCAGTCCGTTGCGCCAAGCGTCCAGCACGTCCTGTCCGGGCTCGACGAGCGTGATCGCTTCATCGGCCTTGCGCATCGCGCCAACCAGCGCCGCCGAAGCCTGGGCGTCGAGGTCGCGGGCGGCATAGGCAAGCGCGATCCCGCCCTCGATGATCAGCCGCTCCAGCAGACCGGACAGGCGGGCCGTTTCCGTCTTGCGCGCCTCGCCATAGCGGATGATGTCGGCGAGCGGCGGCACCGATGCCAGGATTTCCAGGCATTCGCTGCTGTGCGCCGCTCGTTCCTCCAACGCCACGAGACCTGCGGTCGACGCTTCCGACAGGTCCGCCGTGATGGCGCCCTGAACCAGTCCCGCCAGCGCGTCGAGAGATGTCGCCGCGCCGATCATCTGGATCAGCCGGCCATTGGCGGCCTTCTCGATGGTCGGCCCGTAGATCAGGTTCTCGACCAGGCGAACGGCATATTCCGGCTCCCACGAGAGCGCCCATCGCTCGCGAAAGGTGCCGCGGCTGCGTCCGCTGTCGGTCAATTTGCCCCAGTACACGCCAAGCACGTTCAGCCGGTGCAGCAATGTCGAACGAAACAGCCCGCTTTCGCTGCGCAAATCGACCGACAGTTCGCGCTCCAGCGCCTCGGGCTTCAGCCGCGCCGCCTTCTGGTTGCGCTGCAGATCCTCGATCAGCGGCGCCAGCGGCGTGTCGGGCGGAATTTCACCGACATCCGCGCCCAACAGCAGTTCGGCTTCCACCAGCGCCCACAGCAGCGCTTCGCCGTTGAACAGGGCGGCGATTGCGGCGTCGCGCAATTCCTCGAAGCCAGGCTTTGGCCGCTCACGGATTGCGGCCAGCGCACGGGCCAGCCGTTCGGCGTCGATCAGCGAGGCGGTCGAGACCATGTGCCCCTTCGCCCTCAGCACTGTGGCGATGCGCGCGAGCCACAGGACCGAGGCTCCGCCTTGCCCACGCGTCTGCCACAGATGCTTGCACCAGCCGGGCGCTACGACGCCCGCACCGTAGCCGAAGCCTAGCGCCAGGCGCGGCCCCGTCCATGGTGCCCAGGTCATCGTGCTTTTGCGCCGGGCGAGCCCTTTGAGAAGCGCCTGGTCGTCCTTCTGTGGCCGCGTCGCCTGCAATGCAGGCACATGCCAGGCGCCGCAAACGACAGCGATCAGCCCCTCGAATTCCTTGCGCGCGGCGATGATTTCAAGCCGCATATGCGCTTCACGCCGGGCCTCGAATTCGGCAAGCGGACCTTCGCCGTCCCGAAGCGTCGTCATTGCATCGGATATCGCGGCGAAGATGGGACCCGGTTGCGGATTCTGCTCGATGATATCGGACCACCAGCTCTCGCCATCCTCATAGCCGGCCGCCTGCGCCAGCGTCCCGATCGGATCACGCACATGCTGAGCCGTCCCTTCGTCGACACCGGGTTCCGCTTCGCCGGCATCAGCATCCTCAGCATCATCAACCGCCGCAACCCGGGCCGATGACGGCAGGTCGATGAACCGCAAGGCCGCGTTGTTGCCGACAGCCCACAGGGCCGCCTGGTATTCCGGCGAGAACTCGGCGAAGGGCCAGAAGCTCGTCGAGGCCGGATCGTCTTCCGGATAGCAGAGCAGCGCCACCGGCGGCTGCATCTCAGGGCGGGCAAGCAGCGGCAGCAGCGCGGAGGCATCGGCCGGCCCTTCGATCAGCACGGCGACCGGTTTCAAGTCCTGCAACGCCTGCACCAGGCTGTCGGCGGAGCCGGGCCCGTGATGGCGTATGCCGAAGTAGGAAACGTCGCTCAGCGCCATGGCGTCAGATCGCCGCGTTCAACGCCGAATAGTAGCCGGCATAATCGGGCCGCTTCTTGAGCACGGTTTCCAGATATTCCTCCAGCACCAGCTTGTCCTGCACCGGATCCTTTATGATCGCGCCCACAAGGCTGGCGGCCAGGCCTTCGGCGCCGAGCTTGCCGCTGTCGAACCAGGCCGCCTGGCTGAGGCCGCCAACCATGGTGGCGATGGCCTCCGCCGTGGACAGCGAACCGGACGGCGTCTTCAACGTGACCTTGCCGTCTGATGTGGCACCGGAGCGCAATTCGCGAAAGATGGTCAGCACCCGGGCGATCTCCTCGCCGACATTCTTCGGCACCGGCAGGTCGAGACCGCCAGCCATCTCGCCGACCCGCTTCGAGACGATCGCCACTTCCTCCGCCATGTCCTCGGGCAACGGCAGCACGACGACATTGAAGCGGCGCTTCAGTGCCGATGACAGCTCGTTGACGCCTTTGTCGCGGTTGTTGGCCGTGGCGATGATGTTGAAGCCGCGTTGCGCGTAGATCGACGTGTTGAGTTCCGGGATCGGCATCATCTTTTCGGACAGCACGGTGATCAGCGTGTCCTGCACATCCGACCCCATGCGCGTCAGTTCCTCGAGGCGGCACAGCTTGCCGTCCTGCATGGCGCGGTAGAGCGGCGTCGGCACCAGCGCCTCCTGGCTCGGGCCCTTGGCAAGAAGCTGCGCGTAGTTCCAGCCATAGCGGATCTGGTTCTCGTCGGTGCCGGCCGTGCACTGCACGATCAATGTCGAGTCACCCATGATGGCGGCGGCGAGATGCTCCGACACCCAGGACTTGGCCGTGCCGGGAACACCGAGCAGCAACAGCGCGCGGTCGGTGGCGAGCGTCGCCACGGCGGTCTCCATCAGCCGCCGGCGGCCGACATATTTGGGCGTTATCAGCGTCCCGTCATCGGCCTTTCCGCCGAGCAGATAGGTGAGAACCGCCTTGGGCGAAAGGCTCCATCCGGCGGGCTTTTGCCGGTCGTCGTTGCGCGAGAGCGCCTGCAACTCGGCGGCGTAGGCCTGCTCGACCGGAAGACGGATGGCTGCGTTCATTTGCTGTTCTCCGGATTGATCATCTGTCGGTGATCATGTGTTGGTTCTGGGCCCGGCCAGCGATGCGTTGAGACGCAGAAGACCGAGCGAAGGCGCCGCCGGAGCCATGCCCGCCGCAACAACGTCCCCGATCAATTTTTCCGCCGTCGCCGCTGTCGCGAGAAGGCCCATCGTTTCCAGTATCTGGTCGGCGCTTCGCTTCAAGGGCTCGTCGTTTCCCGCAACGGCGGAACGCAATGCCGGCAGCGTCTGGCCGTTTGTCAGGTCGCCCCATTCCAGCCAGCCTGCTTCGACGCCTTCGGCCAGGGTGAGCGCACCAAGATATTGCGTGTCTTTCAGGATCAGCCTGACCAGGACACGCTTCCTGCGGCTGTCCAGACGCGGCATAAGGTGGAGGACGAAAAGCGCCGGCTTGCCGCCTTCGGCGACAAGCGCATCGGCCATATGCGTCACCGCGGCATCGCTGCCTGACGCGGCGACCATTCGAGCGACAAGGATGTCGGCATTGTTGTCGGTGCCGAATTGCCAAGCCGCAATGAAATCGGACTCGGTGACGCCAAAGCGCGCGGCAAGCTCAACCAGGTTGCAGGTTTCGAACAGTTCGGCGCGGCGTCTTTCCTGTGCCGGCGATTTGAGCTTTGCCGGCGCGTAGGTGGTGCGGCGGCGGATGAAACCGGATTTGCCTTCCGTGATGAAGGCGGCGAGTTCGGCTGTCGGATCCTCCGCCCCGCCATCGCCCGGGTTGCCATGCTCTCCCAGCCTTGCCAGCAGCCGGGCAGCCATTTCGCGCACCCTGGCGGAACGATCGGCGGAAAGGCTCTTCAGGAATGGCACGTCATCGGCGCCCAAGCCGAACGTCATGAGTTCGATGAGTGCAACCCTGACCTCCGCCGGCTCACTTGATCCCTTGGCCTCGATCAGTTGTCTGGCCAAAGCCGGAGCGGTGCGGCGCAAATCGGCCAGCGCGGTACGGCGCGCGGCGGGATAGAAGTCATCCCAGGTTTCCGCGGTCAGCTGCTCCCGGCGGGATTGTTTTTCGCCATCCACACCTGCCTGCCAGTCGACCCAGGGCGCATAAACGTCCGGACTTTCCTGATATGACGGGGCGGGCATCCAATCCATTGGATGCAGCACGAAGCCTCGGCTGGCGACGAGCGTTGCCACGCGTGTCTTGGATCTTGCGTCGGCTGCATGCTTCAGCGCGGCTCGCAAAAGCGGCCGCAGCCGCTCCGGCAGCATCGGCAAGGCAAGTTCAGGCAGTGGCGGCCGTCGGTTCAGCGCCTTCGGCGCCGCTGGCCGCAAGGCAATGTCGAGGGCCTGCGCGGCGATTGCCAGCAGCCGGCGTTCACGCTCGTCGGGACTGGCACTGGCGGCGATCTCCTTCCACGCGGCCGGAGCCAGATCGAAGGTAGTCCCGCCGGTGATCCAGCAATCGCGCATCGTCGCCAGGCCGGTCTGCTCGATCTCATTCACGACAGATCAAGCCTCCCGAATCCGCTTTGCGCCGCCAGCAGCTCAAGCCGGCTGCCGTTCCAAAGTGCGGCCGTTGCCTTGAGGTCCAGCCCGAGCAGCGTTGGATTGACGGTATCGGCGATCGGCAAGGCGATGCCGTGCGGATCGCCCGCGGCCTGCCACCAGGCGGCACCCCGATCGTCCAGCAGGATCGCTCCGGGCGGCAGCATGACGGGGCAATCGGTGACCCAGGGCGCGGCGTCCTGGCGAGCGACATGGGCCGCCAGCGGATCCGACGCGCCAAAGCTGAAATCCGGCCACGGGCCGGACGAGACGTCGCCCTTGCGATCCGCCACCAATGCCCGCAGCGGCTGCCGCGCCGGATAGAAGACCAGCCGGGCATCGAAACGGTCACCTGGCGTGAACGCGTTCGACCGGCGACCGGCCGAGGCCGGAAAATAATCGAGCAGCAGGGCAAATTGCGAGGTGGCGCCGTTCAGGTCGAGCAGCCAGGTCGAATGGCTGACAAGACCGTCACGGCGCGGCTCGATCTTCTCGCCCAGCACTTCCCAGACGCTTTCGACCTGTGTCGCATCGGGATTGGCCAGCACCTGTTCGCGGCTCTCGGAGGTCGAGACGAGCCGCCTCAGTTCCGGGTCGTCGGGTGCCGATCGCCAGGCCTTGGCCAGCAGCACAAGCTTGCCGAGCTCGCGGATCGCCGCGTCCGGGCGCTCCTCGCCGCGCAGCGCCATCAGCCGTGACGGTATCTCGTCGATGCGGCTGGCAAGTGCCGTCGCCTTCATGTCGACCAGCCGCGCGGCAATCCGGCGGCAGCGATCGCTGCTGTTGTCGACAAAACCGGCAAGGCCAAGCCGCAGCTGGTCGGCGATCCATTGATCCAGTTCATCCAGGCCTGCCGACACAGAGGAACGCGTGTCTTCCGCCCGCTTGCGCTGCGCAGCCTCGCGGCGCTCGGCCGCGGCCGCGTCCTCGACAACAGCGCTTTCGTCGCGCGAGGCTTCGACGATGCTCTTGCCGCCCGCACCGGGTGCCGGTGCCACCGGCTGCGACGCGGGCTTCCTGCGGCGGCCGAGCCAATCGTTCACCCATTCCGGCGTCGAGCCGGCGGCGACAAAACTGGCTGGCGCGGTGGCGGCGATCCACATCAGCGCCAAAGTGTGCTTGCAGGGAAATTTCCGCGACGGGCAGGTGCATTTGTAGCCATGGTCGCCGGTGTCGACGACCACACGGTAGGGATTGGAGCCGGAACCCTGGCATTCCCCCCAGATGAGAGCGAGCTGTTCGTTCTTTTCGAGCCGTGGCCAGTTCGATTGCTTGGTCAACTTGGAAGCGGCGCTCAACGACGCCTGGTCGGGCGCAAGCGCCTCGATGGTTTTCAAGTCAAATTCCAAGCCGCGCCTCTCGTCGCTCGAACGAATGCCGGTCGCCAGTATAGATGGCCGTTTGCGAAGGATTCTTGTAGCAGCAGAGGAATAGAGACCGATACGGCGGGCCGCAAGTATTCAGCTCGCGTGGCGCAGAAATTCGATCACCATCGCCGCCGTCCAGGTGAAGCGGCCGCCGCCGAGCGGTTCGCCGGTGAGCGGATCGTAGTATTCGGCAAAGCCGCTTTCCCTGATCAGGTCCAGGCTGGATTGCGTGATGCGCCGCGCGGCGTCGTTGTGGCCGGCTGCGGCAAGACCGTCTGATATCATGTAGTTGACCACCAGCCAGACCGGGCCGCGCCAGTAGCGCTTGGCATCGAAGCGTGGATCGCCGGGATCATGCGACGGCACGACGTAGCGCGCGTTGGCGGCAAGGCGCTCGACGGTGGCGGCCAGCGCTTGCGCACGAGCCGTGGGGATGGCCGCGAAGGCCGGCAGGATGCCGCCGACGGAGGCGCTGTCGATCCGTTTTCCTGTGATGCGGTCGAGACAAAGATACTGGCCCTGCGCATCGCTCCAAAGCCGTTCCATCGCCGCCAGGCCTTTTTCAGCGCGGGCACGATTGGCGGCGGCAATCGCGGTGTCGCCCAGCGCTTGCGCGAGATCGGCAAGATCGGCCGCGGCGCGGATCAGGATGGCGTTGAAGCCGGGATCGACGACCTGGAACGGCGAGGCGTCATGCAGCCTGGCATTGTCCCAGCCAAGCCCGCGAAAGTGCTGCACCAGCCAGATGTAGCGGTCGTACTGTTCCCGTGTCGGACGGTGCGCCGGGTCGGCGTGCAGGGTGTCGCGGCGGATGTAGGGCTCGACGCCTTCGGTCGGCACGCGCTCGAAGGCATCGTCCCAGTCGATGGAATTGTCGCGGCCGGACTCCCAGGGATGGATGATGGCGACCAGCCCCTCGCCCTTGGGGTCGCGGGTTTCGTAGAACCATCGATGCCAGGCATCGATCTTCGGCAGCAGCGCGCTGGCGCGTTCTCTTGCGAGCGTCTTGTCCCTAGCGCGGTCGAACAGGCGGCGCACTGCAAAGCCGGCGACGGCCGGCTGGGTGATGCCGGAGGTGGCCGTCGGCCGGCCGGTCCGCCAGACCTCCGGGCCGGGAAAATAGCCGTCGTTCCAGACATGGAAGACGATATGCGGCACCATGCCGTCCGGCCACTGGTGCGCGAACAATGTCTCGATCTCGGTCCATGCGCGCGCCTCGTCATAGTGGGCAAGGCCGAGCGCGGTCAGGCAGGAATCCCAGTTCCACTGGAACGGATAAAGGCCTTTGGTCGGGACGGTGTAGGCGCCCTGGTCGTTCTCTTTCAGCACCTCGACGGCGCGGGCGATGATGTCGTTGGTGGCAGAAGCAGTCATGGATGTTCGTGGGCTTTCGATGTCAAAGGGCATTGGTGGTTTCAGGATCGAACCAGCGGATGCGGTCGGGTTTGGGCGCCAGGCGCAGGTGATCGCCGACCTTGACGCTGGCATTCGATTCCAAGATGGCGCGGAACAGGCCGCCCTCGACAT
Source organism: Mesorhizobium calcicola (assembly GCF_042682105.1). Classification (NCBI taxonomy): domain Bacteria; kingdom Pseudomonadati; phylum Pseudomonadota; class Alphaproteobacteria; order Hyphomicrobiales; family Phyllobacteriaceae; genus Mesorhizobium; species Mesorhizobium calcicola. Next base: position 51,394 of record NZ_JBHUGY010000029.1, read on the forward strand.
CGCAGGTGACCAGCGTGTGCGGTCCGAGCGGCTCGATGACACGCACGGTGGCGTACAGACCCTCGCCGCCGGCATCGACGTCCTCGGGGCGGATGGCGAATTCCAGCTTCTGCCTGTCTGATTTGGGGCCGGGGAGCGTCAGCCCGGCAACGCTCCAGCTGCCGTTCGCGGTCTTCGTCGCGGGCAGGAAATTCATCGGCGGATTGCCGATGAAGGAGCCGACGAAGCGCGCGGCCGGATTGCGGTAGACCTCGACCGGCGACGCAGCCTGGACGATGCGGCCCTGATGCATGACGGCGATGCGGTCGGCCAGGCTCATCGCCTCGACCTGGTCGTGGGTGACGTAGATGGTGGTGGTCCTGGAGGCGGCGAGCACGCCCTTGAGTTCGGCGCGCATTTCCAGCCGCAGCAGCGCGTCGAGATTCGACAGCGGCTCGTCCATCAGGATGACGTCGGGCTCCATGGCGAGCGCGCGGGCGACGGCGACGCGCTGGCGCTGGCCGCCGGACAGCTGGCCGGAATAGCGGTTCAGCAATTGCTCGATATGCATGAGTTCGGCGGTGCGGGCAACGCGGCGCTCGACCTCTTGCTGCGGCAATTTCTTCATCCGCAGGCCGAAGGCAATGTTCTCGAACACGGTCAGATGCGGAAAGACGGCATAGTTCTGGAACACCATGGCAATACCGCGGTCGCGCGGCTGCAGATGGTCGACGCGGCGGCCGCCGATCCAGACCTCGCCCTGGCTCGGCGTCTCCAGCCCGGCGACGATCCTCAGCAGCGTGGTCTTGCCGCAGCCCGATGCGCCGAGCAGCACCATGAATTCCTGATCGGCGATGGTGAGGTCGACCTGATGCAGCGCGGTGAAGCCACCGAAGCGCTTGGCCACGCCCTTGATCGCGATTTCAGCCATGAGCGGTCTCCGTGTCGCGCGTCATCGGTTGGCGATCCCCCACATGGCGAACAGATATTTCCTGACGGCGAAGATGAAGATCAGCGCCGGTACGACCAGCGCCGCACCGCCGGCGAATTTGAGATAGAGCGGCGATTCACCAAGGCTCTGCAAAAGGAAGGCGGTCAGCGTGCGGTTCTCGATGGTCAGCACGGCGGCCGCAAACACCTCGTTCCAGGAGATGGTGAAGGCAAACACCGCCGAGGCCGCGATACCGGGTAGCGCCAGCGGCAGGATGACCTTGCGAAAGGCCTGCCAGCGCGTGCAGCCGAGCGTCCACGCCGCCTCCTCGAGCTCGACCGGAATGCCGGAGAACAGCGAGAAGGTGACGAGCACGGCGAACGGCAGCGCCAGCGTGGTGTGGACCAGCGCCAGCCCGATGGCGGTGTCGTCGAGACCGGTGCGGATGAACATCACCGCCAGCGGCAATGCCAGCAGCGGCAGCGGAAAGGCGCGCGTCATCAGCACCAGGAAGCGGAAGGTTCCCTTGCCCGGAAAGTCGAAGCGCGACAGCGCGTAACCGGCCGGTGCGCCGAAGCCGATGGCGAGGATCATCGTCAGGGTGGCGACCAGGACCGAGTTCCACAGCGCCCTGGCGACGCCGGCGAAATTGATGAAGAAGGACAGGCTGCCAAAATCAAAGGACGGGAAGAAGCGCTTGGGAAAGGCCGTGACCTCGCCCGGCGACGACAGCGCGTTGACGATCAGGAGGTAGATCGGCAACAGCACCCAGACGCAAAGTATGATGGCGGTGGCAATCAGCAGCCAGTCGCCGGCCTTGCGCGCATCGGCGGTCGCGGCAGCCGGTGCTTGCGTGACCGCGCTCATATGCGCGCCTCCTTCATATCCGTGCCTCTTTGGGCACGCGCAGCACCCTGAGGAAAAACAGCGTGAAGCCGATCGAGACGGCCAGGATGAGCAGCGCCGAAGCGGCGGCGACATTGCGGTCCTGCAGCGTGAATTGCCAGTTGTAGGTCTCGCCCATCAGCACCGGCAGATTGGTGCCGCCAAGGGCTGCGACGACGGCGAAGACCTCGAAGGCGAGGATGACGCGCAGGATGATCGCCGTCTGCAGGCTGGGGCGCAGCAATGGCAGCGTGATGCGC
>NZ_JBHUGY010000030.1:0-19551 GCF_042682105.1 Mesorhizobium calcicola
CTAGTTCGGCGTTCATTCCAAGTGCTTTGGCTGAGCTGTCCCCACTCGATCGCACGGAATACTTGGTAACCGCTTGGCTGGTCTATCTCGCCCGCATCACGGGAGAAACCGACCTTCAACTGGGATGGACGCCTGCTTCGGATGGACCGCAAGCTGGGTCTAAGGCGGTGAAGGTGTTGATCGCCCCTGTCGTGCCGATGGAAGTTACCATTGACCTTGCACATGATTTTGAAGAAATGCGCAAGACGGTGGCGGCCGAACTCGCTCAGCTGAAGGCGCACGCTGGCTTTGCCCGGGATCTTATCGCGCGCTGCCCGACATTGCGAGTTGCGGAGGCGCTACGGTTGCGTCGACCATGGCCGATTGGCATCACAGTCACGACAGAAAGCTGCTCCGTCGCTGATGATCTGATGACGAGCCGCAGAGCGGGCCGAGCCCTATGCGGCAATTTGCGCTCTGGATGGGAGCTTTCGCTGGCACTTCGATGCCAGTCGATTAGCGCCGGAGCAAATCGGCCGCATGACGCAGCATTTGCAAACTTTGTTGCATGGTGTGATGGCTGATGCAGGCCAGCCGGTCGGTCGCGTCGACATCCTCCCGGCCGCCGAACGTACATATCTGGTGGAGGAGTTGAACCGGACGGCGGCGCCTTATCCGTCGGAGCGGTGCATCCATGAGCTGTTCGAGGCGCAAGTGCGCAAGGCGCCGGAGGCGCCGGCGGTGGTCTATGAAAACGAGCGGGTGAGCTATGGCGAACTCAACGCCCGGGCCAACCGGCTGGCCCATCATCTGATCGCCCTCGGGGTGAGGCCGGACCAGCCGGTGGCGATCTGCCTGGAGCGCAGCCCGGCGATGGTGGTGGGGCTGCTGGCGATCCTCAAGGCCGGCGGTGCCTATCTGCCGCTGGACCCGGCCTATCCTTCTCAGCGGCTGCGGCAGGTGCTCGACGATGCCGCGCCGCGGCTGCTGCTTTGCGATGCCGCCGGCCGCGCCGCCCTCGGCGCCGAGGCGCTCGCCGATCTGAGCGTGGTCGATCTGGATATGGCCACCTCGGCCTGGGCCGAACTGCCCGCCTGCGACCCCGACCCGCGCGCCCTTGGCCTGACCTCCAGCCATCTCGCCTATATCATCTACACCTCCGGCTCAACCGGAACCCCGAAGGGCATCGAAATGTCCCACGGCGCTCTTGTGAATTCGCTCGCCGGAGTTGTCACGTCAAAGCGACGCACACTTCAATTCGCGACCCTGAACTTCGATGTGTCCTCCCAGGAATTGTTCATTTGTTGGAAGGACGGTGGACTGCTCGTGCTCCTGCGGGAAGAGACCCGCAGGGACTTCTCCGACTTGCTCGAATTCGTGAAGGAGCGAGCGATCGAGCGACTTTTCCTCCCATTCGTAGCATTGAACCATTTTGCGGAGGTCTGGGGCGCGCAGCGAGTGCTGCTGCCCTCTTTAAGTGAGATCTATACAGCGGGTGAGCAATTGCAGGCCACTCCACCGCTTAGGGCGTTCTTCGAAGCACATCCGAAGGCGAGATTGATCAATCAATACGGGTCCACAGAAGTCAACGTCATTGCCGAGCACCGCCTTGCAGCTGACCCATCATGCTGGCCCCAATTGCCACATATCGGCCGTCCGATTGCGAACACGCGGGTGTATCTGCTGGACGCTCATGGCCAGCCGGTTCCGTTCGGGGCGGTGGGCGAGCTTTACATTGGCGGGGCGGGGGTGGCGCGCGGCTACCTCAACCGTCCCGAGCTGACGGCGGAGCGGTTCCTGGCCGACCCGTTCGGCGGCGAGCCGGGCGCCCGCATGTACAAGACCGGCGATCTTGCCCGCTATCTGCCGGACGGCAATCTGGAGTTCCTGGGCCGCAACGACGACCAGGTGAAGATCCGCGGCTTCCGCATCGAGCCGGGCGAGATCGCCGCGCGGCTTTGCGAGCACGCCTGGGTGCGCGAGGCGGTGGTGGTGGCGCACGAGGATCGCGCCGGCGACAAGCAGCTTGTGGCCTATGTGGTGTGTGCGCCCGAGGCCGGATCGGACGAGGCCGATGGCGCGCAGCTCGCTGCCTCCTTGCGCGCCCATCTGGTTAGCCTGCTGCCGGACTACATGGTGCCGGCGGCGTTCGTGCGGTTGGACGCGCTGCCGCTGACGCCGAACGGTAAGCTCGACCGCAAGGCGCTGCCTTCGCCGGCCGATGATGCCTATGCGCGGCGGGCCTACGAGGCGCCGCGCGGCGCGGTCGAGACGGCCCTGGCCGGGATCTGGCAAGAGCTGCTCGGGGTCGAGCGGGTCGGCCGCCACGACAACTTCTTCGAGCTCGGCGGCCACTCGCTCATGGCGGTGCAACTGATGGAGCGGCTGCGACGGCTGTCGCTCGGGGTGGAGGTGCGCACGCTGTTCGCCAGGCCGGTGCTTTGCGATCTGGCCGCAAGCCTTGGCAGCCATCACGAGGTGGCGGTGCCTGCCAACCTGATCGGCGAACAGACCGCGGCGATCACGCCGCAGATGCTGCCGCTGATCGATCTGACCCAACAGGAGATCGACCGGATCGTGTCGACGGTGCCGGGCGGGGTCGCCAACATCCAGGATATCTATGGCCTGTCGCCGCTGCAGGACGGCATTCTGTTCCATCATCTGCTGGCCAGCCGGGGCGATCCATATCTGCTGGTGTCGCAAATGGCGTTTGCCGAGCGCGATCTGTTGGAGCGCTATCTCGTCGCGGTTCAGCAGGTGGTGGATCGGCACGACATCCTGCGCACGGCCTTTGTCTGGGAGGGGCTGTCGAGCCCGGCCCAGGTGGTGTGGCGCAAGGCGGTCCTGGAGGTGTGCGAGGTCGAGCTGGATGAGGATGGCGGTCCCGGTCCCGAGCAGCTGAAGCGGCGGTTCGATCCGCGCCAGTACCGCATCGACCTTGGCCAGGCGCCGCTGTTGCGCGTCGTGATCGCGCGCGAGCCCGGCAGCACACGCTGGCTGCTGCTGGAGCTGCTGCACCATCTGATCGGCGATCACACGACGCTGGAGGTGATGCATGCCGAGGTGCGGGCCGTGCTGGCAGGTCGCGGGCATGAGCTTGCCGCACCGCAGCCGTTCCGCAACCTGGTGGCGCAGGCGCGGTTGGGAGGCGATGCGAAGGCGCATGAAGCGTTCTTCCGCTCGATGCTGGCCGACATCGACGAGCCGACGCTGCCGTTCGGGCTGATCGAGGTGCATGGCGACGGCAGCGGGGTTGGCGAGGCGCAACGGATGCTGCCGCAGGCGCTGAACGAGCGGCTGCGGGCCCAGGCGCGGCGGCTGGGGGTGAGCCTGGCGAGCCTTTGCCATCTGGCCTGGGGCCAGGTGGTGGCGCTGAGCAGCGGGCGCGAGCAGGTGGTGTTCGCCACGGTGTTGTTCGGTCGCATGCAGGCGGGTGCAGGCGCCGAGCGGGCGCTGGGCCTGTTCATCAACACCCTGCCTGTGCGGCTTGACTTGGACGGCAGCGGGGTCGAGGCGAGCGTGCGCACCACGCACGCGCGGCTTTCCGAGCTGCTGGCGCACGAGCATGCCTCGCTGGCGCAGGCGCAACGCTGCAGCGGCGTTGCGGCACCGGCGCCGCTGTTCAGCGCGCTGTTGAACTACCGCCACAACACGCCGGCGGCCATGGCCGGCTCCGGCACGGATGATATCCTGTCGGGCATGGAATGGCTGGGCGGGGAGGAACGCACCAACTATCCGCTGACCCTGTCGGTAGAGGATTATGGCGAGGCGCTCGGCCTCACCGCACAGGTGGTGGAGCCGGTCTCTGCGGATCGGGTGTGCGGCTACATGCAGCGGGCGCTCGAGCAACTGGCGGAGGCGCTGGAGCAGGCGCCCAGTAAGCCGGTGCGCGAGCTCGACATCCTGCCGGCCGAGGAGCGGACCTACCTTTTGGAGGAGCTGAACCGGACGGACGCGGCCTATCCGTCGGATCTTTGCATCCACGAGCTGTTCGAGCAACAGGTGCGCCGGACGCCCGAGGCGGTGGCGGTGGTGCATGACGACGAGCGGGTGAGCTATGGCGAACTCAACGCGCGGGCCAACCGGCTGGCCCATCATCTGATCGGCCTCGGGGTGAAGCCCGGCGACCGCATTGCGACAATGCTGGACCGCTCCGTCGCCCTTGTGGTGGCGCAGTTGGCGATCCTGAAGGCGGGCGGAGTTTATGTCCCGATCGATCGCGCTCTTCCACCTGCGCGACAAGAATGGCTGATTGCCGATTGTGCAGCACGCCTAGTGCTCAGCGAGAGTGGCGGTGATGATCTGGTTGAGGCCACAATCCCTGTTTTGCCCATTGAGCCGCTGATGACTGGAACCGGGTCCAGTCCAGATCCTGGCCTGGTATTGAGCGCCGAGGCCGCCGCTTACGTGATGTACACCTCCGGCTCGACCGGCCTTCCCAAGGGAGTTGTTGTGCCTCACCGGGCTGTCAACCGGCTCGTGATCAACAATGGATATGCGCAGTTCGGCTCAAATGATCGTGTGGCGTGGGTGGGCAATCCTGCGTTTGATATCAGTACACTGGAAGTGTGGGCTCCGCTGCTTAACGGTGGCTGCATTGTTGCACTGGATGCCAATATCGTCATAGATGCTTCAAGTTTTTCTATGGCGATTAAACTGCACCGGGTAGCAGCACTTTTTCTAACAACAGCGTTATTCAACCAATATACCTCATCGATCGCCTCGACGTTATCGCAACTTAGATACCTCCTATGTGGAGGCGAGCGCAGTGATCTTGCCTCATTTAAGAGATTGCTGAAAGAAGAAGGTCCTGTCCGGCTCATTCACTGCTACGGCCCGACGGAGACGACGACCTTCGCGACAGTCTGCGAAACCGCCCAATCCGTCGAGGGCATGACCTCGATCCCGATCGGTCGTCCGATTGCGAACACGCGGGTGTATCTTCTGGACGGTCATGGCGCGCCGGTTCCGTTCGGGGCGGTGGGCGAGCTTTACATTGGCGGGTCGGGAGTTGCGCGGGGTTACCTGAACCGCCCCGAGCTGACGGCGGAGCGGTTCATCGCCAGCCCCTTTGTGGAGGGCGACCGGCTCTACCGGAGCGGCGACCTGGCGCGCTATCTGGCGGACGGCAACCTGGAGTTTTTGGGGCGCAACGACGAGCAGGTGAAGATCCGCGGCTTCCGCATCGAGCCGGGCGAGATCGCAGCGCGGCTTTGCGAGCACGCGTGGGTGCGCGAGGCGGTGGTGGTGGCGCACGAGGACCGCGCCGGCGACAAGCAGCTTGTGGCCTATGTGGTGTGTGCGCCCGAGGCCGGAGCGGACGATGTCGATGGAGGCGCGCTGGCCGGCGGCTTGCGCGCCCATCTGGTTAGCCTGCTGCCCGACTACATGGTGCCGAGCGCCTTCGTGCGGCTGGATGGGCTGCCGCTGACGCCGAACGGTAAGCTCGACCGCAAGGCGCTGCCTTCGCCGGCCGACGATGCCTATGCGCGGGCCGCCTACGAGGCGCCGCAGGGCGCGGTCGAGACGGCCCTGGCCGGGATCTGGCAAGAGCTGCTCGGGGTCGAGCGGGTCGGCCGCCACGACCACTTCTTCGAGCTCGGCGGCCACTCGCTCATGGCGGTGCAGCTGATGAGCCGGTTGCCGCAGGCCGTCGGTGTCGAGCTGCCGCTAGCCACGCTGTTCGCCCGGCCGGTGCTTTGCGATCTGGCGGAAAGCATCGTCGAGGTGTTGAGCCGCTCCGGTCCGCAAGAGCTGCCGGCGATTGCGGCCGTGTCGCGTCATGAGCCGCTTGTGCTGTCGTTTGCGCAGCAGCGGCTATGGTTTTTGGCGCAGTTGGACCCGAGCAGCGCCAACTACCACATGCCGTTGGCCTTGCGGCTGCGTGGTGCGCTCGACCGCAGCGCCTGGCGGCGCAGCCTCGACCGTCTGTTTGCGCGTCATGAGGCGCTGCGCAGTGTCTTTGTCGCACCGGAGGGCAAGCCCCAGGTTTGGCTTCTGCCTCCGGATGCGGGGCTGCCGGTGGTGGAGCACGATCTGCGGGACAGGCCGGATGCGCAAGCCGCGCTTTTGGATCTGTGCCGTGAGGAGGCGCACACTCCCTTCGATCTGTCGCGCGGGCCGCTGATGCGCGCGCGTCTGATGCGGATATCGGATGAGGAACACGTCTTCCTGCTGAGCCAGCATCACATCGTCTCCGACGGCTGGTCGATGGGCGTGCTGGTGCGTGAACTCGGTCGGCTTTATCGGGCGTTCGAGGCTGGACAGGACGATCCTTTGCCGCCGCTTGCGATCCAGTATCCGGATTATGCCGCCTGGCAGCGCCAATGGCTGTCGGGGGAACGGCTGCAGACCCAGGCCCAGTATTGGCGCGACGCCCTGTCCGGCGCACCGGCACGTCTTGCTTTGCCGACGGACCGGCCGCGGCCGGCCCAGCAGTCGTTCGCCGGGGCCGGTGTGCCGGTCGTCATCGACGCGGCTCTGACGCGCGGGCTCAAGGGGCTGGCCAGCCAGCATGGCACGACGGTGTTCATGACGGTGCTGGCGGCCTGGGCGGCGGTGCTGTCGCGCCTGTCGGGGCAGGACGACGTCGTGGTCGGCGTGCCGAGCGCCAATCGCGGCCGGCGCGAGATCGAAGAGTTGATCGGCTTCTTCGTCAACACGCTGGCGCTGCGGGTCGACCTGTCGGGCGCGCCGAGCGTGGCGCAGCTTCTGGAGCGGACGCGGCGCACGGCGCTGGCCGCGCAGGAGCATCAGGACCTGCCGTTCGAGCAGGTGGTCGAGATCGTCAAGCCGCCGCGGGCCCTCGACCACACGCCGTTGTTCCAGGTGATGCTGGCCTGGCAGAACAACACCGACGGGTCATTGGATCTGCCGGGGCTGCGCGTGGAGGCTGCGGGGGAGTGGCTCGATCAGGTCAAGTTCGATCTGGAGCTCGACCTTGGCGAAGATGGCGATCAGATCGCCGGATCGCTGCACTATGCCACGGCGCTGTTCGACAAAGCGACGATCGAGCGGCAGCGCGGCTATCTTTTGGCATTGCTGCGGGCGATGGTTGCTGATGCAGGGCCAGCCGGTCGGCCGCGTCGAGCTGCTGCCCGGCCGCCGAGACGGACCTACCTTGTGGAGGAGCTGAACCGGACGGACGCGGCCTATCCGTCGGATCTTTGCATCCACGAGCTGTTCGAGCAACAGGTGCGCCGGACGCCCGCGGCGGTGGCGGTGGTGCATGACGACGAGCGGGTGAGCTATGGCGAACTCAACGCCCGGGCCAACCGGCTGGCCCATCATCTGATCGGCCTCGGGGTGAAGCCCGGCGACCGCATTGCGACAATGCTGGACCGCTCCGTCGCCCTTGTGGTGGCGCAGTTGGCGATCCTGAAGGCGGGCGGAGTTTATGTCCCGATCGATCGCGCTCTTCCACCTGCGCGACAAGAATGGCTGATTGCCGATTGTGCAGCACGCCTAGTGCTCAGCGAGAGTGGCGGTGATGATCTGGTTGAGGCCACAATCCCTGTTTTGCCCATTGAGCCGCTGATGACTGGAACCGGGTCCAGTCCAGATCCTGGCCTGGTATTGAGCGCCGAGGCCGCCGCTTACGTGATGTACACCTCCGGCTCGACCGGCCTTCCCAAGGGAGTTGTTGTGCCTCACCGGGCTGTCAACCGGCTCGTGATCAACAATGGATATGCGCAGTTCGGCTCAAATGATCGTGTGGCGTGGGTGGGCAATCCTGCGTTTGATATCAGTACACTGGAAGTGTGGGCTCCGCTGCTACACGGCTCAAGCCTGATTGTAATTCCCTACACGGATGCGCTGCAGCCAGAGGTTCTGCGCAGCCTGGTTCAGCAGCACCGCATTAGGGTCCTGCATTTGACAGCCGGGTTGTTCAGCCAGAGCGCTGATGATTTAGGCCCGGTGCTGGCGAGTTTACGATTGCTATTGGTCGGCGGCGATGCGGTTGATGTGACAGCAGTAGCTCGGGTTTTGAGCCAGAACGGACCACAGCATCTATTGCACTGCTACGGCCCGACTGAAACGACGACCTTTGCGACAGTCTGCGAGATCACCGCGATTGATGCGACATCCCGCCGCCGCCTCCCGATCGGGCGTCCGATCGCGAACACGCGGGTGTATCTTCTGGACGCTCATGGCCAGCCGGTTCCGTTCGGGGCGGTGGGCGAGCTTTACATTGGCGGGTCGGGAGTTGCGCGGGGTTACCTCAACCGCCCCGAGCTGACGGCGGAGCGGTTCCTGGCCGACCCGTTCGGCGGCGAGCCGGGCGCCCGCATGTACAAGACCGGCGATCTTGCCCGCTACCTGCCGGACGGCAACCTGGAGTTTTTGGGGCGCAACGACGACCAGGTGAAGATCCGCGGCTTCCGCATCGAGCCGGGCGAGATCGCCGCGCGGCTTTGCGAGCACGCCTGGGTGCGCGAGGCGGTGGTGGTGGCGCACGAGGATCGCGCCGGCGACAAGCGGCTCGTCGCCTATGTGGTGGCGAAGCCGACGGAAGGACCGGACGAGGCCGATGGCGTGGAGCTTGCGGCCGCGTTGCGGGCCCATCTCAGTCGCCTGCTGCCGGACTACATGGTGCCATCGGCCTTCGTGCGGTTGGACGCGCTGCCGCTGACGCCGAACGGTAAGCTCGACCGCAAGGCGCTGCCTTCGCCGGCCGATGATGCCTATGCGCGGCGGGCCTACGAGGCGCCGCGCGGCGCGGTCGAGACGGCCCTGGCCGGGATCTGGCAAGAGCTGCTCGGGGTCGAGCGGGTCGGCCGCCACGACAACTTCTTCGAGCTCGGCGGCCACTCGCTCATGGCGGTGCAACTGATGGAGCGGCTGCGACGGCTGTCGCTCGGGGTGGAGGTGCGCACGCTGTTCGCCAGGCCGGTGCTTTGCGATCTGGCCGCAAGCCTTGGCAGCCATCACGAGGTGGCGGTGCCTGCCAACCTGATCGGCGAACAGACCGCGGCGATCACGCCGCAGATGCTGCCGCTGATCGATCTGACCCAACAGGAGATCGACCGGATCGTGTCGACGGTGCCGGGCGGGGTCGCCAACATCCAGGATATCTATGGCCTGTCGCCGCTGCAGGACGGCATTCTGTTCCATCATCTGCTGGCCAGCCGGGGCGATCCATATCTGCTGGTGTCGCAAATGGCGTTTGCCGAGCGCGATCTGTTGGAGCGCTATCTCGTCGCGGTTCAGCAGGTGGTGGATCGGCACGACATCCTGCGCACGGCCTTTGTCTGGGAGGGGCTGTCGAGCCCGGCCCAGGTGGTGTGGCGCAAGGCGGTCCTGGAGGTGTGCGAGGTCGAGCTGGATGAGGATGGCGGTCCCGGTCCCGAGCAGCTGAAGCGGCGGTTCGATCCGCGCCAGTACCGCATCGACCTTGGCCAGGCGCCGCTGTTGCGCGTCGTGATCGCGCGCGAGCCGGGCAGCGGGCGCTGGCTGCTGCTGGAGCTGCTGCACCATCTGATCGGCGATCACACGACGCTGGAGGTGATGCATGCCGAGGTGCGGGCCGTGCTGGCAGGTCGCGGGCATGAGCTTGCCGCACCGCAGCCGTTCCGCAACCTGGTGGCGCAGGCGCGGTTGGGAGGCGATGCGAAGGCGCATGAAGCGTTCTTCCGCTCGATGCTGGCCGACATCGACGAGCCGACGCTGCCGTTCGGGCTGATCGAGGTGCATGGCGACGGCAGCGGGGTTGGCGAGGCGCAACGGATGCTGCCGCAGGCGCTGAACGAGCGGCTGCGGGCCCAGGCGCGGCGGCTGGGGGTGAGCCTGGCGAGCCTTTGCCATCTGGCCTGGGGCCAGGTGGTGGCGCTGAGCAGCGGGCGCGAGCAGGTGGTGTTCGCCACGGTGTTGTTCGGTCGCATGCAGGCGGGTGCAGGCGCCGAGCGGGCGCTGGGCCTGTTCATCAACACCCTGCCTGTGCGGCTTGACTTGGACGGCAGCGGGGTCGAGGCGAGCGTGCGCACCACGCACGCGCGGCTTTCCGAGCTGCTGGCGCACGAGCATGCCTCGCTGGCGCAGGCGCAACGCTGCAGCGGCGTTGCGGCACCGGCGCCGCTGTTCAGCGCGCTGTTGAACTACCGCCACAACACGCCGGCGGCCATGGCCGGCTCCGGCACGGATGATATCCTGTCGGGCATGGAATGGCTGGGCGGGGAGGAACGCACCAACTATCCGCTGACCCTGTCGGTAGAGGATTATGGCGAGGCGCTCGGCCTCACCGCACAGGTGGTGGAGCCGGTCTCTGCGGATCGGGTGTGCGGCTACATGCAGCGGGCGCTCGAGCAACTGGCGGAGGCGCTGGAGCAGGCGCCCAGTAAGCCGGTGCGCGAGCTCGACATCCTGCCGGCCGAGGAGCGGACCTACCTTTTGGAGGAGCTGAACCGGACGGACGCGGCCTATCCGTCGGATCTTTGCATCCACGAGCTGTTCGAGCAACAGGTGCGCCGGACGCCCGAGGCGGTGGCGGTGGTGCATGACGACGAGCGGGTGAGCTATGGCGAACTCAACGCGCGGGCCAACCGGCTGGCCCATCATCTGATCGGCCTCGGGGTGAAGCCCGGCGACCGCATTGCGACAATGCTGGACCGCTCCGTCGCCCTTGTGGTGGCGCAGTTGGCGATCCTGAAGGCGGGCGGAGTTTATGTCCCGATCGATCGCGCTCTTCCACCTGCGCGACAAGAATGGCTGATTGCCGATTGTGCAGCACGCCTAGTGCTCAGCGAGAGTGGCGGTGATGATCTGGTTGAGGCCACAATCCCTGTTTTGCCCATTGAGCCGCTGATGACTGGAACCGGGTCCAGTCCAGATCCTGGCCTGGTATTGAGCGCCGAGGCCGCCGCTTACGTGATGTACACCTCCGGCTCGACCGGCCTTCCCAAGGGAGTTGTTGTGCCTCACCGGGCTGTCAACCGGCTCGTGATCAACAATGGATATGCGCAGTTCGGCTCAAATGATCGTGTGGCGTGGGTGGGCAATCCTGCGTTTGATATCAGTACACTGGAAGTGTGGGCTCCGCTGCTACACGGCTCAAGCCTGATTGTAATTCCCTACACGGATGCGCTGCAGCCAGAGGTTCTGCGCAGCCTGGTTCAGCAGCACCGCATTAGGGTCCTGCATTTGACAGCCGGGTTGTTCAGCCAGAGCGCTGATGATTTAGGCCCGGTGCTGGCGAGTTTACGATTGCTATTGGTCGGCGGCGATGCGGTTGATGTGACAGCAGTAGCTCGGGTTTTGAGCCAGAACGGACCACAGCATCTATTGCACTGCTACGGCCCGACTGAAACGACGACCTTTGCGACAGTCTGCGAGATCACCGCGATTGATGCGACATCCCGCCGCCGCCTCCCGATCGGGCGTCCGATCGCGAACACGCGGGTGTATCTTCTGGACGCTCATGGCCAGCCGGTTCCGTTCGGGGCGGTGGGTGAGCTCCATATCGGCGGGGCGGGGGTGGCGCGCGGCTACCTCAACCGTCCCGAGCTGACGGCGGAGCGGTTCCTGGCCGACCCGTTCGGCGGCGAGCCGGGCGCCCGCATGTACAAGACCGGCGATCTTGCCCGCTACCTGCCGGACGGCAACCTGGAGTTTTTGGGGCCGCAACGACGACCAGGTGAAGATCCGCGGCTTCCGCATCGAGCCGGGCGAGATCGCCGCGCGGCTTTGCGAGCACGCCTGGGTGCGCGAGGCGGTGGTGGTGGCGCACGAGGATCGCGCCGGCGACAAGCGGCTCGTCGCCTATGTGGTGGCGAAGCCGACGGAAGGACCGGACGAGGCCGATGGCGTGGAGCTTGCGGCCGCGTTGCGGGCCCATCTCAGTCGTCTGCTGCCGGACTACATGGTGCCATCGGCCTTCGTGCGGTTGGACGCGCTGCCGCTGACGCCGAACGGTAAGCTCGACCGCAAGGCGCTGCCTTCGCCGGCCGATGATGCCTATGCGCGGCGGGCCTACGAGGCGCCGCGCGGCGCGGTCGAGACGGCCCTGGCCGGGATCTGGCAAGAGCTGCTCGGAGTCGAGCGGGTCGGCCGCCACGACCACTTCTTCGAGCTCGGCGGCCACTCGCTGCTGGCGGTGCAGTTGCTCGGTCGAACGCTCGCCGTTGGGCTGAAGTTTAGCGCTGCCGATCTCTTCCAAGCCCCTGTTCTGAAGGAACTCGCATCAAAGATTCATTTTCAGCAACAGCCCAGCGTTCCGGAAGCGATTTCAGTTCAGGCAACCGGATCACAACCACCGCTCTTCTTTGTTCCCACAGGTTCGGGCGATTGTTCCTATGTCCTCAGTTTGGTGGAGAAAATGGACGTAGACTGTCCCATCTACGCTCTGCCATGGCCGCCTTTCAATGCAGTTTGTCCACAAACTCTTGAAAGAATAGCCGCGGAGGTGATCCTGGCGATTAGAGAGATCCAGCCACGGGGTCCATATCGCTTTGCTGGATACTCATCAGGTGCAATCTTGGCTTATGCAATTGCCCAGCACTTGCTGAGTCTCGATGAAGCTGTATCATTCATCGCTCTCATCGATGTTGCGTTACCCGCAAATCCATCGGGCATATCGCCCACCCAAATGGTACGAGAAGTGCTGCTGGATTCTTTTGAATCCTTAGATGATGAGAGTTTCGGAGTACTGGAACGCTTTGCTGGACAAAGTTCAATTGCCCAGCTTCTTGAAAAGGCAAAGCAAGTTGGGGCGATACCTCTCGATCGTGATCTCCACAACGAGGTTTTGATGTATGAAAAGGCTGCGCAGTTCCAAAGGGCGCTGGACTTGTATGATATTCCATCCCTGCCGGTTGAGATCCACCAGTTTTATGCCAAAAGGCCTCTCCTCAGCCGTCGGGCGCGACGTCGAAGAAATCCCATGGGTCCTGAGGCAAGTTCACCCATGCGGGGGTGGGACAGGGTTTTGCGCGAGGGGGCCATTCATGCCATACCGGTGCCAGGCGACCACGTGACGATGATGGATGTTCCAGAAAACCGTCGAGTTCTGGCTCGACAGTTATCGATGGCCTTAAACCGCTCATTGACAACAAAAGCTTCGAATCGATTCCGGTAGATCTCGGACAGTACAGTCTCGTCGAATCGACTTTCGTTTCACGACTACGAACGCTCATGGTCTCAACCACGCTTCACGTCGCCAGTCTTGCGCATTTCGCAAAAGCCGGACAGGGATTCCGCTAAGTCGCGGACGCTTGTTTCACTAAGCTCGACTTTGTACGTTATACCAACGGTCAATTTGATTGACCGACGTGAGCCCATTCGCGCATTCCGATTGATGTGATGGTGTTTGGTCGTTCGATGAGCTCGCGCCAGGCCCCGCACGCGGCGTCGATGATGGCGTCGTAGCCTTCGAAGACGCGATTTGAGAGCCAGTTCTGGCGCAGATACTGCCAGACGTTCTCGACGGGGTTCAGCTCCGGCGCGCGGGGCGGCAGGAAGATTAGCGTGATGTTCTTGGGCACTTTCAGTTTGGCGGTGGTGTGCCAGCCGGCGCGGTCGAGCAGCAGAACGGCATGAGCGCGCCTGGCAACATGGCGGCTGATCTCGTCGAGATGAAGTTGCATGGCCTCCGTGTCGGCGAAGGGCAGCGCCAGCCCGGCTGCTATGCCACGCGCCGGGCAGATGGCGCCGAACAGATAGGCGCTCTTGTAGCGCTGGTCGGCCGGCTGACGGGGCCGCGTGCCGCGCCTGGCCCATTGCCGCACGATGCCATTCTTCTGGCCGATGCGGGCTTCGTCCTGGAACCAGATCTCGACCGGCTTGCCTTTGGGCAGGTCGGCCAGATGGGCGCTCAGCGTGCGCGGGAAGTTTTTTTATACGCCTCGACGATCTCGCCGTCCTGGCCCGGATGAAGTGGCCGGGCGCTGATATGGGAGAAGCCGAGCTGCTTCAAAAGCGTTCCGACGTAGCGCTCGTGATAGTCGACGCCGAAGCGTTCCTTGATGAGCCTCTGGAGATCAATGCGCCGCCAGCGCACGACGCCGTCGACGGCCCGGTCCGGCCCGGTCTCGACGATCCGTGCCAGTTCCGCCTTCTGCGACACCGACAGGCGCGGCTCCGGCCCGCCGTTCCAGGCGTCCTCGAGGCCGTCTGGACCAGCGTCGTTGAAACGGTGAACCCAATCCCGCAGGGTCTGCCGGTCCATGCCGCCGACCCGGGCCGCATCCTCACGGCTCATCCCGTCGAGAACCGCTGCCAACGACAGCAGCCGACGGCTCTGCTTGCTATCCTTCGAACTCTTGGCCAGCCGCCGCAACTCGGCTGCCGAATAGTCCGTCCGCATCTTGATCGCTGATCCCATGGCGCGAATCCTCCTCGCCCCAATGGAATCACGGTTCCGCTCACTCCGGTATCCCAAGAGAGTCAGCCGTCAGATCCTTTAGTATTAGGTGGCGAAGCACAGAGCTTGGGCCATTCGCAGGATGCGCTCTTGCGGGATATTTTGTCGCTCCCGGTTTGGCGGGGAGTGTTGATTAATATCGCCGACCCAGATTGCGAGGCGGACGGCGCCGATGGCGTCGCTGAACGTCAGGCTGGTTTTTCGGTACCACGCTGCGGTGTATGGGGTGGTAGTGCCGGTGAGCAGATCGCAGGCCCATAGCGATATGAAGCTGTAGAGCCCGAGCAATGCCGGGGTGGTTCGTGCAATGGCCTTGTCGGACTATTGCCGCTGGGTCTCAACGCCAAGATGGGCACGGGTCTCAGCGAACGTGACCTCGATCTGCCAGCGCCGGACGAACAGGGCGATGATTTCGGCGGGCTCGAGGGGATGTCCGTGCTGAAGAAGGCTTGAGGGGCGCGTTTGCCATCGGGATCCCGGACCAGCACCCAGCGGATCGGCATTACCGGGGTACCGGGCCTGTACCACAAGGCGGTATCAGACGTGATCTCGAGCGTCTTGCCTTCGACATGGCCATACCAGGCGGACACGATGATCCTGGCCCAGGTCGTGGCGGGGTTGGACAGGAGTGTCTTGAGCTTTGGTAGCGCTGGACCTTTTTGCGCTGGCCGACCGACGGTGCGCGTGGTCCGCTTTGACGGCGGCGCAAACAGGCTGGCATCCAGTCGCAGCCGGCTGATGAGCGTTGCCCTGGCAGTGATGGCATGGGCCAGTTCATGGACGGCAAAGCTGCTGTCGCCCACGAAGATGATGCGGCGCCCCGGCAGCCAGCGACAGAGTTGCAGTGCGCCCTGCCGCGCCCAGTCGGTCAGCAGCTTGTGGCGCCGCCCGCGTTGATGGTCGGATCGCTCGGACGGAGCAAGCAGGGTCAAGACCGGCAAGGCCTTTACCAGGCTTGTCCATGGCACCGGGGTCAGCACCATGAAGCTCAACCAGCGCAGGCCACCGGCTTTGACGAAATGGCCATGGCTGGAGCGCACTGGATCCCGGTAGATGCCCCGTGCGCTGATCCGGCGTCCCCATCGTCGTTCGATGGTGTCGTCCATGCCAATGACGATGAGGCCATCTGGCACGAGCCGTTCGACCACAAGGCCCAGCAATCGCCTGGCAATGCTGCGGGGGCTCCAGCAGGCTCGGTTGAGGATCTGGTGGTAGCTTGCAAAGTTGGCGGCCTCGGCCCGGCCGGTCATGCGTAGGCAGGAACTGACGGTCCGCTTGCCCGGCGCCAGCAAAGCTCCCATGATCAGAACAAGGACATGTTCCCAACTGGGCGCTGTGAAGCAGGTGCGCAACGCTTGAAGCCACTGGCGCAGGATCTGGGGAACGGCATCGCCGACAGCGGCGCTGGGATGGTGCAGCATCCCATGCTTCGAATCCCGGCCAGCACATGTTGCAAGGCAATGACCGTGCGGCGAAGTGAATCAGGCCTGCCCGGGCCCGCGGCAGCTATGACTGCACAATGGAAAAGGACGACGTGGCCCTGGCATCGAAGCGTTCGACGAGGCCAATGGTGGCGGCGTTGGCTGCTACCAGGACAAAGGTGCCTACCACCTGTACCTGCTGGCAACCGAGGCGCCGATCGCCCGTCTCAAGCCGACCGGCAGAGGCGATGAGGTCAGCATCGCCTACTGGTCACACCGCCGAAAATGGGAAGACATCGACGATATGGGCGGCTGTGTCCTGCTCCTCGATCAGGCGCTCAGCCACATCGCAACCAACAGCCTTTTCTGGAGCTGGACCTGACCAAGAACGTACAAAGCCGAGCTAAGTCGCGGACAGTTTGGCGGCGGTGGTCCTCGGGTGCCTGGTTGTCTTCATGGGTGATTGATTTCGCCGTTTTCGCCGCCGGTCAAGAGCGGGGGCGCTTTTTGCTTTCGCATGCTGTCGCCCTGAAGGGTGATCCGATGGGCATTGTGAACGATCCTGTCGAGAATGGCTGCACCCTGTAATGTTTGGCAATCCAACCTATGCCGACGCAATCCTGGACCGCCTCATTCATAACGCCCACCGCATCGATCTGACGGGCGAAAGCCTGCGTCGCAAACAAGCGCAAAAAGCTTGACACACGGCACGTACGAAATGACAACAATCACAGCCAGCAAGCCCTAGCCCCAGGGGGCGAGATCATCTCAGAATCCGGGGGCGCAATCATGTCGGAACAAAGGGGCGGCTTCGTCGGAATCGGCACCCCAACCCGATACACCCGAGTCATAACGCCGCGTCCGCCACCGGTTTTGCCCCGGTTACCCTTCCACTCGCTAACTGCCCGAAAAACAACCGCAAATTTTTGTTCCACATTTGTCTACCAAGCTGGCGCGAGATTTGCTCCAGCTAAGAGCTGCGGAGCCGTATTCGTATCGAAAGGCACAGCGAAGGAAGGAAGCAAGTTGCCAGATCTGCGACCGAAAACGCTTCGTATGGCCAGTACCATCACCAATGGCATTCCGAAACATGTCAACTCGGGCGGCGGTACCGCGCAGAAATGGGAACATCACGGTAGTGTCCGCCCGACTCCAACTCGCCCCTTTTTGCGTAGTCGCCATAGAGGTGAGGTAGGCCTTTTGGGTGAATCCGATCATGCGGGATTAATGCACGTCCTCTTCACGACCGGGGGCTGGTTGCCCCGACGGAGTTCCTACACAGCGTCCACCGTCAACCGCGCAATAGGGGGATTTGCATGTCCTCGCCAGCATGCCTCCCGGCCAAACAACCATAACTTGCCTTTCGGCTTCGGGAGCAGGCGGAACCCGCGCTTCCAAGCCACAATAGCGGGCGGCAGCTTCCACAATAATGGCTTACCTGTATTCCTACAATTAAAACTCAGAAGGATATCGCTATGATTGTGCGTACCCTCTACGATGTTGAAGCGACCGATTACTTCGTCGATTGGGGCAACGGTACCAGCCATCGTCTTCTGACAGATAAGGACGGCTTGGGCTTTACCATCTGCCACACTGTCGTGCGCGCTAACACTGTCTCGCTTCTGCAATATCGCAATCATCTCGAAGCCTGCTACTGCATCGCCGGAGAGGGCGAGGTCGAGGACATGGACGGTAATGTCTTCCCCATTCGCAAGGGCGACATCTATGCGCTCGACAAGCATGACAAGCATCTTCTGCGCGGTGGCCGCGACAAGGATTTGATCCTCATTAGTGTCTTCAACCCGCCCCTCAACGGAACCGAGCGCCACAAACTCAACGATCCGGCAGGCTCGGCATATTGAGCAAGTGAACAAACGCCAGTTCTTATACTCCGCTCATCGCGAGGAATATTCACCTTAGCGACCCGACACCATCCGCACCGCACGGATCCGGGCCTCAGCGGACATTTTTTCGTTGTCTTGCTCATATCCATTCCGCTCTATCCAGGCGTTTGAGTACCCGGCAACTCTGGGCGGTTTTAGTTGCATGTGCAAAAGACTCGGAAGATCGGCGCTTGAAGCAGATCCCGTTTCGAATGTGAAATGGCGATGATCAGCCACTGAACTTTCATCGATTGGCGATTAGATTAGCGCAGCATTTCCGGTTAATCCGGTCTCAACCGTTTCAGGCTCTGCTTTCTTTGCCCGCGACACTTTGGGCGAGATCCCGGAAGGCTTGTGCCAATTGACGGCGCGCTTAATGGCACGACGTGCACTGATGTCGGATACGTAACATAGCAATATCACTGCTATCACGTTGATTGAGAACCATTTCACCTTTGGCACGATAAATGCGTAGCTCTCCGGAAACGCACAGACGGAGGAGAGATTGTCCCATGATCAGCGCACCGGAACGCAGCACGAGGTTAAGTTGGCTGCTGCGATACTGCCGGCCATGATATTTGGTGACGTGGGAGCTTGGCGCGGACATTGGGAAGATCTGGCTCCGCGTAAGACTTTGAATAGCGTCAATGCACGCCAGATTACACAAGCGATTGTGAGGCTCCCGGAGCGTACCCGAACCAGTGTGAGCGATCAAATGGGGCGGCGCCTGGGGCGTCAACCGCCCAGCTTGGTAGGTGATTTCGGGGAGGGGTGAAGATGCCACCGCAGTCTTCTCGGGTGCGCGGAAGTGCCTTCCAACCAAGCCGTCGGGATAGGCAACTTGCACCGCGATCAATCTCCTCCGGCATCATTGTGGGCAGTGGTACGCTCGCAATCCGCTGCGCTCAGCTGGCAATGGCGACGGGCCATGTCATTGGTGCGGCCCTGTGTAGTGACGCCATATTCGCGGATTGGGCGGCTCACGCCAATATCCCGAGCATGGAAAGTCTTGAAGAGCTCTGCTCTTTTTTGAAGGCGGAGCCAGTGGATTGGATTTTCTCCGTTGCCAATCCGTTCATATTGCCACCGGACGTGTTTAGGCGAGCGCGTCGAGGTGCATTTAACTACCACGACGGTCCATTGCCACGATATGCGGGAACGCACGCAACGTCTTGGGCGCTGCTGGCGCAAGAGACCGAATATGCCATCACGTGGCATCGGATCGATGATGGTGTTAATACGGGTGACATTGTCGTTCAACGCCAAGTGTTGATTGCGCCCGGCGATACTGCACAGACCCTGAACCTCAAATGTTATGAAGCCGCGATCGAGGGTTTCCGCGAGCTCTTAACTGGCCTCGAGAGCGGGAAGCTTACGGCCCACCCGCAGGCGCTGGGGGACAGAAGCTATTTTCCGAAACGTCGACGCCCAGATGCGGCAGGCTGTCTGCGATGGGATCGATCCGCGCAAGATCTGTCAACGACGACGCGTGCCCTAGACTTTGGCCCGTATCATCCCAATCCATTGTGTCTGCCCAAGGCGCTCCTAGGTGATGAGGTTGTCGCAATCAGGCGCCTGGAGGTGCGGCCTCAACGCTCGGGCGTTCCGGCAGGTTGCCTGCTTGAAGTCCACTCCAGCCATTGGCGGGTGGCGACGGGTACAGAGGATGTCGATGTTGGATTTGGCGGCCCCGATGGGCAGGCGCTGGACGCGCGAGCCCTCGCCAGGCACTCCAATCTGGATAAAGGTGATCGCCTTCCGATCTTGAGCGAGGAACAGGCGCGGAGCATAACTGCCACCCATGAATTGCTGGCGCCTTCAGAGAATTTTTGGCGACAACGGCTAGAGCAGCTTAGAACATTGCAGCTTCCTTTCCCGTCTTCGC
The DNA here is from genome assembly GCF_042682105.1 of Mesorhizobium calcicola. Taxonomy (NCBI): domain Bacteria; kingdom Pseudomonadati; phylum Pseudomonadota; class Alphaproteobacteria; order Hyphomicrobiales; family Phyllobacteriaceae; genus Mesorhizobium; species Mesorhizobium calcicola. The sequence continues at coordinate 19,522 of NZ_JBHUGY010000030.1, forward strand.
CCGTGGCTGAAGCGCCGCCCAGATGGCGGA
>NZ_JBHUGY010000031.1:0-388978 GCF_042682105.1 Mesorhizobium calcicola
TGCACCACCATCAGTCGCCTCGACTGTTCCGACAATCTCTCCTGGTGCCGCTGCAGCGGCGCCCGCCACGCCATGACGCGATCCGCCACTTTGATCGGGATCGCCTTCTGCATGCGCGTCATCCCGGTCAGCGCCCTGCCCCCGAAACGCTCTTCGAGCGAGGCGAGGCGCATGACGGTCTCGGTCAACAGCAGGCCGAGATGCTCGACGACGGATTTGAGCCGAAGCATCAACCCTGAGTCGATCACATCGTGGCTGGTCGCACCGAAATGCACTTTCTGGCCATGCGGTTCGCCGACCGCTGCCCTGATCTGGCGCACCAGTTCCGGTACCATGACGCCGTCCCTGGCGACACCTTCCCGCAGCAAGCCGGTGTCCGGCCGGAACGTGGCAAGCGCCGCCACGATCGCTGCCGCCGCATCTTTGGTGATGATGCCGTTTTCCGCCTCCACTTCGGCCAGCGCACGCTCGAAGGCCAGCATCGCCTCGATTTCCGCCTCGACGGAAAAATGCCGGCTCGCTTCCCCGTCGCCGAGAAGAGCGGAGAGCAGTGGATGGTCGAAGGGCGATACGGTCATGTCGCAAGTCTCCTGAGCATCAGCTGTCGAAGAAGACCGTTTCCTTCTCCCCCTGGAGATGGACGTCGAAGACATAGATATCGCCGGTGCGCTCGGCGATCAGCGTCGGCACGCGAACGCGGTGCTCGATGCGCGCCAGGATCGGATCCTGCGCATTGGCCTCTTCCTCATCGGAAAAGTAGAGCCTTGTGTGCAGGCCGAGATTGATGCCGCGGGCGACGATCCAGAGCGTGATGTGCGGCGCCATCAGGCTGCCATCCCTTGATGGCACGCGGCCCGGCTTGATGGTGTCGAAGGTGCACAGGCCGGTGTCCATGTCGGTCGGGCAACGGCCCCAGCCGAGGAAATTCGGATCGGCCGTGCCGCGCAGCTCCGCCGGCGAATTGTAAAGCCCGTCCGCATCGGCCTGCCAGATCTCGACCAGCGCGTCCTTGAGCGGCGTGCCGGTGCCGTCGATCACCCGAATGCGCAGGCCGATACGCTCGCCCTTGGTCTTGTCGTTGACCATGGTCGCACCAAGGTCGCTCGCGTAGACGCCGCCGATGCCGCAGAAATTGGGCGTCAGCCCGATGTGGACATAGGGTCCCGCGGTCTGCGAGGGGCTTTCCCTGAGCCGGTCGAGCGACTGCGTCATCAATTGCCCTCCAGCCTGTTTTCGAACAGCGAGGAGCGGCGCCCGCGCAGCACGATGTCGAACTTGTAGGCGCGCGCGTCGAAGGGGATCGTCGCCTGCATGTCGAGCGCGGCGATCAGCGTTTCGATGGCCGCCCTGTCGGGGATGCCGCGCGCGATCGGGCAGTGCCAGATGAGCGGGTCGCCCTCGAAATACATCTGCGTGATCAGCCGCTGGGCGAAACCATGGCCGAAGACCGAAAAGTGGATATGCGAGGGCCGCCAGTCGTTCGGCCCGTTCGGCCAGGGATAGGGGCCGGGCTTGACGGTGCGAAAGGCATAGCCGCCATCCTCACTGGTGATGGCACGACCGCAGCCGCCAAAGTTCGGGTCGAGCGGCGCCAGATAGCCATCCTTCTTGTGGCGATAGCGGCCACCGGCATTGGCCTGCCAGAATTCGAGCAGTGCGCCGGGTACGCCAACGCCACGTTCGTCGAGCACCCGCCCATAGACGATGATGCGCTCGCCGATGGCGCTCTCGCCGGGTCTGGCGAAATTGTGGATCAGGTCGGCGTCTAGTTCACCCAGCACGGCGTGACCGAAGACCGGGCCGACAATTTCCGACAGCGTGTTGTCGAAGGCGAGCGGCGCCTTCTGCGGCGAGCGCAGCACGGAGGTCTTGTAGTTCGGCGTCAGCGCCGGCGGATGCCAGGTCCGGTCGCGCTGGAAGAAGGCGCCGGTCTCGGGCCTGCGGTTCGAGCCGGACTCAGCTGGCATTCTTGGCTCCGTCCATTTCCGAAAACACGTCCTTGGCTATTCTGAAGGCACGGTTGGCGGCCGGCACGCCGGCATAGATGGCGACATGCAGGAAGGCTTCGCAGATGTCGTCGCGCGAGGCACCGGTGTTGGCGGTGGCGCGCACATGCATGGCGACCTCCTCATCATGGCCGAGTGCTGCCAGCAGCGCCAGCGTGACGATCGAACGTTCGCGCTTGGTGAAGCCCGGCCGTGCCCACACCGTTCCCCAGGCGGCCTCGGTGATCAGGTCCTGAAAGGGCTGATCGAAATCGGTGGCGGCGACCTCGGCCCGGTCGACATGCGGATCGCCGAGCACGGACCGCCGCACCGCGAGGCCCGTGCGATATCTGGCTGCGTTGCCGGGGACTTCATCCATGGGTTTCGGCTCCAAGGGCAAGCGATGCGATAAAATCGCGGATCAGGGCGGTCAGCGCTTCAGGCTGTTCGACGCAAGGAATATGCCCGGCGTCGCGGATGATCTCGAAGCGCGCACCGGGGATCAGATCGGCCAGCGAGCGGACCAGATCGGGAGGCGTCGAGCCGTCCTGGTCGCCGGCGATGCAAAGCGTCGGCACGGCGATGCGGCGCGCGGCCTCGGTGAAATCGGCGTCGCGAACGGCCGCGCATGTCCCGACATAGCCGGCGAGCGCCTGCCTGGTCAGCATGTTCCAGTAGCCGTCGAGCTCGGCTGAACGCGTTGCGTGGAAGCTGGGGGTGAACCACACTTTGAGCACCCCGTCGGCAATCTCCTGGATCCCCTTGCTCTCGATCGTTGCGATGCGCGTGTTCCAGCCGTCGATGGTGCCAATCTTGTGGGCCGTGTCGCACAGGATCAGACCTTCGACGCCTTCGGGGCGCCTGGCGTGGAATCCCTGGGCAATCAGACCGCCGACCGACAGGCCGCACAACACCACCTTGCCAAGACCGAAGTGATCGATGAGGCCGCAGAGGTCATCGACATGATCGTCGATGGACCTGATGTCGCCGATATCGGAGAGCCCGTGACCGCGCTTGTCATAGACCAGCGAAGGCATTTCCCGGCCCAGGATCGACAGGACCTGGTCCCAGATCCGGAAGTCGGTGCCGAGCGAATTGATGAACACGATCGGGCGCGCCTTGCCGTTCGCCTCGACGTGACGGTGGTGCAGCGTGATGCCGCCAATGGTGACGAATGGCACGATTTCGGTCCTCCATCTCCACATTGCACAAGGCATTTGGTTCGGTAAAATGATATTTTGTGCCACTTCATTAACTCAGGGGTTATCAAATCCATGTCCGAGAGCCGCATCCGGTTCCGTCACCTGCAGGCCTTCCTGGAAGTCGCGCGGCAGGGAAGCGTGGCGAGAGCGGCCGACTTCCTGCATGTCAGCCCGCCGGCGGTGACCAAGACATTGCGTGAGTTGGAAGAAGCGCTCGGCGTGGCGGTGGTTGAACGCGATGGCCGCGGCATCCGGCTGACGCGCATCGGCGAGATCTTCCTTCGCCATGCCGGCACGGCGATCACGGCGCTCAAGCAAGGGGTCGATTCCGTCAGGCAGGACGGGGCGATCAACCGGCACCCGATCCGCATCGGCGCGCTGCCGACGGTGTCGGCGCGCGTGATGCCGCTTGCTATCAGCCTGTTCCTCAAGGAGGGCACCGGTGCGGCGATCAAGATCGTCACCGGCGAGAACGCGGTGCTGCTCGAACAATTGCGCATCGGCGCGCTGGATCTCGTCGTCGGGCGGCTGGCGGCGCCGGAGAACATGACCGGCTTCTTCTTCGAGCACCTCTACTCCGAACAGGTGCTGTTCGTGGTGCGGGCGGGACATCCGCTGCTTGATCCGGATGAGGATGTGTTCGCGCGGCTCGACGAATTCCCGATGCTGATGCCGACACGGGAATCGGTCATCCGTCCCTTCGTCGACCGGCTGTTCATCACCAACGGCATGACCGCGCCGGCAACCGAGATCGAAACCGTCTCGGACTCCTTCGGTCGCGCCTTCCTGCGGCAGAGCAATGCCGTCTGGATCATTTCGGCCGGCGTCGTTGCCAACGAACTCGGCAGCGGCGCCTTCGTCGCCTTGCCGGTCAACACCGAGGAAACCAAGGGGCCGGTCGGCCTGACGATGCGGACGGACACCGCGCCCTCGCCGGCCTTCACCATCCTGCTGCAGACCATCCGCGAGGCGGCAAGACAAGGCGGCTGACGTCTCGGAACATTCCAACCAGGCGTCTTCCCGGTTGCGCGTTTCCTAACCCAGGGGTTAATGAAACACCGCAAAATATCATTTTACCGAACCAAACCCGTAGTGCACTGTGGCGACGGAGGACCAAAATCGTGCCATTCATCGCCATCGGCGACGCAGCGCTGCAGCCTTGCCAGATCAAGGCGAACAGCCATGCGGCCAACGATGCATGGCTGAGGAGGGTGGCGGTGAATCACCGTCCCGAGCGGCACGAGCGTTGAACGAACCGGTGGTTGCCGCACGGTGCCACCGGTGCCACCACAGAGGGAGGAGCACATGACCCATATCGGCAGCAGATCCACCATTCCAGGCCTATCGCGACGCCAGTTCATCGCGACATCGATCGCCGGCGGCACGGCGCTGGCACTTGGCGGCCGCCGCGCCTTTGCCCAGGCAGGCGACACGCTCAAGGTCGGCTTCGTCAGCCCGCGCACCGGGCCGCTCGCCGGCTTCGGCCAGACCGACGGCTATGTGCTCGACCTGGCCCGCAAGGCGCTGGCCGGCGGGCTCGACATCGGCGGCAAGAAATACAGCGTCGAAATCCTCGACCAGGACACGCAATCGGATCCCTCCCGCGCGGGCCAGCTTGCCAAGGACCTGATCAACAACCAGGCCATCGACCTGATGCTGGCGGTGTCGACGCCCGAAGTGATCAACCCGGTGGCCGACGCCTGCGAAGCTGCCGGCGTGCCGTGTCTGTCGACCGTCATGCCCTGGGAGGCCTGGTATTTCGGCCGTGGCGCCAAGCCCGGCGCGCCCTCGCCGTTCAAATGGACCTATCATTTCGGCTTCGGCGTCGGCGAGTTCTTCAAGACCTACATCTCGCAATGGAACCTGATCGAGACCAACAAGAAGGTCGGCGTCATGTATCCGAACGACGCCGACGGCAACGCCATCCGCGCCAATCTGGCGCCGCTGCTGGCCAAGCAAGGGTTCACCATCGTGGATCCCGGCGCGTATGAAACCGGCACCACCGACTATTCCTCGCAGATCGCGCTGTTCAAGCAGGAAGGCGTCGAGATCTTCAACTCCTTCCCAATCCCGCCGGATTTCGCCGCCTTCTGGCGCCAGGCGGCACAACAGGGCCTGATCAAGCAGGTCAAGATCTGCCAGGTCGCCAAGACCGGGCTGTTCCCGTCCGATATCGAGGCACTCGGCGATCTCGGCATGAAGATTTCGAGCGCCGCCTACTGGCACAAGGCATTCCCCTACAAATCGCCGCTGACCGGCGTTTCGGGAGCCGAGCTGGCCGACGGCTATGAGGCGGCGAGCGGCAAGCAGTGGACGCAGCAGCTCGGCGCCTCGATGTCGTTGCTCGACGCCGGCTTCGAAGCGCTGAAGGCAAGCAGCGACGCCAAGGACAAGGCGGCGGTGGCCAAGGCGCTGAGCCAGCTCAAGACCGAGACCATGATCGGCAAGGTCGACTTCACCAGCGGGCCGGTGGCCAATGTCTCGCCCGGACCGATCATCGGCACGCAGTGGGTGGCCGCCAAGGAAGGAGCCAAGTTCCCGCTCGATTATGTGGTGACCGAAAACGCCACCGACCCGAAAGTGCCCGTCGAAGCCAAGCTTCTGCCTTACAACGGTTGATGGACCGCTGACGAGGATCGCCTGGTGACCCATCCGCAGCAACAGGCGATTCTCGCCGCCGCCGGTATCCACAAGCGCTTCGGCGCACTTGTGGTGCTGGATGCCGTCGACTTCACCATGGGGGCCGACGAGGCGGTCGGCATTGTCGGCCCGAACGGCGCCGGCAAGACCACGCTGCTCAGTGTGCTGGCCGGGGCTTTTCCACCAAGCTCAGGCACGGTCAGCTTCAAGGGCGGCGACGTGACGCCGCTGTCGGCGACGCAGCGCTGCCGGCTCGGCCTGGTGCGCACGCACCAGGTGCCGAAGCCATTCAGCGGCATGACCACCTTCGAGAATGTCTTCGTCGCGGCATCGCATGGCGCCGGCCTCAGCCGCGACGAGGCCTACGAGGAAGCCCTCGGCTCGCTGAAACTGTGCGGCATGCTTGGCGTTGCCAACCGGCGTGCCGAAACGCTCGGGCTGCTCGACCGCAAGCGGCTGGAACTGGCGCGGGCGCTTGCGGCAAGACCGACGCTGCTTTTGCTCGACGAGATCGGCGGTGGACTGACCGACGGCGAAGCCGGCGAACTTGTCGACACGATCAAGGAATTGCGCCGGCGCAAGATCGGCATCGTCTGGATCGAGCACATTGTGCATATCCTGCTGCAGGTGGCCGAGCGGCTGATCTGCATGGACGCCGGCAGAATCATCGCCGACGGCGAGCCGCAAGCGGTGATGGCCGACCCCGAGGTCGTGCGCGCCTATCTCGGCGGAGGCCCGAAATGAGCCTGCTGTCGGTCGAGGACCTGGTTGTCCGGCACGGCCTGCTACAGGCGGTGCGCGGCGTGAGCTTCACTGTCGAACGCGGCGAGACGCTGGCGCTGGTCGGCGCCAACGGCGCCGGCAAGACGACGCTGCTGAGGGCAATCGCCGGCGCGCATCAGCCGACGGCCGGCCGCGTGCTGCTGGACAGTGCCGATCTCACCAGTGTGCCGTCGCATAGGCGCGTCGGCATGGGCGTCGCGCTGGTGCCGGAGGGGCGCAAACTGTTCGTGCAGATGACGGTCGAGGAGAACCTTCTGCTCGGCAGGACCGCCGGCCGGCCGGGCGACTGGAGCGTCGACAGGGTGCTCGAGATGTTCCCAAACCTGAAGCCGCGCCGCCATGCCAAGACGGGCCATCTCTCGGGCGGCGAGCAGCAGGCGACGGCGATCGGCCGCGCCTTGATGAGCAATCCGGACGTGCTGCTGCTCGACGAGGTGTCGCTCGGCCTGTCGCCGCTGATCGTCGACCGTGTCTACGCGGCGCTGCAAGGGTTGATCGCTTCAGGCACGACGATCATCCTGGTCGAACAGGACCTCAACCGGGCGCTCGCGGTCTCCGACAGGGTCATCTGCATGCTCGAAGGGCGTATCGCGCTCGAAGGACCGAGCAAGGAGGTTTCGCGCGACGAGGTGACGAAGGCCTATTTCGGCCTGCACCGGACAAGCACCGGGGGCATCGCGGCATGAGCAACCAGATCATCCAGGGCATCCTTCTCGGCGGCTACTACGCGCTGATCGCCTGCGGCCTGTCGTTCATGTTTTCGGTAATGCGCATCATCAATCTCGCCCATGGCGGCCTTGCGGTGTTTTCCGCCTATGCGCTGTGGTGGCTGGCCTCGCGGTATCATGTCTCGCCCTTTGTCGGCCTGCTCATCGTCCTGCCGCTAATGGCGGCGATCGGCTGGGCGCTGCAGCGGTTCCTGCTCGAACGCAGCGCGCGCGGTGGAGCCCTGCTGCCGATCCTGACGACGTTCGGCCTGGCCATCGTCATCGACAATCTGCTGTTCGAGCAGTTCGGCGCCGACACCCGTTCGCTGGCGCCCTATATCGGCAGCCTGTCCTATGATTCCTGGGAATGGCCTGGCAGCATCTATGTCGGCAAGCTCGCGGTGATGATGTTCGCTACCGCCGTGGTCTTGCTCGGCGGGCTGCAATTGTTCCTCACCCGCACCAGGCTTGGCCGCTCGATCCGCGCCACTTCGGAAGACCCCGACACCGCCGGCCTGGTCGGTGTCGATGCACGCCGCGCCAATGCGATTGCCGCCGCCATCGCGATGGTCACGGTTGGTCTTGCGGGCGCGTTCCTGGGCATGCGCGCCACCTTCGATCCCTATGCCGGCGCGCCGCAATTGCTGTTCGCCTTCGAGGCGGCGGTGATCGGCGGTGCCGGTTCGCTGTGGGGAACGCTGATCGGCGGCATCGTGCTGGCGCTTGCGCAGACGCTCGGCGCGCAAGTGCATCCGCAAGGGTTTCTGATCGGCGGCCACGCTGTCTTCCTTGTCGTGCTGTTCGTGCGGCTGTCCGCGTCCGGCCTCGGCCTGCGCGGCCTGTTGCGCCTGCCATCGGGCAAGACGTCATGAGCGCGTCGGCCACCATGCCTGTCATCGAGCGCGGCACGGCTGCGTCGCGCATCGCGGCGATGGCGGTGGCCGTCATCATCGCGCTGCTTGCGATCGCGCCGCAGTTCCTGTCGGCCGGCGCGGTCGACCGGATGACCGCGTTGTTCATCTATGTGATCCTGGCGGCGATGTGGAATGCGCTGGCTGGCTTCGGCGGGCTGGTTTCGGTCGGGCAGCAGGTGTTCTTCGGGCTCGGCGCCTATTTCGCCATCCGGCTGGCCGATGCGGGCCTCAACCCGTTCCTGGCGCTCTTCGCCTCCGGAATTGTCGTCGGCGTGGTGTCTATCCCGCTGTCGCTGTTCATGCTGCGGCTGAGGAACGGCGAGTTCGCCATCGGCATGTGGGTCATTGCGGCACTGACGCATCTGTTGGTCAATCTCGACCGGCTGGTGCAGGGCGAAACCGGCACGTCGCTGATCTCGCTCAATGTCTACGACGCCGGGACAAGGCGGGCGACGATCTACTGGCTGGCGCTGGCCTCCATGACCGCGCTGCTTGCGGTCCTGTTCGGCCTGCTGCGCGGCAGCACGGGTGCGGCGATCCGTGCGATCCGCGACAATGAGGACGCCGCCGCGTCGGTCGGCGTGCGCGTCACCGGCACCAAGCGGCTGCTGTTCGTGCTTGCCGCCTTCGGCATCGGCATTGCCGGCGCACTGTGGCTGGCAACCTCCATCACCTTCCAGCCGAAGACCTACTTCAACGTGCAATGGACAGCCTACATGATCTTCATGGTGCTGGTCGGCGGCATCGGCACTTTCGAGGGCGCCATTCTAGGCGCGCTGGTGTTCTTCCTCATCGAGACCTGGTTCGGCGGCACCGGCGTCTGGTATCTGGTCGGCCTCGGCGCCACGGCCGTGCTGTTCTCGCTCTTCCTGCCGCGCGGCCTGTGGGGGACGATCGAGGAGCGCTTTGGCCTGCGCCTGCTGCCGGTCGGCTATCGCGTCAGGCTTCCAGCCGATCCCACCGATGGCGACGCGTCGCCCTCGCCACAGCAAGCCACAACATCTCGGGAGAGGGCATGACCATGCTTTTCGGCAAGACCATCCTCATCACCGGCGTCGCCTCCGGCATCGGCGCACGCACGGAGGAGCTCGCCGGCCAGCTCGGCGCCGACGTGATCGGCGTCGATGTGCGCGAGCCGGCTGCAGCGGTCGGCAATTTCGTCAAGGCCGACATCTCGTCGAAGGCCGGCGTCGACGATCTCGTCGCGCGCCTGCCGCAGCGCATCGACGCGCTCTGCAATGTCGCCGGCCTCTCCGGCAGCACCGGCGCGGCAGCGACGCTGGCCGTCAACTTCTTTGGCTTGCGCGCACTGTCCGAAGCCGTCGCGCCGAAAATTCGCGAAGGCGGCGCCGTCGTCAACGTCGCCTCGATCGCCGGCTATGGCTGGCGCGCCAACCTCAACCGCGCCGCCTCGATGGTCGGCATCGTGGGCTTTCCCGATGTCGCCGAGGTGGTCCGCGACCACGCCGTCAGGAACGAGGAAGGCTATCCCGTCTCCAAGGAACTGCTGCTCTTGTGGACCTTCCGCGCGGCGCACCAGGACCTGTTCAAACGCCGCGGCATCCGCGTCAATGCGGTGAGCCCCGGCCCGGTCGAGACCCCAATCCTGAAGCAGTTCCGCAGCGTGCTCGGCGACGCCCGCGTCGACAGCGACATTGCCAGGGTCGGACGCGCCGGCACCGCGGGCGACATCGCGCCGGTGGTGCTGTTCCTGTGCTCGGACGGCGCGCGCTGGATCAACGGCGCCAACGTGCCTGTCGATGGTGGCCTCGAAGCATCGATCAACGCCGAAATGTTCGGATTCTAGACCCTGATCCCGAAAAGTTGGGACCGGTTTTCGGAAAGATCATGGTCAAACAAGAATAGAGGGATGGAGACAGTCATGGACATCGGACTTCTGATCGACGGCGACGAACGGGCTGCCTCAGGTGCGGCGTCCTACGATCGCATGGACCCGTTCACCGGCAGGCTGGCGACGCGTGCCGCAGCAGCGAGCGTTGCCGACGCCAATGCCGCGGTCGAAGCCGCGGCGGCCGCCTTCCCGGCCTGGTCGAAGACCGGGCCGGGTGAGCGCCGCGCCTTGCTGACCAAGGCCGCTGACGTGATGGCCTCGAAGGTCGGCGAGTTCACCAGGCTGATGGTGGAAGAGACAGGCGCCACCGGCCCGTGGGCTGGCTTCAACGTCATGCTGGCGGCCAACATGCTGCGCGAGGCGGCGGCGATCACGACGCAGATCTCGGGCGAGATCATCCCGTCCGACAAGCCGGGCACGCTGGCCATGGCGATCCGCCAGCCGGCCGGTGTGTGCCTCGGCATCGCGCCCTGGAATGCGCCGGTCATTCTCGGCACCCGCGCCATCGCCATGCCGATCGCCTGCGGCAACACGGTGGTGCTGAAAGCATCCGAAATGTGCCCTGGCACGCATCGGCTGATCGGCCAGGTGCTGGTCGAGGCCGGCCTGCCCAAGGGCGTCATCAATGTCGTCTCCAACGATCCGAAGGACGCCGCCGGCATCGTCGAGGCGCTGGTCGCGCATCCCTCGGTCAAACGCGTCAACTTCACCGGATCGACCAAGGTCGGCAGGATCATCGCCGAGCTTGCCGGCCGGCACCTGAAGCCGGCGCTGCTCGAACTCGGCGGCAAGGCGCCGCTGCTGGTGCTGGACGATGCCGACATCGATGCGGCGGTCAACGCCGCCACCTTCGGCGCCTTCATGCATCAGGGCCAGATCTGCATGTCGACCGAGCGGCTGATCGTCGATGAGAAGGTCGCCGATGAATTCGTGACAAAACTCGCGGCTCGCGCCTCGGCGCTGCCGGCCGGCGATCCGCGCGGCCACGTCGTGCTGGGATCGCTGATCAGCAGCCAGGCGGCCGACAAGATGGAGGAACTCGTCACCGATGCCGTCGCCAAGGGCGCCAGACTGGTGGCCGGTGGCAAGCGCACCGGCACCGTGGTGGAGGCGACGTTGCTTGACCATGTCACGCCGGCGATGCGCGTCTATGCCGAAGAATCGTTCGGGCCGGTCAAGCCGGTGATCCGGGTGAAGGGCGAGGACGAGGCCGTGCGTGTCGCCAACGACACCGAATACGGCCTGTCGTCAGCCGTGTTCAGCCGCGACATCAAGCGCGCCATGGCGGTTGCCGCCCGCATCGAAGCCGGCATCTGCCACATCAATGGCCCGACCGTCGGCGACGAGGCACAGATGCCGTTCGGCGGCGTCAAGGGCTCGGGCTACGGCCGGTTCGGCGGCAAGGCCTCGATCGCCGAGTTCACCGATTTGCGCTGGGTGACGATAGAGGATCCGGGCCAGCATTATCCATTCTGAACCGCCCCCTTTGGACGGTTCTACATTGCGATCAGGCCGCCTGTGAGGGCGTGAAGCGAACCCTTGCGGATCGTATCTGGCCGGGCGCCAGCACGATGCAGCCGGTGTCGATGCTCGTGTCGCGGTTGAAGGCGTCGGTGATGTTGGTGACCGGCTCGGCGCAAAAGAACGGCTCACCGGGCGGCGTGTAGAGAACGAGGAAATCGAGCGGCGCTTCGGCCTCGATGTCCAGTTGCCGTCCGTGCTCCGGCCAGGAAATCCGGGCGCTGCGCGTCCATCCGGTGAAGACGGTGTCGAAGTCCGTCTCGGACACATCGAAGCCCGTGGTCGGGTTGGCACCGGCGGGCGGCGGGACGTGGCGGGTTGGCAGGATGTCCGCATCGGTCTCCCACATGCCGGACACCGGCGCCTGGACATGCGCCCACGGCGTCGACGGGAAATAGGGATGCAGGCCGAAGCCGGCCGGCATTGGCGTGTCCGAGAGATTGCGCAGCGAGATGGTGATGCTCAGACAGCCATCGGCCAGCGAGATGACTTGCTCGGCCGCGTAGTTCCACGGCCAGAAATCGGCGGCGTGGCGATAGCGCAAGACGACAGCGCTGGGTTCGCGCCGCCCGACTGTCCATGGCCGACGCCAACCATGGCCGTGCTCATGATGAGGGTCATCCGGGCTTGTCGGCAGCTCAATGGTACGGCCGGCGAATGCGAAGCGACCACCCCTTATGCGATTGGAATAGGGAACCAGCGGGAAACAGGCCATGGCGCCCGCATCGCGGCGGCTGATCGCCGCCGGATCGGCCGGGCGTAGCCAGTCCACGACAGAGCCATCTTGCCGCCAGCGATACGACGCAACCGCACCGCCGGCGGCCGGAGCAATCTCGGCCGTCGCAATGCCGTCGCTGATCGAAATCAGCTCTGCGTGCTGCTCGGCAACGGCTGCGGAATTCTTTGTCATCGGCACGTCCCCATCCCTTGACTCCAATCGCCATGCCTATAAGACATATCATATGAATAGTATGAAGAATAGGAAATCTTTCAGTACGGCGCGCACTTCACGCGTCGCCGTCGCGGTTTCCAGCGGCTCCACGGCGCTGCATGCGACGGTGGTCGAGCAGATCGGCTTGCGCATCGTGCAGGGCGATTTCCTGCCCGGCGAGGCACTGCCCAATGCCGATGATTCCAGCGAGATGCTGGGGGTCAGCCGCACCGTGCTGCGCGAAGCGATCAAGGTGCTGGCCGGCAAGGGGCTTGTCGAATCGCGGCCGAAGACCGGGACAAGGGTGCGTCCCCGCTCCGACTGGAATTTCCTCGACCCGGACGTCCTGTCGTGGCGTTACGCCGGCGGCGTCAGCGCCGACGATGTCCGGGCGCTGTTCGAACTGCGCCGGGCCATCGAGCCGATGTCGGCCGCACTCGCCGCGCAGCGCGCCACACCGGCGCAGATCGCCGAGATCAATGCCGCGCTCGGCGAAATGGAAGCCGTTGTCGATGACGGCGACCGCTTCGCCAAGCCTGATTTGCTGTTCCACCAGACCATTCTGCGCATGACCGGCAACGAGCTGATCGGCTCGCTCGCGGCTCTGGTCGAAACCGCGCTGGTGATGAGCTTCCGCCTCTCCAACGACAATCCGGAAGGGCAGCGCCACTCTTTGCCGCTGCACCGGGAAGTGGCTGAGAAGATCGCCGCGCGCGATGCAGCCGGCGCGCAAAGGGCGCTGCTGGTGCTCATCGATGATGCCGAAGAAGACGTGCGCCGCAGTGTCGAGAACCGCAACAGGCGCCGCGCCAATCGGGAGCTGGCATCGTGACCGGGACCAAACGCAAGCTGCGGTCCGAGGCCTGGTTCGGCGGCGAAGGCAAGAACGCCTTCATGCACCGCAGTTGGATGAAGAACCAGGGCATTCCCGCCGACGCTTTCGACGGCCGCCCGGTGATCGGCATCTGCAACACCTGGTCGGAACTGACGCCATGCAATGCGCATCTGCGCGCCCTGGCCGACCATGTCAAACGCGGCGTCTATGAAGCCGGCGGCCTGCCGCTGGAATTCCCGGTAATGTCATTGGGCGAGAGCAACATGCGCCCCACCGCCATGCTTTTTCGCAATCTGGTCAGCATGGATGTCGAGGAATCCATCCGCGGCAATCCTGTCGACGGCGTTATCCTGCTGGTCGGCTGCGACAAGACCACGCCTGCGCTGCTGATGGGTGCTGCGTCATGCAATCTGCCGACCATCGCCGTTTCCGGCGGACCGATGCTCAACGGCAAGTTCCGCGGACAAGATATCGGCTCGGGCACGCATGTCTGGAAGTTTGCCGAAGAGGTGAAGGCCGGCCGCATGCCGGTCGCCGATTTCCTTGCCGCCGAACAGGGCCAGAGCCGGTCGGCGGGCAGCTGCATGACAATGGGCACGGCTTCGACCATGGCCAGCATGGTGGAGGCGCTCGGCATCGGCATGGCCGACAATGCCGCCATCCCGGCGGTGGATTCGCGCCGTGGCGTGCTCGCCCAGATGGCCGGACGCCAGATCGTCGATTTGGTCCGCAAGGATGTGACGATTGCGCAGATCCTCACCAAGGAAGCGTTCGAGAACGCCATTCGCGTCAACGGTGCGATCGGCGGCTCGACCAATGCGGTGCTGCATCTGATCGCCATCGCCAACCGGATCGGTGTCGAACTCAGCCTCGATGACTGGGACCGCCTTGGCCGCGACGTTCCGACCATTGTCGATTTGATGCCATCGGGCCGGTTCCTGATGGAAGATTTCTACTATGCCGGGGGGCTGGCTGCGGTCATGGCATCGCTTGATGAAGTGGGGCTTCTTCATCGCGACGCCATGACCGTCAGCAACAAGACCATTGGCGAGTTGATCGACGGCGCGCCCAACTATAACAGCGAGGTCATCCGCCCGCTGAGCGACCCGCTGACCAGGGAAGGCGGCATCTCGATCCTGCGCGGCAATCTGGCGCCCAACGGGGCGGTCATCAAACCGTCGGCGGCAACGCCCGAGTTGATGCAGCATCGCGGCAAGGCGGTCGTCTTCGAAAACATCGAGCACTACTACGCCCGCATCGACGATCCGGAGTTGGATATCGACGCCTCTTCGGTGATGGTGCTGAAGAACTGCGGACCGCGTGGCTATCCCGGGATGGCCGAGGTCGGCAACATGCCGCTGCCGGCCAAGCTGCTGAAGCAAGGCGTCTCCGACATGGTGCGCATCTCGGACGCGCGCATGAGCGGCACCGCTTACGGCACCGTGGTGCTGCATGTGGCGCCGGAAGCAGCGGCCGGCGGAGCGCTGGCGCTGGTGCGCGATGGCGATCTCATCGAGCTGGATGTGGCCGGCCGGCGCCTGGAGCTTTTGGTGTCGGACGAGGAACTGGCTATCCGCCGGCATGACTGGCAGCCGCCGGCGCCGCCCGAAGGCGGCTACCAGAGCCTCTATGTCGAGCGCGTTCTGCAGGCCGACAAGGGCTGCGATTTCGACTTTCTCGTCGGCCGGCGCGATGCCGGCATCCCCCGGCATTCCCACTAGAGAGGCGCGCGATGACGGATGAAATCGGCGGCTACGCCACCTATCCCAGCCTCAAGGGTCGCAGCGTCTTCATAACCGGCGGTGGCAGCGGCATCGGCGAAAGCCTGGTGCGCCATTTCTGCGCGCAAGGCAGCCGCGTTGCCTTTGTCGATCGGGCCGAGGAGCCGTCCCAGCGCCTGGTCGACGCGATCGCGGCCGATGGACATCGTGCGCCACTGTTCATTGCCTGCGACCTGCGCAACGTCGAGCAACTGCAGGCGGCAACGGTGCAAGCGATGCAGCACAACGGCCCGATCCAGGTTCTGTGCAACAATGCCGGCAATGACGACCGCCATCAAACCAACGACGTGACGGTCGCCTATTGGGACGACCGCATGGCGGTCAATTTGCGTCACCAGTTCTTTGCGGCGCAAGCGGTGCGCCCGCAGATGGCCTCGCTGGGCGGCGGCTCGATCATCAATTTCGGTTCCATCACCTGGATGGTCGGCGATCCCGATTGCCCCGCATATGTAACGGCCAAGGCAGCGGTTTACGGCATGACGAGGGCGCTGGCCCGCGAGCTTGGTCCCGAGCGCATCCGCGTCAACTGCATGGTGCCTGGCTGGGTGATGACCGAGCGCCAGATGCGCCTGTGGCTGAACCCGGCCGGAGAGCGGCAGATCGAGGAGAGGCAGTGCCTGCCCGACCGGCTGCAGCCCTCCGATATTGCGCGCATGGCGCTGTTCCTGGCCGCCGAGGACAGCCGCATGTGCACAAGCCAGCAATTCATAGTCGATGCGGGCTGGGTATGACCGGCACGGCTTCAAGGGAAGAAGGGTACCTCATGCGTCTTGTTCAGTTCAGAATGTCCGATGGCAACAGGCGGGTTGGCCGTGTCTCCGACGACGGCAATCGCCTGCACCCGCTCGAAAAGGCCAACACCGTGCTGGAGCTGGCCGAAGCGGCAATTGCGCAGGGCGTTTCCATCGCCGCACTCGTCGAGAAGCGGACGGGTACCGCAACGGTCGACTATGACGAGCTGTTGCGCGACGGCCGCGTGCTGGCCCCGGTCGATCATCCCGAACCGGCGCGCTTCCTGGTCACCGGAACGGGCCTGACCCATACCGGAAGTGCCGCGGCACGCGACAAGATGCATGTGCTTACGCATGGCGAGGACGCCGAGGAATCCGATTCACTGAAGATCTTCCGCATGGGTCTGGAGGGCGGCAAACCGGCCGCAGGGCAGATCGGAATCCAGCCCGAATGGTTCTTCAAGGGCGTCGGCACCTGTGTCGTGCCGCCCGGTGCTGCGCTGCCGATGCCGGCCTTCGCACGCGCCGGCGCCGAAGAAGCCGAGATCGTCGGGCTCTATCTCAATGGGCCGGATGGCCGCCCCTATCGCATCGGCTATGCGCTCGGCAACGAATATTCCGACCATGTCACGGAAGCCGAGAACTACCTTTATCTCGCCCATTCAAAACTCCGCTCCTGCTCGATCGGCCCGGAGCTTTTGATCGGCGACCTTCCCGATGAAGTGCGCGGCCATTCGCGCATCCTGCGCGACGGCACCGTCATCTGGCAGCAGGAGTTCCTGTCGGGCGAGGCGCACATGTCGCATTCGATCGCCAATCTCGAACATTTCCATTTCCGCTACCCGATGCACCGCAGAGCAGGCGACCTGCATGCCTACTTCTTCGGCGCGGCGGTGATGAGTTACGCCTCCGGCATCAAGACAGCTCCCGGCGACGAGTATGAAATCCAGGCACAGACATTCGGCAAGCCATTGCGCAACCGGATGGAGTCGGTGCCGGACGAGGGACTGGTCGCCGTCACCCAGCTGTGACGGCGAAGGTCCGGAAACTGCGGTCCATCAGAACGACAATGGGAGTTTAAAAATGGGACTGAAAAGACTGTTTCTAAGAATGGCGGCAATCGGCCTCGGCATCAGCCTGATGACATCGGCAGCCTTGGCCGCGAACCTCCGGGTTCTGGCCTGGGACGGTTACGCCGACCCCGACTGGGTCAAGGACTTCACCGCTGCAACCGGCATCGGCGTCGATGTCGTCTTCATCGGCAGCGATGATGAGATCTGGGCCAAGATCAAGGGCAGCGAAGGGCAGGACTTCGACGTCTTCGCCGTCAACACCGCCCAGCTTCAGCGCTACATCAAGGCCGATCTGGTGTCGCCGATCGACGTGGCGAAACTGGCCAACCAGAAAGAGGTGCTGCCGCGCTTCCGCGATCTGACCGCGGTGAGCGGCGTCACTAAGGACGGCAAGGTCTATGGTATTCCGTTCTGCTTCGACTCGATCGGCCTGATCTACGACACCGACAAGGTCAAACCGGCGCCGACATCAATGTCGGTCCTGTGGGACCCGGCCTACAAGGGCAAGGTTCTGGCCTATGACAATGGCGAGCACAATTTCTCCTTCACCGCGCTGACGCTCGGCTACAAGGACCCCTTCAATCTGAATGAAGAACAGATGGCTGCGGTCAAGGCCAAGTTGGTCGAACTCAAGCGCAATGTGCTGAGCTTCTACACCACCGCCGACGAGGCTCAGCAGATCTATCAGAACAATGACGTGGCCTTGATCTGGGCCAATTACGGCCAGCAGCAGGTCAAGGCGCTGCAGAAGATCGGCGCCCATGTCGCCTACGTCAATCCGAGCGAGGGCGCGCTTGCCTGGCTCGACAACTGGGTCATCTCCAAGGGTGTCCGCGACAATGCGGCGGCCGAGAAATGGATCGACTTCATGCTGAGCAAGAAGCTCAGCGGCGAGCTTTCCGAGCGCACCGGTTTCGGCAACACAGTGACGGAAACGGGCAGCGCCGGCGGCAACGACAAGCTGGTCTGGCTCAACAATGTCGAGGACCCGCTGAAGCGGTCGGACACGTGGAACGAGATCAAGGCCACGCCCTGATCTTTTCGCACGAAGCCTTCGAAGGACCCGGCGGTCCGGACGTTCCGGACCGCCGAAGCGTATGCGAGAGTATTTTATGAACCAGAACACCGACCTGCTGACGCTGCGGTCCGTCTCGAAATCCTACGGCACCGTCCCGGTGCTGCACGACGTCGACCTGTCGATCAAGGACGGTGAGTTCCTGACCGTTCTTGGGCCGTCGGGCTCCGGCAAGACCACGGTGCTGCGGCTGATTGGCGGGCTAGAGCCACTGACGTCCGGCGAGATCCGGCTCGACGACCAGGACATCAGCCGTATGCCGATCAACCGGCGGCCATTCAACACCGTGTTCCAGGACTATGCGCTGTTCCCGCATCTGACCGTTTCCGGCAATGTCGGCTACGGGCTTTCGGTTCGCCGCGTGCCGCGCAAAGAGATCGCGCGCCGCGTTGCGGAAGCGCTGGAGCTGGTCCAGCTCGGGCGTTTCACCGACCGCTTTCCGGCCCAGCTCTCCGGTGGCCAGCGCCAGCGCGTCGCCTTGGCCCGCGCACTGATCTGCCAGCCGCGCCTGATCCTGCTCGACGAGCCGCTGGCGGCGCTCGACCTCGAGCTGCGCCGGCAAATGCAGGAGTTCCTGAAATCCATCCAGCGCGAAATCAAAACCACCTTCCTGTTCGTCACCCACGACCAGGAAGAAGCGATCGGCATGGCCGATCGGATCTGCGTGATGCAGGCCGGCCATATCCGCCAGCTTGGCACCCCGCACGAGCTTTACTACAAACCAAATTGCGAGTTCGTGGCGCGCTTCTTCGGCGAGAACAATCTGGTGGCCGGAAAGCTTGGATCCGTCCAGGGCGAATTGCGAGCGATCGAGACGGCACTCGGACGCCTGGTTTGTTCGATCAGTGACCAGCCGCATTTGAAGACAGCGGCGGATGGCGCCAGTGCCTTCGCTGCCTTCCGTCCCGAGGCCTTGCACCTTGCCGATGCAAAGGACACAGACAACCGCTTTTCCGGCACGATCGCCGACATGGCCTTCGCCGGCTCGTCGACCATTGCCACCATGACAGCCGGCGCCGACCATGCTGCGCAACGCTTGCGGCTGCGCATGCCGAGCCGGGTCGACGGCAGCACGCTGAAATCCGGCGAGACGATCTCCCTTGCGTTTGCGCCGCATGAAGGCCACCTGGTGCTGGCATGAGCGGAACCGGCACGATACCGCTCGCGGAACGGCGATGGTCGCTGCTGGTGACGGTGCTGGCTTTCGCCTTGCCGGTGGTCTTCGTCCTCGTGCCGCTGGCGATCTTCCTCGGCTATAGCTTCTTCAGCGTCGACCAGGGCATGATTGTCCATACGCTGTCACTGGGCAATTATGTCCGCTTCTTCACCGACCCGATCTTTCTTCCGGTGTTCTGGAACACCATCGTGCTGTGTCTCTCGGTGGCGGCAATCTGCATTCTGCTCGCCTATCCCGCCGCCTATTTCCTGACGACACTGAAGGGGCGCTGGCGCTATGCCTTGCTGATGCTGCTGCTGGTGCCGCTGCTGATGAGCTACGTCATCAAGATCTATGCGATCCGCAGCATCCTCGGCCTCAACGGCTTTCTCAACAAGGCGCTGGTCGGGCTCGGTATCTTGCAGGAGCCGTCGACGCTTTTCGTGTTCAACATGAACGCCATCCTGCTGACGCTGACGCTGCTGCTGATCCCGTTCGCCATCCTGCCGATCTTCCTGTCGCTGGAGCGGATTCCACAGGTGCTGCTGCGCGCCTCCGACGATCTGGGCGCAAGCGGCCTGCAGACGTTCCTGCGCATCACCTTGCCGCTCAGCCTGCCCGGCGTCGCCTCTGCGGCGAGCTTCGTGTTCGTGCTGGCGATCGGCGATTTCCTGACGCCGCAAATGGTCGGCGGGATCAGCGGCTTCACCTTCGGCCGCATCCTCTACAGCCAGTTCGGCACGGCCTACAACTGGCCGTTCGGTGCGGCGCTATCAGTGGCGCTGGCCGTCGTGGTGATCGCGGCAATTCTTGTCGGCGAGCGCTTCGGCCGCAACCGGGGGACAGCGATATGACCGCCCTGCCCCGGCTATCCACCGTCGTTCTGGCTGCGATCACGACATTGGTCGCGGTGCTGCTCTACAGCCCGCTGGCCGTGCCGATCGTGTCGTCGTTCTTCACCATTGCGCATGGCAATGTCGACTGGTCGTCGCCGACGCTTGCGACCTATGTCGCGCTGGCGGGAAACCACGACATTCTGGTCGCCTTGCGCACCACGCTGATCGTCGGCGCCTGCACCGTCATCCTGTCGGTGGTCAGCGGAACGCTGCTGGCGCTCTACTACCACAGCCGCCGTTCCGGGCGCACACTGCTGCAGTTTATCATCTTCCTGCCGTTCCTGATGCCGCCGATCATCAGCGGTCTGGCGCTGCTGATCTTCTTCCGCGAGATCGGCCTTGAACGCTCGCTGCTGACGGTGGTCATCGGGCACACGGTTTTCGTGCTGGCGATCGTCTATCGCACGGTGCTGACGCGGCTGCAGTCGATGAGCCGCACGCTGGTCGAAGCGTCCTACGATCTCGGCGCCACGGGCTGGCAAACGTTCTGGCGCATCATCCTGCCGAACCTGTCGAGCGCCATGGTCGGCGGCGCCATCCTGGCTTTCGCGCTGTCGTTCGACGAGACCATGATCACCATCCTGGTCACCGGCACCCAGAGCACGCTGCCGGTCAGGCTGTGGGCGATGATGCGGCTTGGCTTTTCACCCGACATCAATGCGCTGGTGGCGCTGATCCTGATGTTCACCGTACTGCTCTGCGTGCTCGCCGCCCGTTTTCTTATTCCCAGGCAAGTCGCGACGGAACGGACCTGAGTGCGCGGCAGCTACGGCCGACGGATGTCGCATTGTCGCGTTGATTGCAGGCTGGCCGCTGTCATTTTGCGAGGGCAGGCGGGCCGAGGTCGAAGACCCGCCCCGGATTGAGGATGTTTCCGGGGTCAAGCGCTGCCTTCAGCCGACGCATCGTGGCGATCTCGGCGTCACTGCGGACCAGATGCAGCCACTTCTTCTTGTCGAGGCCGATGCCATGTTCGGCCGAGACGCCGCCTCCAGCCGCCGCCACGCCGCGATAGATGATGTCGTATGCAGCAGCAGGATCGACCGTGCGGACCTGGTAGTGCAGATTGCCGTCACCGAGATGACCGAAGACATAGATGTCGGCGCCAGCGTCCATGGCGTGGATGGCGGCGTCCGCTTCTTGCAGGAAAGCTCCCATCCGCGCCAGCGGGATGCTGATGTCGACGCCGATCAGCCCCTTGATCGAAAACAGGACGCGATTGGCGTCCTCGCGCACGGCCCACAGCGCCCGGACTTCGCGCGGCGACTGCGAGACGACCACGTCCTCGATGACGCCGTCTTCGACAGCTTGCATCAGCACTTCGGCGAAGCGCTCGCCGTCGCGTTCGGGCTCGTTGCCCTGGATCTCGGCCAGCACATAGACGGGCGAGCCCGCAGGCAACGGCGCCGGCATGTCCATGCTGGCGACCATGGCGTCATAGAGCGGTGCGAAGTTGACCTCATAGGCGGACAATAACGGGCCGAGCTTTTGCCGCAGCAGTCCAAGCAAAGTGATCGCAGCATCGAGCGAAGGGAGCGCGCAGAAGGCGTTGACCTCGGACGCCGGCTTCGGATGCAGCCTGAGCGCGGCACGTGTGACGACGCCGAGCGTCCCTTCCGAGCCGATGAAGAGCTGGCTGAGGTCGAAGCCGGAATTGTCCTTGGGCAAACCTTTCAGCGATGTCAGCACGCTGCCATCGGCAAGCACGGCTTCCAGCCCCAGCACCTGCGCCCGGTACATGCCATAGCGCAGCACACGGATGCCGCCGGCATTGGTGGCGACATTGCCGCCGACCGTGGCAGAACCGCGGGCGCCGATATCGACGCCGAACATCAGGCCGGCACCATCGGCTGCCTCCTGCACCGCCTGCAGCGTCGCGCCCGCTTGAGCGACGATGCTGGCAGCCTCCGGTGCATCGACCCCGGTCATGCGCTCCAGCGACAGCACGACCTCGCCCGGCTGCACACGCGCGGCGCCCGTCAGCCCGGTGCGTCCGCCCTGCACGACAATTGGCTGGCCGAGGCGGTTGCATGCGGCGAGTGCCGCCGCGACACCCGCGGTGTCGCGCGGGCGCAGCACCGCTTCGGGAAGCGCACCGAGCTTGCCATCGGGATCGTCGCGATAGCGCTGGTCCACGTCGGAGCCGGCAAGCACGCCGCCCGCGCCCAGCCGGTCGCCGAGCGCGGATAGAAGCTGTTGGGTTTCCGGCGACATTGGCCAATCCTGTTCACGGGCCAATCTATTCATGATCGCGTGCCGGTCAAACCCTTGTCCCCTACAAAGCGATACCGTCCGCGTCCGTGGACAGTGCGGGACAGGCCAACCGTCCGGCGTCGATCGCGATGCGATCAGATCGACGCCGGACGATAGGGCATCTCACTGAAGCTTCGCCTGCAGCATGTTGACGTCGTCGGTGGTCATTTCACCGTCGGTCGTCACCTTGCCGTCGACGATCTTCCACAGCCGGAACGGGCCGGTGATGTCGCCATATTTGTCGAAGGCGACCGGGCCGATGACGCCTTCGTAGCGGATCGGCTTGCCGTCCTTGATCAGGCCGAGCGCCTTGGCGAACTCTTCCTTGCCGGCAAAGATCGGCGTACCGGCCGGATCGACCGCCTTGAACATCGCATCCTTGATCTTGGCCGGATCCTCGGAGCCGGCAATGGCGATGGCCAGCCCAACGATGGCGCCGGCATCATAGGAACGGTCGGCCGCCGGATTGGACGGCTCGATGCCGGAAAATTCCTTGTAGTTCTTGGTGAAATATTCCGTCGAGGCCGTCGGGCTGGTGCCGGACGACGTGCCATAGGCCTCCTTCAGATAGTCGGCGCCGACGGATTCGATGAAGTCCGGGCTGTTCATGCCGTCGTTGAGCAGGAATTTCTGCACGCCGCCCTGCGATATCCAGGTGCGGGCGACCGTTGCGCCGTCGACCGGGGTGCTGACGAGATAGAGCCCGTCCGGCTCGCCGGCCATCGCCGCAGTGACTTCCGAGGCATAGCTCGACTGCTTTTCGTTGTAGGGCGTGTCGGAGATGATGGTGCCGCCGAGCGCTTTGTAGGCACGCGAGAATTCGGCCACCATGTTGACGCCGAAATCGTTGTTGACGTGGATGATCGACAGCTTCTTGAAGCCCTTGTCGATGGCATATTTGGCGGCGGCGACGCCTTGCAGCGCATCCGAGGTGATGGTGCGGAAGAAGATGCCGTTGGTCTTGCCGTCGCGGCCGAGCGCCGTCAGCGTCGGCGAGGACGACGCCGGCGACACCTGGACGATCTTGGCCGGTGCCGTGACCGAAGTCAGGATCGGGATCGACACCGACGAGATGATGCCGCCGATGATGACCGGCACCTTCTTGACCTGCACGAGCTGGGTGGCGGCATCGACCGCGATATTGCCCTGGCTCTGGCTGTCACGCGTGTCGGTCGCCAGGTCGCAGCCGCGCACGCCACCGGCGGCGTTGATGTCGCGGAAGGCCATCTCGACCGATTTGGCGCCAGCCTGGCCGTATTCGCCCGCCGGGCCGGTCAGTTCCATGACGAGGCCGACGGTGATCTTGCAATCGGCGGCTTGCGCCGCGCCAGCCATCGTCACGAGAGCGAGAGCGGTGGTGAGTTGGAGTATCGTCTTTCTCATTGTTGTTCCCCTTTGAGCTACACGAACTGAATTGCATCCTGTCTTGTTCAAGCATCGGATCCGCCCAAAAACCGCTTCGCAACTTTTTGGTCCGATGCTCTGGCCTGTTCAGCGTTCCGGCACCTGCAGCCAGGTTTCATGCAGATGTCGCCATTCGACACCGTTGGGCGCCGATGAACTGGTGGTGAAGACGGCACTCGATTGGCGGCGGCTGTGCTTGCCGCCGCGCAGTTGTGCCTCGAC
Source organism: Mesorhizobium calcicola (assembly GCF_042682105.1). Lineage (NCBI taxonomy): Bacteria > Pseudomonadati > Pseudomonadota > Alphaproteobacteria > Hyphomicrobiales > Phyllobacteriaceae > Mesorhizobium > Mesorhizobium calcicola. The sequence continues at coordinate 23,962 of NZ_JBHUGY010000031.1, forward strand.
GTAGAAGACGACGATCGTATCCGCGTTTTGCCAGCCGGGCCGGATGTCCTCGATCGAAATGGCGAAGCCGTCGTCACAGCTGGCGCGGCTGGTGCGGACATGATCGACGACCGCGGTGCGATCGAGGATCTGGCCGCTCGGCGCGACCATGACGAAACCATCGCCCATGACGCGCTCGAAGCGGGTGAAGTCCACAGCGTTGGCGCGCTCGGCGACGAACCAGTCGACGAAGAAGCGGTGCAGGTCGACGACTTCCGCGCTGGCGCGTGAAAACAGGGAGGGTTCGCCGCTCATTTTTTTCCCGCGTTGAGGTTGTAGTGCATGATCGAACCGTGGCGGCCGTGGCGGTCGCGCTCCAGCGTGTAGACGTCACCCTCGAGGCCGGTGCCTTGCGCGATGACGGCGGCAATCCGCGCCCGGTCCTCGGCATCGAGCGCAACGTCCATGATGCCGGCGTTGGCAAGGGCGTGCGCCTGGTTGCGTGCGCCGACGATGACAGCCGCCACTTGCGGCTGCTCCAGCACCCAGGCGCTGGCGACGGTGGCGACGTCGACGCCGTGGCGGTCGCCGACGGCTTTCAGCACCTGAAGCAGTTGCTGGAACAGGTCCCAGCCACCAAAGTCATCGATGATCAGCTTGTATTTGACCAGCGAGCGGTTTTCGAGCGGCGTGGCGGGCTCGGCCACATCAAGCCATCTGTCGCTGAGGAAGCCGCCGGCGACGGAGCCGTAGCAAAGGAAGCTGACGCCGTTCTTCGCGGCGAGTGCGGCAAGGCCGTTGCCCGGCCGCTGGTCGAGCACCGAATATTGCAGTTGCTGGCTGACCAGCGGGATGCCGGCGGCGAGGATTTCGGCCAACCGCGGCGTGTCGAAATTGGTGGTGCCGAGATTGCGCACCTTGCCTTCCAGACGAAGCTCGTTGAGCCAGCCCATTGCCTCGACGTAGCGCGGCTGCTCATAGTCCCACCAGTGGAACTGCACGAGATCGAGCCGCTCGGTCTTCAGCCGCCGCAGCGACTGGTCGACGATGCCTCTGATGTAGTCGCGGCTGATGCCGGCAAGCCTTTCGAGGTCGGGCACCAGCTTGGTGTGCACCTTCATCCTGGCGGCAGCATCGAGGCCGCGCTCACTGGCCAGTCGCAGGCGCGCCGCACCGACCAGCTCCTCGACGCCGGTGTAGATGTCGGCGCAATCATAGGTCCAGATACCGGCATCGAAGGTGGCGATCAGGTCGGTCACCGCCTGCTGGCGATCGATGGCGCCGTGCCCTCCGGCCAGCTGCCAGCCGCCGCGAATGACGCGCGAGATCGTGTAGCCGGGCCCGAGTTCGAAGGTCTTGCCGGTCATTTGTTGTCTCTCTCCTTCGGCAGCGGCACGGCCGTCGTTTCGGCATGGCTGAACCGCCGCTTGGCCATCCTGACGATCCTCAGCCGGCTGGCGCAATTGGGATCGGGACAGGCAATCTCGGCGTCCGAGGTCATCCAGTCATTCGGGTGGGTCGGGCGTTGCTTGGCTGCCAGCAGCGGCAACACCGCCGCTATCGAATAGATCGAAAAGCCCTGGCCAGCCGGCATCGACAGCATCTCGCCCTTCAACTCGAAATAGTCGCCGGCCCTGGCGCCGCAATAGACCGGCTTGCCCTCCGGGATGACCGCCTCGACGCGAAGATCGAAGAGTTCGAAACTGTCGTCGGCCATTCAGGCCTCCACCAGGCTGAAGGTGACATCGCAGGCGCCGTTGCGGCGGATGACGCCGCAGGCGGCGGCGAACCGATCTCGCTCTTCGGCAAGCACCTGTGCCACCACGCTGCCGGCGAGCCAGCCGATCGGAAACAGCAGCCGCGCGCCCTGCCCGTAATAGAGACCGATGTCGAAGATCGGATTGGGATTGCCGCCCCACATGCGCGGCGGCACATAGGACAGCACGATGTCGCCGGGCTGCGGCGTCAGCGTTGCGTTCTCCGCCGGCAGAGGCCTCGCATAGGGCTGGCCCTCGAGATCGGCAGCGGGAACCGGGCAGGAGATTTCCGGCCCTGTCCACATCGCGTGGATACCCGGCACGACGCGTGGCATGCCAAGATATGCCGAGAGGAAGGCGGCGTTTTCCGGCGCCTTCTGCGGCAGCAGCAGCGCCGTCACGGAGAGCTGCGAGCGTGGCTCGGTGATCCTGATGGCGGTCATGTCTGGTCTTTCGCGGCGGTGGATTGCAGCTTGCTGCGCAGGAACGTGAAGGGCCGGCTGATGTCGGCAACCAGCGACTCGCGCGCGGCCTGCGCATCCTGCCTGGCCAGGGCCGTGACGATGCGGCGGTGATACTGGGCGGTGTCGACCTCGCCGGCTTCTGAGAAGGCGTAGATGGCGACACGAATGCAGGGGCCTGATTGCAGCCACAGGCTCTCGATCATCGGGATCAGCACGGCCGAGCCGCAAGAGCGGTAGATCTCGAAATGAAAGCTCTGGTTGAGTGTCACTTCGCGATCGACATCCTTCTTGTGTTTCAACGCTCGCATCTCGTCCCATTCGCCGAGGATGGTCTCGATGGTGGCGATCTGGCGCGGCCCCATGCGGGCGGCGGCCAACGCGATGGCCTCGCCCTCGATCAGGATGCGGGCCCGCAAGAGATCGTCGAGACGTTCCAGGGTGATTGGCGGCACCCGCACAGAACGATTGGGCAGCGCCTCCAGCGCTTTTTCCGTGATCAGCCGGCCGAGCGCCTCGCGCACCGGCATGGTCGAAGTGACCAATGCATCGGCGAGCCCACGGATGGTCAGCACCTGGCTTGGCTCGAACAGGCCGCCGATCAGGGCGCGGCGCAATTCCGAATAGACGCGATCCTGCACGGTCTCTCGGCCGACCGGCGCAAGCTGCGCCGCGATCGCCTCATTGTTCTTTTCGATGGCAGCCTTTTGCATGGATTTCCGTTCTTGGCGGTTTTCGGCTTGCAGACGAAATTAAAGCCGAATAGCGTGATCAAAGCAAGTGTGATCACAAATCAAAAATCAGGAGACGGCAACGATCGTCTTCGGCCAGAGGGTTTGATGAGCGAGGCAGCGGAACAGCAGGGGCAAGAGACCCGTGCGCCGGTTCTGACGGCAAGGAACGTCGTCAGGCGGTTCGGCGGCCTTGTCGCGGTCAACGATGTCTCGTTCGAGGTCCGGGCGGGAGAAATCCTCGGCCTGATCGGGCCGAACGGCGCCGGCAAGACGACGATGTTCGATCTGCTTGCCGGCAGCATCCTGCCGACCAGCGGCGATATCCTGCTCAACGGCACGCGCGTTTCGGGCGAAGCCGCGCATCTGCGCATTGGTCGCGGGCTTGGCCGCACCTTCCAGATCCCGCGCCCGCTGCCCAACCTGACGCTGATCGAAAACATCATGCTGGCGGCGCAGGGTCAGGCCGGAGAAAAGCTGCTCGCCAACTTCGTGACGCCGTGGCGGGTGGCGGCGCAGGAAAGAGCCGCTAGGACCAAGGCGCTCGAACTGCTGGAGTTGGTCACCCTCACCCACCTCGCGCATGAGCCGGCGCGCGTGCTTTCAGGCGGCCAGCGCAAGCTGCTCGAACTCGCCCGCGTCATGATGGCCGATACGGCGATCATCCTGCTCGACGAGCCGGCGGCCGGTGTCAACGCAACGCTGCTTGAAGTCATCATCGACCGCATCCGCGATATCAACGCGCGCGGCATCACCTTCCTTTTGATCGAACACAACATCGACATGGTGACGCGGCTCTGCCATCGCGTCCTCGTCATGGCGAGCGGCCAGTTGCTCAGCGAAGGCACTGCGGAACAGGTCGCTCGCGACCCGCGCGTCATCGAGGCCTATCTCGGAGGCACCGCATGAGCGAGACAGTCCTCGAAGTCCGTAATCTCGAAGCTGGCTACGAGCCCGGTGTGCCGATCGTGCGTGGCGCCTCGATCACCGTCAGCAAGGGCGAGATCGTCGTCGTGCTCGGCCCCAACGGTGCCGGCAAGTCGAGCTTCATCAAGGCGATCGCCGGCCTCGTCCCGATCACCGGCGGCACGGTGTCTCTGGACGGCAAGGACATCACCGCCGCGCCCGCGCACACCATGGTGCGGCTTGGACTGGCCTTCGTGCCGCAGACCGAGAACATCTTCCCGCTGATGTCGGTCGAGGACAATCTCAAGGTCGCTTGCGGCATCCTCGAGCGGCGCGAAATCCCTGCCCGCATCGAGGAAATGTATGCCGCCTTCCCCGACCTCGTCCGCCAGCGCCGCACCGCCGCCGGCAACCTGTCGGGCGGGCAGCGGCAAATGCTCGCCGTCGCGCGGGCGCTGATCGTCCATCCCAAGGTGCTGGTGCTCGACGAGCCGTCGGCCGGCCTGTCGCCGAAATTCGTGTCGATGGTGTTCGAGATGCTGGCCGGCATCCGCAAGTCCGGCGTCACCATCCTTTTGGTCGAACAGAACGCCAAGGCGGCGCTCGCCATCGGCGACCGCGCCTATGTGCTGGTCGAAGGCAAGGACCGGCACGAAGGTGTCGCCTCCGAACTGTGGAACGACCCGGTCGTCGCCGAACTCTATCTCGGCCAGCGCCCCCTCAAGGGGGAAAAAACACCGCATGCTGGCAAGGGAGGCGCGGCATGAGCCTGCAATTCGTCGTCGACGGGTTGCTGACCGGTTCGATGATCGGCCTCGGCGCCATCGGCGTGACGCTGACCTATTCGATCCTGCGCTTCTCGAACTTCGCCCATGGCGACTTCATGGCCTGGGGTACCTATGCGACGCTGGCCGTCGTCAGCGCCATCGGAGCGACAGTCGGCAAGGTGGCGCCGATCGCTCCGCTGTCCTTCGGCTGGCCGCTGATCGTTGCACTGGTCGTCGGCATGGCCTTCACCGCCTTGCTGGCACTGCTGCTCGACAAGGTGCTGTTCGCGCGGCTGCGCTCGCAGGGCCAGGCCATCATCGTGGTGATGGCAAGCTTTGGCGCCTCGATGGCGCTGAGAAGCCTGCTCGAGTTCACCTTCACCTCGCGGCCGACCTATTTCAGCCGGGCGATCCAGATCGCCATGCCGGTCGGCTTCGGCATCCGCATCACGCCCGACCAGATCGCGCTTTTGCTGCTGACCGCCGTGCTGGTGCTCGGCGTGCATCTTTTGATGACGCGCACACAGACCGGCCGCTCGATGCAGGCCTTGAGCCAGAACGCGGCACTGGCCCGCATCGTCGGCATCGACGTCGCCAGCGTGGTGCGCGTCACCTGGGTCATCGGCGGCGCGCTGGCCTGCGTGGCCGGCGTGATGATCGGCATTCTGGTGCAGATCCGACCGTTCATGGGCTTCGACATGCTGCTGCCGATGTTCGCCGCCGCCATTCTCGGCGGCATCGGCAGCATACCGGGTGCGGTGCTCGGTGGCCTGATCATCGGGCTCGCCGAAGCCGGCGCAGTGCAGTTGATCGGCGCCGAATGGCGCGCCGCCGTCTCCTTCATCATCCTGATGGCAGTGCTGTTCGTGCGGCCGATCGGCCTGTTTGGTGTGAGGGAACGCTGATGGATTTGCTCGGCTACGGCGCCTTCTTCCTGACCACCGCACTGATCTTTTCGCTCGTCACGCTGGGGCTCAATCTGCAATGGGGGCTGACCGGCCTGTTCAATGTCGGCCTCTCCGGCTTCGTCGCCATCGGCGCCTACACCTCGGCGCTGCTGACGACACCGGATGATGCCGCGCGGCTCGGTGGCTTCGGCCTGCCGATCCTCGTCGGCTGGTGTGGTGCCATGATCGTCGGCGGCATCGCCGCTGCACTCACCGGCGTGGCGACGTTACGGCTCAGATCCGACTATCTGGCGATCACCACGTTCGGCGTCGCCGTCGTGGTGCAGCTGGTCGCGCTCAACGCGCAGAAACTGACCGGTGGGCCATTCGGCATCGGCTTCATTCCGCGCCCGTTCGGCAGCCTCGCCGAGACGCCGCTGCTGTTCAACCTGTCCAACCTTGCCGTCGTCTGCGCGGTGACGCTGGTCGCCTTTCTCGCCTTGGAGCACCTGTCGCGCAGCCCGTGGGGCCGCGTCTTGAAGGCGCTGCGGGAGGACGAACGGGCGGCGATCTCGTTGGGCAAGAGCGCGCGCTTCTATCGCGTCCAGGCCTTTGCCGTCGGTGGCGCCATCATGGCGCTGGCCGGCGCGCTGCAGGCGCATTTCACCGGCTTCATCGCGCCGGACAATTACCTGCCCATCCTGACCTTCCAGGTCTGGGTGATGCTGATCGTCGGCGGCTCGGGCAGCAATCTTGGCGCCGTCATCGGCAGCATCCTGGTCTGGGCGATATGGGCCGGGTCTGGAACATTGACCAGCGTGCTTTTCCCGCCAGAACAACAGGCCCGCGCCGCCGCGCTGCAGATCGCCGCGATCGGCGTCATGCTCTGCGTCATCCTGCTGATCCGGCCGAACGGCCTGTTCGGGGACAGGCCGCGGTGGCCACGGCTCGGCAAGCGGGCGAAGATGGTCGCGGGCAAGAGCAGTTCCGGGTCATGAATGCCGTGGTCCGGCAGGAAGCGCATGACGCTTCGCTCTGGCATGCCGTCAGCCGCAATCGTCGCGACCGGCCGGCGCTGCAAGGCGGGCTTGATGTCGACCTCGCCATAGTCGGCGGTGGCTTTTCCGGCCTCTCGACCGCGCTGCACGCCGACGGGAGAGGCCTCTCAGTCGCCGTTCTCGAAGCCGAGTTCATCGCCTGGGGCGCGACCGGCAGGAATGCCGGCTTCGTCGTGCCGAACTTCGCCAAGATGGACCCGGACAGCATCGTTGCGCATCTCGGCCCCGAGCGTGGCGAAAGGCTGGTCGATTTCGCCGCCGGCAGTGCGGACCTCGTCTTCGGCCTGATCAAGCGATATGGCATCGACTGCGACGCGGTGCAGAACGGATGGATCCAGCCGGCACATTCGCCCGCAGCGTTCGAGAAGGTCAAATCCCGCGCCGGCCAATGGGCACGGCGCGGCCGGCCGGCCGTTGCCCTGGACCGGGAGAACATCGAAGCGCTGACCGGCGTGCGCGGCTATGTCGGCGGCTGGATGGACCGATCGGGCGGCGTGCTCAATCCGGTCGCCTATGCGCAGGGTTTGGCCGATGCGGCGGAAAAGACAGGCGCCCGCATCTTCGAGCACACGCGCGTCACCTCGCTTGACCGCATGACCGACTGCTGGGCGTTGAAAACGCCATCGGGATCGGTACGCGCCGGCAAGGTGCTGATCGCCACCAACGCCTATGGCGGGTCGCTCAATCCGTTGCTGCAGCGAACCTATTTTCCGCTGAAGGTTTTCCAGATTGCCACGGCACCGCTGCCTCGCGAAATCCGCACCCGTCTCTTGCCCGGCGGGCAAGGCGTCGGCGACACCAGGCGCAATCTCCTCACCTTCCGCTTCGACGCCGAAAACCGGCTGATCAGCGGCGGCATGCATATTCTCGGCGCCGGCGCCGACACGCGCGTACCGCGGACGATCTGGCGACGGCTTGGCCGGCATCTTGATCTGCCGGACCTGCCGCCGCTTGCCTATAGCTGGTCGGGAATGGCAGCGGTCGAGCCGGATTTCCTGCCGCACCTCCTGGACCTAGGGCCGGGGCTCATCGCCGGCCGCGCCTGCAACGGGCGCGGCATTGCGATGACGACGGCGATGGGCAAGGTGCTGGCCGACTGGGCGGCTGGAACCGATGCCCGTGATTTGCCGCTGCCCTTTGCGCCGCCGGCTCCGATCCCGTTCCATGCCTTGTTGCGGCACGCACCCAACATGCTGCTCGGCTGGAGCATGCTGCGCGACCGGATGGACGAGACGAGATAGGCGGACCGTCACCTGGCCGCGTCAAGGTTTGCCGACAAAACAGCGGCCGCCATGGCGATGTCTTGTTCGATGAAAGTCCGGACGGCGGGACCGCTGCGCTGCTCCAGCGCGGCGACGATCTGGCGATGCGCATCGTTCGACTGCGGAACGTAGCGGTCAGCCTGCATCAGCAGCTTGAGATAGGGCCCGACCCGGCCCCAGAGGTCGCGGATCATGTTGAGCAGGATCGGCGCGCCCGCATGCTGGTAGATGGCGAAGTGGAAGGCCTCGTTCAGCGCAAGATAGGCCCTGGCGTCGCCGGCCTCGATGGCATGCTGCATGCCGGCGAGCGTCGTCTGGATGTCAATCAGCCCGCTTTCGGTCATCCGCGACGCGGCCATCTCGCCCGCCAGGCCCTCGACGGCAATGCGGATGCGCGTCAGTTCCTCGAAGGCCGGTGCGGACAGCAAGGGCACGATGACCGAGCGATTGTTCTGCATCTCGAGCAGCCGCTCGGCGACGAGCCTCTGCAGCGCCTCGCGGATCGGCGTCGTCGATATGCCGAACGTCTCGGCGAGCTTGCGGATGACCAGCGTCTGGCCCGGGCTGAAGCCGCCCGAAATCAATTCCTGCTTGAGCGCGCCATAGGCGCGGTCATTCAGGGTTTGATGTTCAAGCTTCAGCATGCGCGGCCCGCTCCGGTCACCAGTTCGAAAGTGCGCGATCGAGGGTCTCGGCCAGTTGCTCGGCATTGTCCCTGGCAAACGGCAGAGGCGGCCTGATCTTGAGAACATTGCCGCGTGGACCGCAGGACGAGATCAGCACGCCGTCTTCGCGCATGGCTTCGACAACCGCCGACGTCTTGGTGGCGGCCAAGGCTTCGTCGCCCTGCGCCGTCAACTCGACGCCGAAATAAAAGCCGTTGTGCCTGACATCGGCGACCATGCCGTGCCGCCCCTTCAGCGTGCGCAGCAGTTCAGCCGTGTAGGCGCCGACCGTGCGCGCATTCTCGATCAGCCCCTCGCTTTCGATCACCTCGAGAACGGCAATGCCGACGGCGGCCGCGACCGGATTGCCGCCGAAGGTGTTGAAATAACCGGTGTTCGAGCCGAAGGAAGCGACAAGCCGCGGCCGCACGAGCACCGCGCCCATCGGATGCCCATCGCCGATCGGCTTGCCCAATGTGACGATATCAGGTTCGATGCCGTAGTTGGCGAAACCCCACATGCCCTGGCCAAGTCGCCCGAAGCCGGACTGGACCTCATCGGAAATGACGATGCCGCCCGCCTTCCTGACGTGATCCGCCGCCTCGCGCATCACCGCCGCGTCGGGGAAGAAAATGCCGTCGCTGGAAAAGGCCGAGTCGAGAAGCAGCGCCGCTGGCCGGACATTCCGCGCATGCATGTCGTCGATGGCGGCGGCGACATTTTTGGCGAAATCACGCGCGGCCCGGCCATGGTCGCGGAACGTGTCCGGCGCTGCGACAATGCGGTGCTGCGCGGGCACCGCTTTCTCCCCGACCGCGGCCGGCGACAATTGTGCGGTCGCGATCGTCGCGCCATGATAGGCAAAGTCGGTGATGATCACACCGGTGCCACCGCTGGAATACTGGGCGATACGAATGGCAAGGTCGTTGGCTTCGCTGCCGGTGCAGGTGAACATGGCATGGCCGAGATGGGCCGGACAGGTGCCGAGCAGCTTTTCCGCGTAGTCGAGAATGATGTCGCTGAGATAGCGCGTATGGGTGTTCAGCGTCGCGGCCTGCCCCGAAAGTGCCTCGACGACGCGCGGGTGGCAGTGGCCGACCGAAGCGACATTGTTGTAGGCGTCGAGGAATTTGCGGCCCTGGGCATCGTAGAGCCAAACGCCGCTGCCGCGCACCAGGTGGATCGGGTTGCGGTAGAAGGCGCGATAGGTCGGCCCAAGCAGCCTGGCGCGGCGCTCGAGCAGGGCTTGGGGCGAAGTGCCGGCATCGGCATCGGCAAGGGCATTTGCATGCGGGGACTGGGACACGAGCATCTACTCCGGATTTGAATGGTCGAGGAAGTAACGGCGGGCATCAGCGGACGACAGACCGTCCAGCCGTTCGAGCGAGGCCCAGACTTCGGCGGCGAGGCGCAGGACATAGTCGCGCTTGGCCGGAAAGCGCTCGGCCTGCCAGCTGGCGATGTTGGCGATGAGAGCAAGGCGCGCGCGGATCAGATCGAAAAGAATGCCGATCTCTTCGGCCTCGAGCGGCTGTACCGACTGGTAACCGGCGACGAAGCGCGCGGCCGGCGCCAGCGGATGACCTTCCGCCGGCCAGCGGTAGACGGCACCGATGGCGAGATCGCAGATCAGCGGCGAGTGGATCATGTCGCCGAAATCGAGAATGCCGCTGACCACTTCCGGCCGCGATGCATCCATCACCACATTGTAAGAGTTCATGTCGTTGTGGACGATCTGGGCGCGCAATTTCGGAATGACCGGCGCCGCATGCGCCTCGAAGGCGTCGATCGCACGCTCGACCATCGCCCGCCGGCCGGGATCGGCGATGTGCGTCAGCATCGGGCGCGTCTTGGCGACCTTGCGGATATCCCAGAGCAGGTCGCTGCTGGCGGCCGGATGGAAGAAGCCGCGCAGCGCGCGGCCAAGGCGGGCGAGAAAGATGCCGAGATTGCGATCCTGCGCCGCCGATGCCGGCGAGCGCGAAAGCAATTGGCCGGGCAGATAGGTAACCAGCCGGATGATGCGCGGCGGTGATGCGGCGACGCTCACCGCGAATTGCGCTTCACCTTGCAGGCTTTTGCGGACCGCGGGAACCGGCAAGGTCGGGTCGACCGCGAGGATGTGATCGAGTGCCTTGTTCTGGAAGTCGGTGAAGCCGGCCTCTTCCGCCGGATGGGAGATTTTCAGGACGAACTCGCCCTGACCGTCCACCTGGATGTGGAAGTTGTGGTCGCGTTCGCCAGGCAACGGACGCGCGGTGCCGGTGAGCCCGTAATGCCGGCGCAGGACGGCAAGCGCGTCGGCTGTCGAAACGTCAGGCGCATCCTCGGCAAGCGTGTCGCCGAACGCATCGGGCACAGCCGCATTCATGGCCTGGCCGCGGGATCGACGGGTTCGAGGCCGCACCAGTCGGCGATGAACAGCGCGATGGTCTGGGTGACCTTGCGCACCGAGCCCAGATCGACAGCCTCGTCATAGCCGTGCGGCATGCGGCAGATCGGGCCGTAGACGATCGCCGGCGTGTCGGCATAAAGGCCGAAGAAGCGCGCATCGGTCGTTGCAGAGGTGACGTGTTCGGTCAGCGGCTCGCCCCAGACGGCGACATGGCTGCGGCGCAGCACGGCTTCCATCTCGTCGGCACCCTCCAGCACGTAGCCCTCGGCCATGAAGCCGTTGTAGCTTATCTTGGGCGGGCGGTTGGCCAGGAATGGATCGGCGCGGGCCGCATCGGCGATGCAGGCCTCAAGCTCTGCTCTGGCATCCTTGAGCTTCTGGCCGGGATAGGTCGCGACCCGCATCTCGAAAACACAGCGCGCCGGAACGCTTGACGTCCATTCGCCGCCTTCGATCTTGCCGAGATTGAAGCGGATCGGGTGCGGATGATCGCAAAAATGCGGGTCATCGACCTTGCGGGCGTTCCAGACGATTTCGAGTTGCTTCAGCGCCTGGATGAGGACGAATGCCTTTTCGATGGCGTTGGCACCGGCGGAGAAAGCGCCGGATGCATGTTGCGGATCGCCGTCGACCTCGACCCGGAACCAGATCGGCCCGACCTGCGCCCGCATCAGCCTCGGCTCCAACGGTTCGGGGATGAAGGCGGCGTCGGCGCGGTAGCCACGCTGCAGGCAGGCGAGCGCGCCATTGCCGGTGCACTCTTCCTCGACCACCGACTGCAGGAACACGTTCGCCGCCGGCTGATAGCCGAGGCTGCGCAATGCGGTCAGCGCATAGCGACAGGCGGACAGGCCGGCCTTCATGTCACCGGCGCCGCGGCCATGCATCCAGCCGTCCTCGATCGCCGGATCGTAGGGATCACGCGCCCAGCGGTCGAGCGGCCCGGTCGGCACGACATCGATATGGCCGTTGAGGATCAGCGAGCGGCCGGTCGCGTTTCTCGGCGTATGAGTGGCAACGACATTGAAGGCGTCGTCATAGGAGACCGCCACGGGTGAAAAACCCGGCAGGTCGCGAATGGCATCGACATCGACGCGCCACATGTCGACCGAATAGCCATCGTTCTTATAGGCAGCCGCCATGAACGATTGTGCGGAGTGTTCCTCGCCGCGCTGCGAGGGAAAGCGCACGAGATCGGCCAGGAACGCGACCTGTCGCGCGAAGCCGTCGTCAACCGCGCTGAGAATGGCCTCGTCCGCAATCCGTTCAGGCATCATATTTCACTTTCATTCGAATGGTGTATCATATCTCATATGCCATTCTCATGAAATGCAAGAGGCGCGGCGCCAAAAATCCGATCCAGGCGCAACCGCCCTTGTCAGCTCATTCGCGGTGTTGGCATCAGCGGCCGCAAGCCGATACTGCTATCGGACAGACACGATGAGGAATGCGTTGATCACCGAAGACACGATTCCGGCCGAAATCACCGATCTCGCCATTGGCTACCGGCGTCTGCCGGCGGGCAAGCTCGCCAATGCGGTGACGTGGATGGAAGCGCGCGCTCCGCAACCCGACCTCGCAAAACCCCTGGCCATGACCCGGATCACGATGCCGGACTGCGCGTCCTATCGAGCGATCTTCCTCGAGATCGGCGCGCCCTGGCTGTGGGACCGCGTATCCGAAATGTCCGACGCCGAGATCGCAACGCATTTCGCCGACCCACGCCAGCATCTCTACTACGGCCACGATGAAAGCGGCATGCATCTGGGCATGGTCGAATTCTTCGTCGCCGACAGCAACGAGATCGAGATCACCTATTTCGGCCTGTTCCCGTCCTTGACCGGCCAAGGGTTCGGCAAGCGTCTGATGGCTGGGGCGCTCGAGCTGGCATGGCGCCTCAACCCGAGCCGCGTCTGGCTGCACACCAGCAGCTTCGACCATCACAGCGTGATCGGCTTCTACAGCGCCTGCGGGTTCGTGCCTTTCGCGACCGGGTTTGAAATCATCGACGATCCCCGGATAAAGGGAACCTTGCCGCGCAATGCCGCGCCGCAGATTCCGCTGATCGAAGCCGAGTGGTACCCTTGCGGTCCGATAACCCGACAGGTTGCACGAGCCTAGATGAGAACAGCTCCGCAACCCACCGCGCACATATCGCCGCATCACCGCCGCTGGGTCCGCCGCGAGACCATCCTGTCGACGCTGAAGCGCCATATCGATACCCGCATCGTGCTGTTCGCCGCGCCCGCCGGCTTCGGCAAGTCGACGACGATGGCGCAATGGGCCACGGAAGTTGCACGCCTCGGCCGGCTGACCGCATGGCTGTCCTGCGAGGCGACCGACAACGACGAAGGCGCCTTCCTGTCGCATCTGGTACGGGCGCTGCGCCATCTCGTCCAGAACCCGGCGGAACTCGACCTCGCCTTCCAGTCGAGCCCGATTCCGCAGCTCGATGTCGTGCTCGCCGCGCTGGTGGCGGGGTTGGCGGCGCGCGAAGCCGACATCACCTTGTTCTTCGACGACTACCACGCCATCGAAGCGCCGGCGGTGAAGCGGTTCACGGAACGCCTGACGCGGCAGGCATCGGCAAACGTCGCCTTCGTCATCGGCTCGCGCAGCCTTCCCGACCTGCAGCTCGGCAAGCTCAGGGTGCTGGGCGACGTCTTCGAAATCGGTCCCGACGATCTGCGCTTCGCTTCCTCCGAAGCCGAGGCCTTCTTCAACGAGAAGCTCGGCTTGAGCGTCAGCAGCGGCACGGTGGAGACCCTGTGTTCGCGGACCGAAGGATGGGCCGCCGGCCTGCAGCTCGCCTCGCTGTCGCTCAGTGCCGCGCATGCGCCCGAAACCGTCATCGGCAATTTCACCGGCGCCAACCGCAACGTCGCCGACTTCCTGATGGGGGAAGTTTTCCTGGAATTGCCGCCGGCAATCGCAAAATTCCTGCTCTACAGTTCGATCTTCGAACGCTTCAGCGCCGAGGCCTGCCGGGCGGTGATGCGGGCTGCGGATGCCGAGGCGACGATTACCGAAATCGAGACGCGCAACCTGTTCCTGGTGCCGCTCGATGAGGAGCGGCGCTGGTTTCGCTATCATCATCTGTTCCGCGACTTCCTCAGCCGCGAGATGGAACGGCGCGAACCGGAGATGATCGCGCCGCTGCATCTGGCGGCCGCCGAATGGTTTGGCGAGCGCAAGATGCTGACCGAGGCGATCGGCCATGCGCTTGCCGCCGGCGACCAGGCCCGTGCGGCGGTGTTCGTCGAGAACAACGCGCTCGACCTCATCGCCCAGTGCCAGCTTCTTTATGTGCGCCAGCTGCTGGCGCTGCTGCCCAAAAAGCTGATCGACCAGCGCATCCGGCTGCAACTTATCGTGCTGTGGCTGGCGGTGCACAGCAGCCAGCCCGAGATTGCCCAACAGACGCTGGGCAATGCGCGCGAGCTGGTCGAGACCGGGCCGACCGACGGCAAGGATCCCGGCACGCTGACCGGCACCACGATCGAGGCCGAACTGGTGGTGCTCGCCGCCGCCGTCCACAGCACGCTGGAGCAGTTCGAGCAGGCGCGCGACACCGCATTGGTGGCCCTGCGCGTCATCGCGCCCGATGCCTGGTTCATGGAGGGCGCTACCGCCAACGTCATCGGCTACAATCTCTATGCGCTGGGCGATCTCGACGGTGCGCGCGCGGCGGTGGACGCGGCGCGCAAGGCGCATGAGCGAAGCGGCAGCCTGCTCGGCGTCACCATCGCCAATTGCTACATGGCCGTCATCGAGCGCTCGGCCGGCCGCTTGCCCGCGGCCGAACGGCTGTTGCGCGACGCAATCGCCGAGGCCAGGGCGCGGATCGGCCCGAATTCCTATGCCGAGGCGCTGGCCGGCACGCTGCTTGCCGAACTTGCCTATGAGACCAATGCGTCGGGCGAGGCGCTGACGCTGGTCGAGAATCTGGGGCCGCTGATCGAGGGCGCCGCGGTCATCGTCTATCCGCTGGCCAGTGTGCCGACCTATGCCCGCGTGCTGCAGCTGACCGGCCGCACGGAGGCCGCACTCGATATGCTGGAGCGCGTCTATCAACGCGTGCGCGGCTCCGTCTATCACCGCCTCGCCTCGGTGCTGGTGCATGACCGCGTCAGGCTGCTGCTCGACCAGAACCGTGGCGCCGAGGCGCGCGCGCTGCTTAGCGAGCATCGCCGCGGACGCGCCGAGGCCGCTGCCACTGTGGCCAACGAATTCGCATTCTTCGCCGAGGGCCGCCTGCTGACGGCGGAGAAATCCTATGCCGATGCAGCGCGGGTCTTCGACGCGCTGTTGGAGCGCACGAGAGACAGCGGGCGCATGCGCCGCCATATCCTGGCGCTGATCCTGCGCGCCAAAAGCGCCGCCCATGATCCGCGCGAGGCCGATCGCTATCTGCTCGAAGCGCTGCGCCTCGCTCACCCCTCTGGCTTTGTCCGCTCCTTCGTCGACGAGGGAAGGCCTGTTGTCGAAGGGTTGATACGGCTGCGCGCGGCTCAGGCGAAAACCGATCCGGCACTGTCGGCCTATGCCACCCGCATCATCGATGTCGCGCAGACGACGCCTGCGGCGACGCGCACCCTGGCCGCGCCGGCCGTCGAGAAGGAACAACTCACCCAGCGCGAGTCCGAGCTGCTGCGCTATCTCACCGAAGGCATGTCGAACCGCGATATCGCGATTGCCCTGTCGGTCAGCGAAACCACGGTGAAATGGCATCTGAAAAACATTTTCGGCAAGCTGGCGGTGACCAACCGGGTCCAGGCCGTGCGTGCCGCGCAGGCCGCTGCAGGCGTCCATACCCCTTCGAAAGGAGGGGCATAGATAACAGGCACAACCCCTCTTTCGGGTCGGGCCATGCCACCGCAAGCCTGCTAGCGTCACCTGGTTTTCAGAGGACGCTGCGGATGGCGACGGGTTACGTTTTTCACGAACAGCTGATGTGGCATGACACCGGCTCCAGCGCCGACATGATGCCTCCCGGCCGTTTTGTGGAACCCGGCCGGCATCTGGAATCCCCCTGCTCGAAGCGTCGGCTGAACAATCTCATCCAGGTCAGCGGCCTGTCGCGCCACCTCGTGCCGATCATTCCCGAGCCGGTCTCGGTCGAGGACCTGTTGCGCGTGCACACGCAACGCCACGTCGACGATATCCGAATGCTCAGCGAACGCGGTTCCGGTTTTGCCGGGCCGCAGGCGCCGATCGGCCTCAACAGTTTCGACATCGCGCTGCTTTCCGCCGGCACCACCTATGCCGCCATGCGCGCCGTGCTGACCGGCCGGGTCGACAACGCCTACGCGCTGGCGCGGCCGCCGGGGCACCATGCCGAGCCCGACCAGGCGTTGGGCAATTGCCTGTTCTCCAACATCGGCGTGTCCGTGCGCCGGCTGCAGCATGAAGGCCTGCTTGGCCGCGCGGCGGTGGTCGACTGGGACGTGCATCACGGCAACGGCACCGAGACGGTGTTTTATTCCGACCCGTCGGTGCTGACCATGTCCGTGCACCAGGACAATCTCTATCCGACCGGGCGCGGTGCCCTGGCCGACAACGGCAAGGACGCCGGCGAAGGCTACAACATCAACATCCCGCTGCCAGCGGGCAGCGGCACCGGCGCCTACGAATCCACCTTCGACCGTGTCATCGCTCCCGCGCTGCGCGCCTTCAAGCCGGACCTCGTCATCGTCGCTTCTGGCTTCGACGCATCGGGTTTCGATCCGCTCGGCCGCATGATGCTGAACAGCGAATGCTTCCGGCGTCTTGCCGCACGCATGGTGGCGCTGGCCGCCGAGACATCGAACGGACGCCTGATCATGAGCCATGAGGGCGGCTATTCCGAGGGCTATGTGCCGTTCTGCGGCCATGCCGTCATCGAGACGCTGGCCAATCATCGCACCGAAGTGGTCGACCCGCTCTCAGACCATATCGACGAATGGGCCGGACAGGAATTGCAGCCGCATCAGGCCGATGTGATCGATGCCGCCGAAGGCCTACTCGCCGGCCTGCGCCAAAGCCTCGCCAGTGCGGCCTGACGCGATGGATTTTGTCGTCACCACGCTCCTCAACGCGCTGACGCTGATCAGCATCCTGATGCTGGTCGGGCTCGGGCTGGCGATCAGCTTCGGCCTGATGAACGTGACCAATCTGGCGCATGGCGAGTTCGTCACCGTCGGCGCCTTCGCGGTCTATTTCGTCCAGAACACGGGCGGCTCCTTCTGGCTGGGGCTGGCCGCCGCACCGATCGCCGGCGCGGTGGTCGGCTGCATCCTCGAGTTCGCCATCATCCGCCATCTCTATTCGCGGCCGGTCTCGACCGTGCTCGCCACCTGGGGCGTCAGCCTGATCCTGCAGCAAGGCCTGGAATTGACCTTCGGTCTCGGCGCCAAGCCGGTGACGCCGCCAATCGAAGGCACGCTCGATCTCTTCTTCACCGTCTATCCGGCCTACCGGCTGATCCTGATCACAATTGCCGCGCTGACCCTGCTCGGCGTCGTCCTGCTGATCAGCCGAACGTCCTTCGGCCTCGACATCCGCACCGTCATCCAGAACCGCGAGATGGCCGAGGGCGTCGGCATCAACACGCGGCGCACCTATGCCATCGCCTTCACCTTCGGCGCGGCAATCGCGGGCCTCGCCGGCGGGCTGGTCGCCGCGGGCGCTGGGGCACGGTGCTGACCGCCATCCAGGACAATGAAGTCAGGGCCGCCGCGCTTGGCCACAATGCGCCGCTGCGGCTGCTCGTCACCTTCGTCCTGTCCGCGGCCATCGCCGGACTTGCCGGCGCCCTCTATGTCTGCATGGCGGGGCTTGTGGCGCCCGACCTTTCCGGGCTGCTTTTGTCGACGGAAGTCATCGTCTGGGTAGCGGTCGGCGGGCGCGGCACGCTGCTTGGTCCGGTGCTCGGCGCCATCTTCATCCAGCGGGCGCAGCAGACCATCAGCAGCTTCAATCCGAGCCTGTGGCCGCTGCTGCTCGGCTGCGTCTTCGTCGTCATCGTCTTTGTCTTGCCGGACGGCATCCTGTCGATCTACGCGCGTCTGAAGGTCCTGCTCAAAGGCAGGAGGCGCGCACAATGAGCGATGTCCTGCTCCAGGCCGAAAATGTCGGCATCCGCTTTGGCGGCCTGCAGGCGCTGGAAGCGCTTGATCTCATCGTGCGCGACAAGGAGCTTTGCTGCATCATCGGGCCGAACGGCGCCGGCAAGAGCACGTTCCTCAACGTGCTGACCGGCACGCTGCGTCCGACCAGCGGCAGCGTGCGCTTTCTCGGCCACGACATTGCCGGCCTGCCGCTGCACCGCATCGCCCGGCTTGGCATCGCCCGCAAGTTCCAGATCCCGTCGGTCTTCCCCAGCCTGTCGGTGGAGGACAATCTGAAGGTGGCGCGGTGGGGGGCGCCCTCGCCGGCCCGCCCGGTCGGCGAGTTGCTGGAGCTTGTCGCGCTCGGCGATCGTGCCGCCACGCTGGCGGGCGAACTCGCGCACGGCCAGAAGCAATGGCTGGAGATCGGCATGGCGCTGGCGATCGAGCCGCGACTGCTGCTGCTCGACGAGCCGACCGCCGGCATGACGCCGCAGGAGACGCTGGCGACGGCCGAGATGCTGCTGCGGCTCAAGGGCGAATTCTCGATCGTCGCCGTCGAGCACGACATCCGCTTCGTGCGGGCGCTGAATTGCGAGACGCTGGTGCTGCATCAGGGGCGCCGGCTGCGCAGCGGTCCTTTCCACGACATCGAGACCGACGAGATGGTCCGCGACGTCTATCTGGGGAGGCGCTGACCATGCTGCGGACAATAGCGGTCTCGGCCGGCTACGGCTTGCTGCCGGTGCTGAACGGCATCGACCTCAGCGTTGCGCCAGGCGAAGTCGTCGGCCTGCTCGGCCGCAACGGCGCCGGCAAGACGACGCTGCTACGCGTCATCGCCGGTGGCTTGCGGGCAAGTGGCGGCGCCGTCGTTCTGGGCGACCAGGATCTTACCAATGCTCCAGCCTTCCGCCGCGCGCGCGCCGGCATCGCGCATGTGCCGCAGGGACGCGGCATCTTCAACCAGCTGACCGTGCGGCAGAACCTGGACGTCGGCACACGCGCCGCCAGGGAACGTGGCGACGGCGGCATCCCGGCCGATATCTTCGGCTATTTCCCGATCCTGCGTGAACGCGAAGCGCAGATCGCCGGTACGCTTTCGGGCGGCCAGCAGCAGATGCTGGCGATCGGCCGCGCACTGTGCGGCCTGCCATCGGTGCTGCTGCTCGACGAACCCTCGGAAGGCATCCAGCCGAACATCGTGCAGTCGATCGCCGAGCTGATGCCGCGCATCGCGCGCGAGCGCGGCATCGCGATCGTTCTCGTCGAGCAGAATCTCGATCTCGTTCTTAGGGCGGCGGACCGCTGCCTGGTGATGGAGAAGGGCAGGATCGTGCACGAAGGCGCGCCTGAGGCGTTCGCCGACGAGACGCTGCTCAAGGATCTGTTGGCTTTATAGGCGCGGCTGAAGCGCGCCTGGGATTCGTTGGCTTTGTAAGGCGTGCATGGGGCGCGCCTGGGACTGGAAGGGAACACAAAAATGATAAGCAGAAGAACTGTTCTGAAATCGGGCGGCGCCGCGGCCGCCTTCGCGATGGTCGGCGCGCCATCGATCCTGCGCGCCGCCGACACCGTCAAGGTCGGCCTGTCGATCCCGATCACCGGATTGCAGGCGATCCTCGGCGAAACGCTGCTCAATTGCTACAAGCTGGCCGCCGCCGAACTTAACGCCGCCAACGGCATCGGCGGCCGGCAGGTCGAGTTGTTCATCGAGGACAACCAGACCACCACCAAGGGCGCGATCGACAAGGCACGCAAGCTCATCAACGAAGACAAGGTCGATGTGATCATGGGCACGATCATTTCACCGGAGCGCAGTGCCACGCTGTCGGTGACCTCGAAGGCCAAAAAACTGTTCTTCTACCCGACCAATTTCGAAGGCGGCGAATGCAACCGCTACTTCGTCGCCACCGGCCCGATCCCGATGCAGCAGGTCGACCCGATGATGCCGTGGGTGGCCGAGAATCTCGGCAAGACGATCTACATCATGGCCTCGGACTATGCCTGGCCGCAGAAGATGACCGAGGCGATCACGGCGGCCTATGAGAAGGCCGGGGGCAAGATCGTCGGCGCCGACTACTATCCGTTCGGCACCACGGATTTCGGCCCGGCATTCCAGAAGATCAAGTCGCTGAAGCCCGACGTCGTCTGGTCGATGGTGGTCGGCAACGACGCCGTCACCCAGCTCAAGCAATATCGCAGCTTCGACATCAAGCAGCCGCTGATCGCGCCGCTCGACGAGGTCTTCAACAAGGACGCGCTGCCGGCCGGCGTCGCGGCCGGCACCTACGCGCCGCAGCCCTACTGGATGGCGCTCGACAATCCGGTCAACAAGAAGTTCATCTCTAGCTTCCGCGAAAAGTTCGGCCAGGAGAAGATGGTCAACGGCATCGGCGAGGCCGGCTACAACGGCCTGCATCTCTACGCGCTGGCGGCAGAGAAGGCCGGCTCGCTGAAGGACGACAACGTGCTGGCGGCGCTGCCGACGATCGAGTTCGACGCGCCGCAAGGCAAGATCCGCGTCGACGCCACCAACAACCACACGCTCTGCCATTCCTATGTCGGCAAGGCGGCGGCCGACGGCATCGGCTACGAGATCGTCAAGGATTTCGGCACCATCACGCCGGTCACGCCTTACTGCAAGGTGTAGGCCCTCGCACCCAACCAATCCTGACGGCGGCTTTGCCGCCGCCGTCAGGGCGTTCGCGGCGCCGGCAGCCGCTCGCGCAATTCGTCGACAAGCACCCTGGTGTTTTCGGAATAATCGATGGGCACGACGACTAGATGCACGCCGCCGCTGGTGAAGGCCCGTTCCAGCGCCGGCCGCAAATCGGCGATCTCCGCAACCCTGGTTCCCTTGGCGCCATAGGCCTCGGCGTATTTGACGAAATCGGGATTGCCGAAGGTCATGCCGAAATCCGGGAACTCGTCGACCGCCTGCTTCCAGCGGATCATGCCATAGGCATGGTCTTCCAGCAGCAGGATGACGAGGTTGAGCTTCAGCCTGACGGAGGTCTCCAGTTCCTGGCTGTTCATCATGAAGCCGCCGTCGCCACAAATGGCCATGACACGGCGCGTGGGATAGAGCAGTGACGCCATCATCGCCGACGGCAGGCCGGCGCCCATGGTGGCCAGCGCATTGTCGAGCAGCAGCGTGTTTGCCATGCGCGTGCGGTAGTTGCGCGCGAACCAGATCTTGTACATGCCGTTGTCGAGGGCGAGGATCCCGTCCGCCGGCATCACGGCCCGGACATCATGCACGATGCGCTGCGGCGTGAAGCGGTCTTCGGTGCCGCGCGCGGCGATGCGGCTCAAAATGCCTTCCCTGAGCGGCAGCAGCGCCTGCGCGTTGGGGATCTTGCCCTCGACACGGTCAGCCAGCAGCGCCAGCGAAGGCCCGAGGTCGCCAACGATCTCGGCCTGCGGGAAATAGACCTGCTCGACATCGGCCGAGTGGTAGCCGACATGGATGACCTTCGGCCCGTTGGCGCCCATGATGAAGGGCGGTTTCTCCACCGTGTCGTGGCCGATGGTGATGATCAGATCGGCCTGTTCGATGGCCTCGTGCACATAGTCGCGCTCCGACAGCGCCGCCGTTCCCATATAGAGTTCGGTGCCGCCGGGCACTGTGCCCTTGCCCATCTGCGTGGTGAAATAGGGTATTTGCGTACGCAGCACGAACTGGGCGACATCGGGTGTCACACGCGGCCGCGATGCCGCCGCGCCGAACATCAGCAGCGGACGGTTGGCCTCCATGATCATGCGGGCGGCGCGATCAAGCGCGTCCGCGCTAGCCGTAGGCAGTTCGACCGGATGCGTCGGCACCAGCGCCACCGACTCGCATTCCGCCGCCGCAATGTCTTCCGGCAGTTCCAGATGCACCGGGCCGGGTCGCTCTTCCTGGGCAACGCGGAAGGCCTCGCGCACCAGCGAGGGGATCATCTTCGGGGAGACGATCTGGCGCGATAGCTTGGTCAGCGGCTTCATCGCCGCGACGATGTCGACGATCTGGAAGCGCGCCTGCCGCGATGACAATATGCCCTTCTGACCGGTGATCATGATCATCGGCATCGCGCCGAGCAGCGCGTAGGCCGCGCCGGTCGTGAGATTGAGCGCGCCGGGGCCTAGCGTGGTGATGCACACGCCTGCCTTGCCGGTGAGCCTGCCGTAGGTGGCGGCCATGAAGGCGGCCGCCTGCTCGTGGCGGGTCAAGATCAACTGGATCGACGAGCGGCGGATGGATTCGACGATGTCGAGATTCTCCTCGCCCGGAATGCCGAAGATCCGGTCGACCCCTTCATTCTCGAGGGCCGCGACGAACAGATCCGAACCTTTGGTCATGAACCGCCTCTCCTGCAATGCGCACATTCCGTCAGCCACCTTCATATGGCAGGGAAGGCGATACCGCAAAGAGCGCAAGCCTGCTCTGTTGACGATCAGCCCATCAGTTTCGGCAACGCAGCCGCCAGCGCATCGACCGCCAGCCGCACCTTCAACGGCAACTGCGGCGTCTGTAGCCAAAGCGCGTAACAGTCGTAGAGATAGCGCGGCTGATCCGGCAGCAGCGCCACCAGCGCACCGGCCTGAATGCGCTCGCGAACAAGCCAATGAGGCAGCCAGGCAAGCCCCATGCCTTCGGCAGCGGCGTCAGCGATGGCGTCGAGATCGTCGAGCCGCAGCCGGCCGACCGGCGTGATTTCCTGTGCAGGTTGCCCCTCGCGCACAAACAGCCACGGCTGAACGATCTGGCCGAGGCGGCGGTAGACAATGGCTTGGTGGTCGGCGAGGTCCTCTATGTGCCGGGGTTCGCCATGAATCTCCAGATAGGAGAGCGCCGCGCAGACGACCATGCCCTGGCGTGCGACACGACGCGCGATCACGCCGGCCTTGTCGTCCAGGGCACCGGTGCGGATGGCAAGGTCAAAGCCGTCTTCGGCGAGATCGGCGAAGCGGTCGCTGAGCGACAAATCGAGTTCCAGCATCGGATATTGCCGCGCCAGCCGCAGCAGCACCGGGGTTACGCAGTGGCGGCCGAAATGCGCCGGCATCGTGACGCGCAGTTTTCCACGCGGTTCGGAAAATTGGTCGGCGGCGAGCGCATCGGCGGCGTCGGCCTCGGCCAGCACGACCCGGCAGCGTTCATAGTAGGCGCGTCCGAAGTCGGTCAGGCTCTGCCGGCGAGTGGTCCGGTTGAGCAGCCGCACGCCAAGCCGCTGCTCGATAAACCGGACGTGCTTGCCGACCATCGGTCCGGACAGATCGAGCGCGACTGCCGCCGCCGCGAACGAGCCGAGATCGACCGCCCTGACGAACACGGCCATGCTCTCGAGCCGATCCATATTCAAAACTCCTGATTTCTACTGTTCTGACCACACAGCCATTTATCGCCGAGAATCTTGGCCGCATAGCTTATTCGGTTCAAATAATTTGGAGTAGACCGAATGGCACGTCTTGTACGCTTTCACCAGCATGGTGGCCCCGAAGTCCTGCACATCGAGGATGTCAGGCTTGCCCGACCGGGCCCAGGCGACGTTCAAATCCGTGTCAAGGCGCTCGGCCTCAATCGCGCCGAGGCGCTGTTGCGCGCGGGTACCTACATCGAGACGCCGACGCTGCCCTCGGGGCTTGGCCTCGAGGCGGCGGGCTTGGTGGAGGCGGTGGGCGAAGATGTGAAGGATTTCGCGCCGGGCGACAGTGTCAGCGTCATCCCGCCGCAATCGATGATCCGCTGGCCGGCTTATGGCGAGTTTGCCACCTATCCCGCCGGGCTTATCGTCAAGCACCCGCCGTCGCTCGACTGGCCAACGGCGGCGGCCGTCTGGATGCAGTATCTCACCGCCTATGGCGCGCTGATCGATATCGCCGGGCTGCACAGCGGAGACGCCGTCGTCATCACCGCGGCGTCGAGCAGTGTCGGGCTTGCCGCGATCCAGATCGCCAACAGGGTCGGCGCGACAGCGATCGCGGTGACGCGGACATCGGCGAAGAGGCAGGCTTTGCTCGACGCCGGCGCGGCACATGTCGTGGCCTCGGCGGAGGAGGATCTGGCCGCACGGATGAACGAGATCGCCGGGCCGCTGGGCGTGCGCGTCGTGTTCGATGCGATCGGCGGGCCGATCTTCGAGCCGCTGACGGCGGCGATGTCGCGGGGTGGCATTCTCATCGAATATGGCGGCCTCAGCTGCGAGCCGACGCCGTTTCCGCTGTCCGTCGTGCTGGCCAAGACGCTGACGCTGCGCGGCTACCTCGTCCATGAGATCACCGGCAACCCGGCGAGACTGGCGGCCGCCAAGTCGTTCATCCTCGAAGGCCTGGAGACCGGCGCACTGAGGCCGATCATCGACAGGACTTTCCCGTTCGAGCAGATCGTCGAGGCGCATCGCTTTCTGGAATCGAACCGGCAGTTCGGAAAGATTGTGGTGACAGTTTGAGCAACAATCCCTTGAAGGCGCGCCTCTGCATTCCTAATTGCCTTGTGCGGGCCGGGCCCCTCTGACTGTCGCTTCTTTGGCGATTGTGATGTCGGACCGCTGTAACGGGCCCGTTTCCATTCTTTTCGGTCAAGCGGGCTCATTCTTTTTTGGTTTGGAGCCCCTCATGACATCTTCCCTCCTTGGTTTGGTTTGCCCCTCCTGCCGCGTCGCGCTCGTGATGAGCGAACGCCAAGGTATCGAGATCGATTACTGTCCGCAGTGCCGCGGCGTCTGGCTTGATCGCGGCGAACTCGACAAGATCATCGAGCGTTCCGGCAGGGACGCTGCGCCTGTGCAACAGCCACAGCCGGCGGCATTCTCCCAGCCGCAACATGTGCAAGGGCGCGATGACGATTATTCCCGCTCGCAGGGCCACCGCTATCCGAAGCGGAAGAAATCATTCTTCGAAGAGTTGTTCGATTGACCGCATGACGGCCCGGCATCCGGGCCCGCGCTGCTGAAAATTTCCGAAAACCACATCGATAAAGGCCCACCCCGATGATCTCTCGCACCAGCCGATTTGCCGCCCTCTTTGCAGGACTGTTCCTTGCATTCTCCATGGTCGCGATGGATCACGCCGAGGCTCGTCGCGGCGGCAGTTTCGGCAGTCGTGGCACGCGTACGTTTCAATCGGCACCGCCGACCAGAACGGCACCAGCGCCGATCGCTCCAGTCGAGCGTTCGATGACGCCCAACACCGGTGTGAACACTCCGGCCCGGCAGCCGCAGGCCGGCCTGCAGAGGCCCGGTTTCATGAGTGGCTTCGGTGGAACGATGCTGCGCGGCCTGCTGCTCGGCGGCCTGATCGGCCTGCTCGTGGGTCAAGGCTTCGGCGGCCTGGCCGGCATGTTCGGTTTCCTGCTTCAGGCCCTGCTCATAGGTGGCGCAATCATGCTGGCCGTTCGCTTCTTCCGATCGCAATCCGCGCGTGGTCCTGCGCTCGCCGGTGCCGGCAATCCCCAAGCTTCCAGATTTGAGAACCGCGCAACGGTACAGCCGCAGACGGACACTCAACGCTCCTTTACAATTCCCGGCTTTGGTGGCGGTTCGGGCGCAGGCTCTCCGGCCACCGGTTCCGAGGAGATCAGGCTGGCTCAGACCGACCTCGACGCATTCCAGCAGCTGTTGACTGATGTCCAGGAAGCATTCGGGCGCGAAGACCATGCCGCCCTGCGCCGGGCGACGACCCCCGAAATGGTGTCCTATCTCTCCGAAGAGCTGGCCGACAACGCCCAGAAAGGTCTGAGGAACGAGGTAACGGACGTCACTTTGCTGCAGGCCGACATCGCGGAAAGCTGGCGCGAGGATGACCGCGACTACGCCACGGCCGCATTGCGCTACGAGTCTCGTGACGTGATGCGCGAACGGGCCAGCGGCAAGGTCGTCGAGGGCGACGATGGTCATCCGACAGAGACGACCGAGCTGTGGACATTCATGCGTGAGAATGGCTCGAGCTGGAAGCTCTCGGCAATACAACAGGCTTGAGCCCCGGCCAGTTTTGCCCGAGGCGTCGATACCGTAATTGGCGCCAGAAGCTTGGTGCCGTCGCGACTGATGGCGTTGTGCGCGGTGATGCAGCCCAGCGAAGGCTGCTTGTTCAGGTAAGTCAGCGTGCTCGAACCGCGATCGAGGCTGTAGGCTGGGACGGTTCCGTCGCGCCAGGTGAACACCTCCGAATTAGCATAGATGCGCGAGCCGTCCGGCGTCATCGACAGGGACGTCGGATTGTCGACGTCTGCATGATTTCCTCCCCTGCCCATCGGCGCTTCGACGCGCGGGGAGCAGCCAAATTTCGCCTGTTCACGCTTGCAACGTAATCCCATATGTGAAAATACTATTTATAAAAGAAGATTGACGGGAGGAGACGCCGTGTTTTCAGGCGCTTTGATGCGTGTTGCAGCACCTGTGCGGTGCCCGGCACAGGGCTGGCGGCCATGAGCGACTTCGCGCCCACCGTCGGCGTCGCCTCGACGCATCCCGCCAACATGCCCGAGGAACACGCCGCCCTGCCGGTGTGGAACGCCGAAAACTGGTTCTACGAGGACTGGCCCGTCGGCCAGAAAATCCGCTCGTTGCGGCGCACGATGGCGGAAGGCGACAGCCACCTTTTCAACACGCTGGTGCTCGACATCCATCCTTATGTGCAGGACCAGATATTTGCCGAAACCGAAGGCATTTTCGGCAAGCGGCTGATTGCCGGCGCGTTCGTCTTTTCGGCTGGCCTCGGGCTGGTCGCCACCAACTGTATCAACGCCTTTTCCTACGGCTACGACAGACTGCGTTTCATAAAGCCTGTCTTCATTGGTGACACGATCTATTCGATCCGCTCCAACCTCGACAAGAAGCCCCGCTACAAGGAGATGGGGCTGATCCGCGCCAGCTATGAGGTGTTCAAGGGCGAAGGCGAGCTCGTCCTCTATTGCGAGCATCTGCAGACTGTGAAGTACCGCAACCCGGCGGACTTCGCCGGCAAGACGGAGAAATAGCGATGCCGCCAGCAGCCGAATTGCCGCTTGCAGGTCTCGTCGTCGTCGACATGAGCCAGTTCCTGTCCGGGCCGTACTGCTCGCTCAGGCTGCTCGATCTCGGCGCTCGTGTCGTCAAGATCGAGCGTCCGGATGGCGGCGACCTGTCGCGTCAGCTCTATCTCAGCGACACCGAAATCGGTGGCGATTCGACGATCTTCCATGCCATCAACCGGGCCAAGGAAAGTTTTGCCATCGACCTCAAGAACGAGGCTGATCTCAAGGCGTTGCGCGGGCTGCTGGCCAAGGCCGACGTGCTGATCCAGAATTTCCGGCCGGGCGTCATCGAGCGGCTAGGTCTCGACTACGAGGCGGTCCGCAAGATCAACCCGCGCCTGGTCTATGCCTCGATCAGCGGCTATGGCGGGGACGGCCCATGGGTCAAGCGGCCGGGCCAGGATCTCCTGGCCCAGTCGCGCTCCGGGGTGATGTGGCTGAACGGCGACGAGGACCAGGGGCCGGTGCCGTTCGGCCTTGCCATCGGCGACATGCTGGCGGGTGCGGCCTGTGCGCAAGGCATCCTGGCGGCGCTGGTGCGGCGCGGCATCACCGGCCAGGGAAGCCATATCGAAACGAGCCTGCTGGAAGCGCTTGTCGACTTCCAGTTCGAGGTGCTGACCACGCATCTCAATGACGGCCGCCGCTTGCCACGTCGCTCCAGCTTCGGCAGCGCGCATGCCTATCTGTCGGCGCCTTATGGCGTGTACCCGGCCAAGGACGGTTATCTCGCCATCGCCATGACGCCGATCCCCAAGCTGGCCGACCTGCTGTCGCTTGCCGAACTGGCGCCCTATCGCGACAGACCGGCATCGTGGTTCACGGCGCGCGACGACATCAAGGCGATCATCGCGCAAAGGATCGCCACCAAGACGATCGACGAGTGGCTTGATATCCTCGAGCCGGCCGACATCTGGTGCGCCAAGGTGCTGACCTGGCCGGAAATGCTGGCGAGCGAAGGGTTCCAGTCGCTCGACATGCTGCAGACAGTGACGCGCGAGGACGACGTCTCGATCCTCACCACCAGTTCGCCGCTTCGGGTCGATGGTATCAGGGCCAAGGTCGACCGGGCAGCACCGCGCATCGGCGAGCACAGTGCTGCAATTCGCGAGGAGTTCGGCCTGTGAGCGTGCGCACGCTTGCCCCCACCCTCAGGGGCATGACCTGGAGCCATCCGCGCGGCTACGATCCGATGGTCGCCTGCTCGTCGCTGTGGCGGCATAAGGCCGGCGTTGCCATCGAATGGGACAAGCGCTCGCTGCAGGATTTCGAATCCTACCCGGTCGAGGAACTGGCGCGGGCCTATGACCTTATCGTCATCGACCATCCGCATGTCGGCCAGATCACGGCGGAGGGTTGCCTCGAGCCGCTCGACATCACGGGTCGTGAGGCGGAGCGCGCGGCCCTTGCCTTGGGCAGCGTCGGAAAATCCTATCCGAGCTACAGCTGGCAGGGACGGCAATGGGCGTTTCCGATCGACGCGGCAAGCCAGGTCCAGGCCTGGCGGCCTGATGCGCTTGATGCGCCGCCATCGCGCTGGAGCGAAGTGCTCGATCTTGCCCGGCAGGGCTGCGTGCTTTTGCCGTTACGCCCGCCGCATTCGCTGATGGTGTTCTACACGCTTGCCGCCAATCTCGGACATCCCTGCGCCACCGATCCTTCCCGCGATCTCGTTGATATCGAGACCGGCAGCAAAGTCTTCGAGACGATACGCGAGATTGCCGCGGCGATCGAGCCGGCCTGCTTCGAGATGGACCCGATCGCCGTTTCGGAGCGCATGGCTGAAGCGGATTCCGGAATCGTCTGCGCGCCGCTGATCTACGGCTATGTCTCCTATGCGATGGCTGGGTTCCGCGCGCACCGCCTGGCCTTTGCCGACATCCCGGTCATCGGCACGAGCGGCCCCATCGGTTCGGCGCTTGGAGGCACCGGCATAGCGGTCTCGGCCTTTTCCAAGGCGAAAAATGCCGCGACCGACTTCGCCTACTGGGTCGCCAGCGGTGACGTCCAGCGCGACGCCTATGCCGCCGCCGGCGGCCAGCCCGGCCATGCCGCGGCCTGGGAGGACCAAGCCGTCAACGCCACGACCGGCAATTTCTACCGGGATACGCGCGCGACGCTTGAAGGCGCATGGGTGCGGCCGCGCCACGACGGCTCCATGGCGTTCCAGCAGGCGGCGTCCGACCGCATCATCGCCGGCCTGACTTCCAGGCATCGGGCTGGCCAGGTCGTTGCCGATCTTAATCGCCTGTTCCGGGACAGTTTACCTGCGCCCGGTGCCGGGGCATAAACGAACCCGGCTAATCGAGCCGCCACAGCTTGCGGGCATTCGCGGACAAGAGCCTGTCGCGTTCATCGACGCTGCAGCCCGAAAGCAGCGCATGGGTCGCCGCCACCCAAGTCGAGAGGCCGCCGCCGAGCGTGCAGACCGGCCAGTCGCTGCCCCAGACGACGCGGTCCCAGCCGAACGCAGCGATGGTATGTTCGACATAAGGCCGCAGTGTCCCGGCCGTCCAGCTGCCCGGATCGGCATAAGCGACAACACCCGAAATCTTGGCCATGACATTCGGGCGCCGCGCGATCTCGCTCATGTGTTCGCGCCATGGATGTTCGCCATTGCCCTTGATGTCGGGAACGCCGCAATGGTCGAGCACGAACGTCACATCGGGCGCCAGGTCGGCAAGCGCGATCGCCTTCGGAATCTGGTGCGGCAGCACGACGAGATCGAAGGTCAGGCCGCTGCCGCCAAGCCGCTTGATGTTGTCCCGAAACAGCGCGCCTTCCGAGAGATCGTCGGGCATGACATGGAGAACACGGCGAAAACCCTTGACGAAAGGCGTTGCTCGTTGGAGTTCGAGATAGGCGGGAAAGTCTGCCTCTTCCGGGCGGCAGGACGCGATCACGCCGACCAGCATGCTGCCGGGCTGCCGCGACAGCGCTTCGACACGTTCGGTCTCGGCTTCGATATCCGCCGGATCGACGTCGACCTCCATATGCAGCACGCGCTCGACGCCGACGCGGTGTGCCTCCACGGCGTATTCCTCATAGGAAAAATCGCGGTCGAGCGCCGGCACCCCGGCAAGCCAGGGATAGCGCAGCACCGAGCGATCGATGAGATGCAGGTGGGTGTCGATGATCACAGTGGCTCTTCTTCCTTGGGCGTTTCAAATAATCTCACGGAGGAATTCTTCATTCAAATAAGAATTCACGCCGATGAGCCGACGGCCGACCCGGCCAGGTGCGACAGCTTTTCGGCCGTGACCAGCAGCAGTTCGATGGTCCTGGTGATGTCGGGCGCGGAGGGCGCGTTGACGACGGTGATGTAGGGAATCGACAGCGCCGCGATGGCCTTGCCGTCGGAACTGCGCACCGGCGCCGACAGGTTGAAGACACCGGCGGTCTGCATCGAGGCCATCATCTCGTAGCCACGGTCGCGGATCTGGTCGAGGCGTGCGAAGAACTCGGCCGACTGGGCCGTCTTGTCGGTGCTGCGGACGTGTTCGGAAATCATCATCTGCCGCTCTTCCTGCGAACGGAACGCCAGCAAAACATGTCCCGAGCCGGTGTCGAACAGGCTGATGTGGGAGCCGACACGGATCGAGATGCCCCAGTAGTTCGGCGCCTCCTGCTGGCTGATGACGACGGCGGAACCGCGATCAAAAACAACGAGTTGGTTGGCCTGCTGAGACGTTTCGGCGAGCTCGCGCATCAACGGCGTGGCGTAGGAAACCAGCCGCCGCACCGGCGCGTGCAATTGCGCCAGGCCGAACAGCTTGAGCGTCAGCGAATAGCGGTCGCCGTCGAGCCGCGTGACATAGCCGCGGCGCACCAGCCGGTCCAGCATGCGGTAGAATTCGTTGGGGCTGCGGTCGAGTTTCTTGGCGATTTCCGCCTGCGTCAGGCCGCCGTCGACACCGGCCAGCAGTTCGAGGATGTCGAGCCCCTTGTCGAGCGCCGGCGCGCGATAGCGCTCGTCTTCGCTGTCGTCCATGGGCCATCCCTCCAGTGAATTCGATTCTTCATATACGCAGGAATGCGGTCGACGGAAACAAATTTCGCCTTGACGTATCTATGAATGTTTTGTTTGTATATGAATGTAGCATCTCTTGTCATCAGACGAGTTGCGGTCGCCGCTGAGGCGCACCAAGGGAGGATACCAATGAACAGACTGCTTTCCGGCGTGTCCGCCGGCGCATTGTTGCTTGCGTCAGGTGCAGGCACCGCCCTTGCCGGGGACCTGCCCGGCAAGTTCGAAGGCGTCACCATCGACGCCAAACTGATCGGCGGCCAGCAATACGAAAAGCTCTACGAGCGCATTCCCGAATGGGAGAAGCTGACCGGCGCCAAGGTCAACATCCTGACCAAGAAGAACGGCTTCGACATCGACAAGGAGCTCAAGTCCGACATCGCCTCGGGCAGCACCAACTGGTGCGTCGGCTGGAACCATTCGTCCTTCGCGCCGCAGTACACGAGCCTCTACACCGATCTCGGCAAGCTGCTGCCCAAGGCAGAGATCGACGCCTTCGTGCCTTCGACGATCAAGTCGGCAACCATCGACGGCAAGCTGGAGATGCTGCCGCGCGCCCAGTTCGACGTTTCGGCGCTCTACTACCAGAAGAGCCTGTATGAGAACGCCGACAACAAGGCCAAGTTCAAGGCGAAATACGGCTATGACCTGGTGCCGCCGGACACCTGGAAGGAAGTCACCGACCAGGCCGAGTTCTTCGCTAACCCGCCCAACTTCTACGGCACGCAGTTCGCCGGAAAGGAAGAGGCGATCAACGGCCGCTTCTACGAGATGGTTGTCGCCGAGGGCGGCGAGTACCTCGACAAGGACGGCAAGCCGGTCTTCAACTCCGAGGCCGGCATCCGGGCGCTCGACTGGTTCGTCAACCTCTACAAGGCCAAGGCCGTGCCGGCCGGAACCACCAACTATCTGTGGGACGACCTCGGCCAGGGCTTTGCTTCAGGCACCGTCGCCATCAACCTCGACTGGCCGGGCTGGGCCGGCTTCTTCAACGACCCGAAATCGTCGAAGGTCGCCGGCAATGTCGGCGTCAAGGTTGCGCCGAAGGGCTCGTCGGGCAAGCGCACCGGCTGGTCCGGTTTCCATGGTTTCTCGGTGACCGAGAACTGCCCGAACAAGGAGGCCGCGGCTTCCCTGGTGTGGTGGCTGACCAACGAGGACAGCCAGAAGCTCGAGGCTGCCGCTGGTCCGCTGCCGACACGCACGGCGGTGTGGGACTGGGACCTGCAGCAAGCGGCTAACGACCCTTACAAGAAGGAGGTTCTCGCCGCCTTCCAGGAAGAGGCCACGCACGCCTTTGCCGTGCCGCAGACGCCTGAGTGGATCGAGATCTCGAACGCCGTCTATCCTGAACTGCAGGCAGCGATCCTTGGCGACAAGACCTCCAAGCAGGCACTGGATGAGGCCGCCGCCAAGGCGACGCAGATCCTCCAGGACGCCGGCAAGCTTTAGCAACCGCTCTCCAAGAGCTGCCTCCCCCATCGGCGATGGGGGAGGCGATCGCGCGTTGCCGGGCGCAGACCGATCCACGACAGCCTTCCGCTCTCCGGCCCAGGCCTCGACGGAAGAAGAGGCACCGATAGTCGCATGCAACATAGCACAGGATCCCGATGAAGGGTTTCAAGCCATCCGCGCCATTCCTGCTGCTGCTGCCGGCTGTCATCGTGCTGGCGGCGGTTGTCGTGGTTCCGCTGCTTTTATCGCTCTATTCCAGCTTCACGCCATTCCGCCTGACGCGGCCCGAGACATTCTTCGTCTTCATCGGCATCAGGAACTATCTTTCGATCCTCTCCAACACGGATTTCTGGTGGGCGTTCGGCCGCACGGTGCTGTTGCTGACCATCGCGCTCAATCTCGAAATGCTGCTCGGCCTCGGGCTGGCCATGCTGGTCGAGAAGGCGACGCGCGGCCAGCGCATCCTGCGCACGCTGATGATGTTCCCGATGATGTTCTCGCCGATCCTGGTCGGCTTCCAGTTCAAATTCATGTTCAACGACAATATCGGCCTGGTGAACAATGCCCTGCAGTCGCTCGGCATCACGCAGGACGCTATACCGTGGCTGATCGAGAGCCATCTCGCCTTCATAGCGATCTCGATCGCCGAGATCTGGTCGTCGACGGCGATCTTCGCCATCCTGATTCTCGCCGGCCTGCTCGCCATGCCCAAGGAGCCGATCGAAGCGGCGCGCGTCGACGGCTGCACCCCATGGCAGACGTTCCGCTATGTGACGTGGCCATTCGTCATGCCCTTTGCCTACATCGCCATGACCATCCGCTCGCTCGACGTCGCGCGCGCCTATGACATCGTCAAGATCATGACCGACGGCGGACCGGCGGGCCGCACCGAGTTGCTGTGGACGCTGGTGGCGCGCACCGCCTATAGCGACGGCCGCATGGGCATGGCCAACGCCATGGCCTATTTCTCGATCCTGCTGTCGATCGCCTTCACTGTCTATTTCTTCAACAAGCTCGCCGCGGCGCGCACGCAGATCGGTGCGGAATGGTGAGGATGGACGAGAATTCTTCCGCCCGCCTGAAGCGTCGGCTCACAGGCATCGTCTACCGCATCGGCCTGTTTCTGGCGATGCTGACCATCTGCTTGCCTGGCCTTTGGATCGTGCTGTCGTCGCTGCGGCCGACCGTCGAGATCATGGCCAAGCCGCCGGTGTGGATCCCGCAGGAGATTTCATTCGACGCCTATGTCGCGATGTTCAGCGGCATCGGCAAGGGCGGCATCCCGGTGATCGAGTATTTCCGCAACTCGCTGATCATCTCGGTGACCTCGACCATCATTGCCGTAGCCATAGGCATGGCCGGCGGCTACGCCTTCGCGCGCTACCGCTTCCGCGGCAAATCGAGCGCCTTCCTCGGCCTGATGTTGACGCGCACGGTGCCGGGCATCGCGCTGTCGTTGCCGCTGTTCTTCCTCTATGTGCGACTTGGCCTCATCGATACGCATTTCGGGCTGATTCTTGCCTATGTCGCGCTCAACGTGCCGTTCACGATATGGCTGATCGACCGCTTCTTCCGCCAGGTGCCCAAGGACCTCGCGGAAGCAGCGCAGATCGACGGCTGCACGCGCTGGCAGGCGTTCTGGCAGGTCGAGTTCCCGCTCGCCGGACCGGGCATCGCGTCGGCCGCGATCTTCGCCTTCCTGACCTGCTGGAATGAATTCGCGCTGGCCTCGCAGCTGACCCGCTCGGTAAGCGCCAAGACGTTGCCGGTCGGCCTGCTCGACTACACGGCCGAGTTCACCATCGACTGGCGCGGCATGTGCGCGCTCGCCGTTGTCATGATCATTCCCGCACTCACCCTCACCTACATCGTCCAGAAACACCTTGTCGGCGGCCTGACCTCCGGCGCGGTGAAAGGCTGACCTCATGGCAACGGTTTCTCTCAGAAAACTGACCAAGCGCTACGGCACCATCGAGATCGTGCATGGCATCGATCTCGATATCGCCGACCGCGAATTCATCGCGCTGGTCGGCCCCTCCGGCTGCGGCAAGTCGACGACGCTGCGCATGATCGCCGGGCTGGAAGAGATCACCGACGGCTCGATCGAGATCGGCGGGCGTGTCGTCAACGACCTGCCGCCGCGCTCGCGCAACATCTCGATGGTGTTCCAGTCCTACGCGCTCTATCCGCATATGACGGTGCGCGAGAATCTTGGTTTCTCGCTGAAGATCGCCGGTGCCGCCAAGGAAGACATGGACCGCCGCGTCGCCGAAGCCTCGGCCATCCTCGGCCTCGACACGCTGCTCGACCGCCGCCCCTCGCAATTGTCCGGCGGCCAGCGCCAGCGCGTCGCCATGGGTCGAGCCATCGTGCGCGATCCCGACGTCTTCCTGTTCGACGAGCCGCTTTCCAATCTCGACGCCAAGCTGCGCACGCAGATGCGCACCGAGATCAAGAAGCTGCATGCCAAGGTGCGGTCGACGGTGATCTATGTCACCCATGACCAAGTCGAGGCGATGACGCTTGCCGACCGCATCGTCATCATGCGCGACGGTTACATCGAGCAGGTCGGCACGCCCGACGAGGTTTTCCGCCGGCCGGCGACGCGCTTCGTTGCCGGCTTCATCGGCTCTCCGCCGATGAACCTGCACGAGGCGACGATCGACGACGGCCAGATGGTTTTCGCCAGCGGCGACAAGCTGCCGCTGCCCGGCCAGTTCAGGGCCAATGTCACCACCGGCGACAGAGTGGTGTTCGGTCTGCGGCCGGACGACATCTATCCGGCCGGCCATGGCATCAGTTCCGGCGGCGCCGCCGACGTCCACCAGATCGAACTGCCGATCACCGTCACCGAACCGCTCGGCAACGAGACGCTGGTGTTCGTCGAATTCAACGGCACTGACTGGGTTTCACGCATGCTGAACCCCAGACCGCTGAGGCCAGGCGAACGGGTCGCCATGAGCCTCGACATGTCGCAGGCGCATCTGTTTGCCGCCGACACCGGAAAGACACTGCGGAGCTGACCGACATGGCTGGAATCGAGAAAGTCGAATTGCGGATGGTGGACCTTGTGCCCAAGGTCAAGCGCACCGACGCCATCCAGAGCTTCGTTAGCCAGGAAACGCCCATCGTCACGATTACCGATTCCGACGGCGCGGTCGGCACCGGCTACAGCTACACGATCGGCACCGGCGGCTCGTCGGTGATGCGGCTCTTGTCCGACCATCTGGCGCCACGCCTGATCGGCCGCGACCCCGACATGATCGAGGCGATCTGGCACGATCTCGAATTCGCCACCCATGCGACCACCATCGGTGCGATCACCGCCATCGCCATTGCGGCGATCGACACTGCGCTCTGGGATCTCAGGGCAAAAAAGCAGAACCTGCCGCTGTGGAAACTGGCCGGCGGCGCCAAGGACCGCTGCCCGCTCTACACCACCGAGGGCGGCTGGCTGCACATCGAGACGGCAGCACTTGTCGACGACGCACTGGCCGCCAAGGCCAAGGGATTTCGTGGCTCGAAGGTGAAGATCGGCAGGCCGCACGGGTCGGAGGATCTCGCCCGCCTGTCGGCGGTGCGCAAGGCGGTGGGCGACGGCTACGAGATCATGACCGACGCCAACCAGGGGTTTTCGGTCGACGAGGCAATCCGGCGCGCGGCCAGGCTGCGCGAGCTCGACCTCGCCTGGATCGAGGAGCCGCTGCCGGCCGACGATATTGATGGGCATGTGCGACTGTCGAACTCGACGCCGACGCCGATTGCCATCGGCGAATCGCTCTACTCCATCCGCCATTTCCGCGAATACATGCAGAAAGGCGCCTGCTCGATCGTCCAGGTCGATGTCGGTCGCATCGGCGGCATCACGCCCTGGCTCAAGATCGCCCATGCGGCGGAGGCCTTCGACATTCCGGTCTGCCCGCATTTCCTGATGGAACTGCATGTCAGCCTGAGCTGCGCTGTTCAGAACGGCCGATATGTCGAGTACATTCCGCAGCTCGACCAGTTGACCGGCAAGCATATGCGCATCGAGGATGGGCAGGCGCTGGCGCCCGACGAACCGGGCATCGGCATCGATTGGGACTGGGACGCAGTCAAGGCCATGAGCATCGCCGAATTCACCACGGCGATCACCAGATAGGAGACGGACATGCAGCGAATGGGGATGGTTCTGGGGCTGAAGCCGGAAAAGGTTGAGGAGTATGTCCGCCTTCATGCCGCCGTCTGGCCCGACGTGCTGACCATGATCTCGGCCTGCAACATCAAGAACTACTCGATCTACCTGAAGCGGCCGGAGAACCTGCTGTTCAGCACGTTCGAGTACCACGGCACCGACTATGCGGCCGATATGGCCAAGATGGCGGCCGACCCCAGGACGCAGGAATGGTGGGCGGTTTGCATACCTTGCCAGGAGCCACTGGCGACCCGCAAGGAGGGCGAATGGTGGGCAGCGATGGACGAGGTTTTCCATCATGACTGAAGGCGGTTTCGACCCTGCCTTACTCGCCCAGTCCTGGCCCAAACCCTCGAAGCCCCGGCCGATCGTCACCTTCGGCGCCGGATCGATCGTCGGCGACGCGCATTTCCCGGCCTACAGGAAGGCCGGCTTTCCGGTCGCCGGGCTCTATGATCCCGATCATGCCAGGGCCGCAAGGCTGGCGGATCAGTGGGGCGTGGCAGCCTTTGGCTCGGCCGAGGAAGCGGCCGCCGTCGAGGGCGCGATCTTCGACCTCGCGACGCCACCCTCCCGCCACGCCGATGTGCTGAAATCCTTGCCGGACGCTGCCGTGGCGCTGATCCAGAAGCCGATGGGTAGCAATCTCGCCGAGGCGACCGCGATCCTTGAAATCTGCCGCGCCAAGAGGTTGCAAGCCGCCGTGAACTTCCAGCTGCGCTTCGCGCCGATGATGCTGGCGCTCAAGGATGCCATCGGCAAGGGTTGGCTCGGCGAGATCGTCGACTTCGATGCCTGGCTGGCTTTGGCGACACCGTGGCAGCTCTGGGAATTCCTGCTCAAGGCGCCGCGCGTCGAGATCGCCATGCATTCGATCCACTATCTCGACCTGATCCGGCAGTTGCTGGGCGACCCCCACGGCGTGCACGCCAAGACGCTCGGCCACCCCAACCATGCGGTGGCGCAGACCCGCACCAGCGCCATTCTCGACTATGGCGACACCGTGCGCTGCGCGCTGTCGATCAACCATGACCACAAGTTCGGCCGCCGGCACCAGGCCTGCGAGTTCCGCATCTGCGGCACCGAGGGTGCTGCCTATCTCAAGCTTGGGCTCAATCTCGACTATCCGCGCGGTGAACCGGATGTGCTGGAAATCTATCCCAAAGGCGGGTCGGACTGGGTCGCGGTACCCTTGGCCGGCGAGTGGTTTCCCGATGCCTTCGTTGGCCGTATGGCCAATGTCCAGCGTTTTGCAGCCGGCGAAGACGCGAAGCTGATCAGTCCGGTCGAGGATGCCTGGAGCACGATGGCGCTGGTCGAGGCGGCCTATCAGTCGAGTGCGGCACCGGCGACGCCGATCGCGGAGAGACCTTGATGGAACAGACCCAGTATTTCGAGGATTACGAGATCGGCGCCTCGCGCCTCACCAGCGGCCGCACCATCACCGAGACCGACTTTGTCGTTCATGCCGGCCACACCGGCGATTTCTTCCCGCATCACATGGACGCCGAGTTCATGAAGACGACGCCGTTCGGCCAGCGCATCGCCCATGGCACGCTGGTGTTTTCGGTCGGCATCGGGCTGACGGCAACCATCGTCAATCCCGTCGCCTTTTCCTACGGCTACGACCGGCTGCGCTTCATCAAGCCGGTGTTCATCGGCGACACGATCCGCACGCGCACCACCATCGCGGCCAAGGAAGACGATCCCAAGCGGCCGGGTTCAGGACGGGTGATCGAACGCTGCGAGGTGATCAACCAGCGCGGCGAAGTCGTGCTGGCGGCCGACCACATCTACATCGTCGAACGCAAGCCGGCACAGGGCTGAAGCGATCGATTCCTATGAGCCGGTGGCGCGTGCGGTGATGCGCTCGAGCCCGAGCCGCAGGACCGTGGCAACACGGTCCGCATCGAGAGACAGGTCGCACGGGTGCAGCGGCGAGCCGGCACCACAATAAAGGACGGCCGCGAGGTCGTGATGCACGAATCGCGTCTTTGTCTTTATAAAGCAGTCGATTGCGGAGTTGATGCTGTACTACACCGGGCACCTACCTTGGGCGCCAAAAGCTTCTTAGCTGAGGGGCATAGCCATCCAATAACACGGACTCCCCTCAAAGGAGGTCCACTACGGCTTGGCCGTGAAGTCGAACCGGCAATGGTCATGCAGGCCATCGCAAGCGCAGTGCGTCTCCTCGCATTCGACTGCCGTCGCTGCACCACCGACCAGGAACGAGAAGGCGCCGGTGACAAACCCCTCGAACATGTAGCAGACAGGTTGGCCTGACCCCTGCCCGGCTTCCAGGGCGAAGATCGAATTCCGCAGGCCGATGCTGCCGCGACGACCGGCGAGCACGTCGATCGAGAACTGGCCCCAGCCGCGTTGTGACAAGCGCCGGAAATAGTGCCGGAACGTCGCCTCGGGATCGAGGCCCTTGCCGCGCACTTGCGCCTGACACCATTCGATGGCGGATTTCGCCGTCGACGTGCGCAGTACGGCCCGATAGGCGTCGCGACCGAGGGCTGCCTCGACCGCGAGATGATTGTTCACCAGGAAGTGCCTGGGCAGGTAAACCATCGGCAGCCCGTCGGTCCGCCAGATGCCGCTCGTCTCGTCGACATCGATCGGAACCGTGGGCTGCATGGTGCTTTAGCCTAGGCCGCTTGACGCTGTGCGGCGACCGAGGCGGACTGGTCCTTATAAAGCTCACCATCCTTCATGATGACGACGAGGTTCTTCTCATGCACCATCATGTCGAGGTCCTTCAGCGGGTCGCCATTGACCAGCAAAAGGTCGGCGATGAAGCCTTCCTTGACCATGCCGAGTTCGTCGCCGAGGCCCATCACCTGGCCGCCGAGCCGTGTGCCGCATTGCAGGGCCTCGCTCGGCGAATAGCCGAGCAGGTCGACGAAGTGCTTGAGGTCGCGGGCGTTAGTGCCTTGCGGCGTCTGCGCGAAACCGTAGTCGCCGCCGATCAGCGCGCGCACGCCGCGCTTGCGCAGTTCGGTGTAGACCTTGCGGCTGTCGTCGAGGATGCGCTGCATGCCGAACTTGACCGCCATCTCGTGGGTGAAGCCGAAGGGCTCGCCCTCGTAAAGCGTGCCGTAGATGATGCCGATGGCCGGGCCGACGAAGATGCGGTCCTTGGCCGATTCCAGCGCGTCGAGTGCTTCCTCGTCGGCGGATTCGCAGTGGTAGATGACGTCGACACCGCACTTCACCGCCCGCTTCACCGAACCAGCGGCGCGGGCGTGGCAGTTGATCTTCTTGCCGAAGTCGCGCGCGACCGACACCGCCGTCATCACTTCGGCTTCGCTCATGACGGTCAGGCCGCCATGAGCCGCCGGGCTCAGATCGTCGCCGGAAATGTTGATCTTGATGTTGTCGGCGCCTTCGCGGCAGCACAGCCGCACCGCCTTGGTGATCTCCTCGACGCCATCGGCGATCATGCCGAAGCTCTCGTGGTACATATGCTGCTGGCGCTCGTCGCCGAGGCCGCCGGTCACCGTGATCTCGGGGCTGCCGGCACGCATGCGCGGGCCCGGCAGGCGGCCAGCGTTGATTTCGTTGCGGATGACGATGTCGAGCCGAAGCTTCGAGGTCGCGGCGCTGTAGGCGCTGGTGAAGCCATGATCGAGCAATGTCTTGGCATTGCGCATGGTGAGCAGAAGGTGCTCCTCGGGCGGGATCAGGCCAAGGTCGGAATCCTTGATCGCGCCGCCGAAGGAGATGTGGGCGTGGCCTTCGACAAGGCCCGGCATCAGCGTCATGCCACGGCATTCGACCGTCGTCGCGCCGTCGCCGGACAACTGCCCGGGTGTGCGGGCGATGGTGACGATACGGCCATTGTCGACCAACAGATCGGCTGGAAAGGCGTCAGTGCCGGTGCCGTCCCAGATCATGGCATTTCGAAACATCACTCTTGTCATGACATCGTCCTTTCGGAGTTGCGGGTTATTGGTTGACGGCTCGCGCCGCGATGACGTCATCGGCAACGACATTGGACAGGATGCCGACGTCCTCCAGCTCCACTTCGCAAATGTCGCCATGCTTCATGAACAGCTGCGGCTTGCGCGCCATGCCGACGCCGGATGGCGTGCCAGTGACGAGGATGTCGCCCGGCTCCAGCGTGATCGCTTCGCTGATGATCGAGACCAGAGACGCGACATCGAAGATCATGTCGCTGGTCGAGGCGTTCTGGACGACCTGGCCGTTGAGGCGGGTCTGGATGCGCAGCCCCTTGCCGCCCGGCGGCAATTCGTCCGCCGTCACGAAGATCGGTCCGAAGCTTCCGGTGCCGTCGAAATTCTTGCCGACGGTCCATTGCGGCGACTTGGTCTGGAAGTCGCGGATCGAGGCGTCGTTGAAGATGGAATAGCCGGCGACGTGGCTCAGCGCCTGGCCGGGGGCAATGTGGCGGCCGGCCTTGCCGATGATGGCCACCATCTCGCCCTCGTAGTCGAGCTGGATCGAGGCTTCCGGACGGCGGATGGCCGCGCCGTGCCCGATCAGGCTGGTCGAGAAGCGGGCGAACAAGGTCGGATAGGTCGGCGGCACGAAGCCGCTCTCGATCGAATGGTCGACATAGTTCAGGCCGACGCAGATGATCTTGCCCGGCACCGATATCGGCGGCAGCCATTCGACCGATTGAGGATCGATCCGCCGTCCGCTGGCCAGCCGCTCGCCCGCCACCTGCAGCGCCTGCGTGCCTTCGGCGATCAGGTCCCCCAGTCGTCCGGGAAACATCGCATCGCTTTCGTCGATGCCGCGAAATTCGCCATCTGGCAATGCGATTGCCAGCCCCGGTCCCCGCGGCGATTTATAGGCTGCAAATCGCACTGGCCACATCCTCGCTTGTGAAGGCTGGACTTTGTTCAGAAATTATATATCTGTCAACATAGAATATATTATTTTGCATTCTCATTCTTGCCTGAGATAATGTATGAGGGCATTCGATGGACAGATTCGGCCGCGGGCGAACCAATGGCTAGGGAAGGCTCGATCAATCTCACCCAGGGCGCGTATGAGGATCTGCGCGCCGACCTCTTGTCGTGCCGGATCGCGCCGGGCAGCCGGCTCAAGGTTCAGGAGCTGTGCGACAGGCTGTCCGTCAGCCTCGGCGCCATCCGCGAGGCGCTGTCGCGGCTGACGTCCGAGGGACTTGTCGTGGCCGAACCGCAGCGCGGCTTTCGCGCAGCCCCGATCTCGGCCGAGGACCTGCTCGACCTCACCAAGACGCGCATCCAGATCGAGACGCTGTGCATCCGCCGCGCCATCGAGGTCGGCGACGTCGCCTGGGAATCGCAACTGGTCGCCGCCCTGCACCGGCTGTCGCGCACGCCCGAGCACACGCCTGACCATCCCATGCATTCGAGCGACGAGTGGGCGACCGCGCATGCGGCCTTCCACAAGGCCCTGGTCGGCGGCTGCGACAGCCACTGGCTGCTGCGCCTGCGCGACCAGCTTTACGACCAGAGCGAGCGCTACCGCCGCCGTTCTGTCTCGCTGGCGCCCAATGCCCGCAATATCAGCAAGGAACATCAGGACCTCGCCAATGCGGTGCTCGACCGCGATGCCGAGAAGGCAGCCGAACTGCTGGCGGCACATCTTGCCGTGACCACCGACATCCTGCTGGCAGCCGAAGCCGATGACCTGCCGGCGCGCAAGACAATTGTGCGGGCGTAGCGCTTCATTTTTCGAGTTCCCCGGACAGGATGCGAAACGCCGCCCGTGCGAATGGGCGGCGTTCGCGTCACAGTCTCACTGGCGCAGATTGGTCCAGATCCGGTCATAGGCACGGATCGCCTTCTCGTCGCATGACGGCGCAAACGAAATCTTGAGATCGGCGGGCGGGTTGAACTCCGGCGAGCCACCAATATCCGCCGCCAGATATTTGTTCGATCCTGCGATCGCGCTCTGGTAACCGGTGTATTTCTGCTGCAGCGCGATGTTTTCGGGATCCATCAGGAAGTTGAGGAACTTCCTGGCATTGTCGACATTCGGCGCCGTTGTCGGCACGGCGACATTGTCCATCCAGCCGACAACACCTTCCTTCGGATAGACATATTTGACCGTCGGCTTCTGCTGCCGTGTCGCCAGCGCCTTGCCCGACCACTGCTCGTGCATGACCGTCTCGCCGGCGACCTGGCGCTCGACGATGCCGTCGGAATTGTAGACCTTGACGAAGGGCTTTTGCGTCTCGAGCAAGGCATCGAGTTCCTTCAAGTCCGCCGGATTGCTGTTGCACTGGTCCTTGCCGAGATAGACCAGCGCCAGCGACATGACCTCGGTCGGCGAGCCGAACATGCCGACCTTGCCCTTGAGTTCCGCCGGTGGATCGAACAGCGGCTTCAGGCTGTCGGTCGGACCCTTGTAGACGGCGGTGTCGACCGAATAGGACGTGGTGCCCCACACCCATGGCACGGTGTATTTCGCATCCGGATCCCAGGGCCGGTGCTGCCATTTCGGATCGACGTTTTTGAAGTTCGGCATCGCCCCCGCATCGACTTCCTGGAACAGCTTCTGCTTGACGAAGATCGGCACGAAGTCGTTGCTGATGATCATCACATCATAGCCGGCGGCACCCGAGCTCAGCTTGGCGAGCGCGGTCTCGTTCGAATCATAGGTGTCGATGGTGACCTTGATGCCGGTCTCGGCCTCGAACTTCTTGATCATCTCGTCCGATGTGTAGTCGGTCCAGTTGTAGATGTGCAGCTCGCCGGCATCGGCGAGCGCGGTGGTGGTGATCGCCCCCAGCATGGCGGCGGCCAGGGCAATTCCTGAAAGTCCTTCTTTCCATTTGGTCACAGTCGTTCTCCTCTGGTTTTCTTATTTCTAGGCAAGCTCATTTGCGCCGTCCGACGAGCAGCGCCGCCGCGACGAAGACGATGGAAACGGCAAGGAGGATGGTGGAGATGGCGTTGACCTCCGGTGTCACGCCAAGCCGCATCATGCCGTAGATGTAGACCGGCAAGGTGGTCGAGCCGGCGCTCGACACCATCATCGAGATCAGGAAATCGTCGAGCGAGACGACGAAGGCCATGATGGCGCCGGCCGAGATCGCCGGGACGAGCAACGGCAGCGTGACACGGCGAAACAGCCGCCACTCGTCGGCATAGAGGTCGCGGCCCGCCTCCTCCAGTGTGCCGCCCATGTCGCGCAGCCGCGCCTGGATCGGCAGCAGCGCGAACGGGATGCAAAAGACGGTGTGGGCGATCATCAGATTGATGAGCCCGTGATGCATGCCGAGCCCGGAAAAGAAGATCAGCGTGGTGATCGCCACGACGATCTCCGGCACCACCAGCGGCATTGCGATCAGGGCGGTTGCGGCGCTACGCCCGAAGCGCAGCCGGCCGCGTTCCAGCGCCAGCGCGCCGGCCGTGGCTATCGCCGTCGAGGT
The DNA here is from genome assembly GCF_042682105.1 of Mesorhizobium calcicola. Lineage (NCBI taxonomy): Bacteria > Pseudomonadati > Pseudomonadota > Alphaproteobacteria > Hyphomicrobiales > Phyllobacteriaceae > Mesorhizobium > Mesorhizobium calcicola. Next base: position 67,968 of record NZ_JBHUGY010000031.1, read on the forward strand.
GATGGTGGCGACGATCGCGATGATGATGCTGTTGAAGGCGGCGTCACGGATCGAGCCGTTGTTGGCGACCGCCACGAACCATTTGAAGCTGAAGCCGGCCCATACGGTGACCAGCCGGCTCGAGTTGAAGGCATAGATCACCAGGATCAGCAGTGGCGCGTAGAAGAAGATGAATATGACAGCGGTGTAGGCCGACAGGCCGGGCGTGTGCCGCCAGTCGAAGGGTTTGGCGCCATTCATCGCCGTTCCTCCCGAGCCTTGCGCGAACGGATGACGAAGACGGTCAGCACGACGACCGTGACAACGGTCGAGAGTGCTGCTCCAAATGGCCAGTTTCGCGACGAGGTGAACTGCATCTGGATCAGGCTGCCGATCAAAAGCTTCTTGCCGCCGCCAAGCAGGTCGGGCGCCAGGAATGAGCCGAGCGCCGGCGCAAAGACAAGCGTACCGCCGGCCAACGCGCCGGGTCTCGCCAGCGGCCAGACGATGCGGCGGAAGACGGCGGCGCGGCCGGCGTAGAGGTCGTGTGCGGCCTCGATCAGCCGCGGGTCGATTCGTTCCAGCGTCGAATAGATCGGCAGCACCATGAAGGGCAGGAACGTGTAGACGAGGCCGAGCAGGATCGACCCGTCATTGTAGAGCAGCGGCAGCGGATCGGAGATGATGCCGGCATGGCGCAGAGCGCCGTTCGCCAGGCCCTCGTCGCGCAGGATCAAGATCCAGCAATAGGTGCGGATCAGCGTGTTGATCCAGAACGGCAGCGTGACGGCGAACAGCAGGATCCGCCGGCGCTCCGGCGTCTGGCAGACGATGTACCAGGCAACCGGCAGGCCGAGCACAAGGCAGATGCCGGTCGTGGCGATGGCGAGGTAGATCGAACGCAGGATAATGAGCGCGTAGCTCGGCGAAAAGACCAGGCTGTCGTCGAAGTCGCGCTGGTACAGGAACTGGAGATAGGCGTCGAAAGTCGCAGGCGCGCTGACGCCGCCATAGGGGTTGGCGGTCATGAAGGAATAGGCGACCGCCAGGAACAGCGGCAGCACCATGAAGATGCCGATGACCAGCATGGCCGGCGCAATCAGCAGATAGGCGCGGTTGGGACCCATCGCCGCCTCAGTTCGCCAGTTCGCGTTCGACGTCGCGGGCCCAGTGGACGACGACCCTATCGCCTGTCGCGAGTGCCGCACCACCGCGCGAGCGCGAATGCAGCCTTGCTCCCTCTTCCAGCACAACCTCATAGAGCGTGTCGGAGCCGAGGAAGGTGATGGCTGAAACCGCTCCCCTGGCATGGCCCCTGGCTCCGTCCGATGCCGGCGACACAACGATGTGTTCGGGACGCACGACGATCGTCTTCGCCGGGTCGCGGCCAAGCGCTGCACCCGGCAACAGGTTGGACTCTCCGATAAAGTCGGCAACGAAGCGATCCTGCGGATTGTCGTAGATGTCCCTCGGCGTGCCGACCTGCAGCACGTCGCCGCCGCGCATCACCGCGATCCGGTCGGACATGGCGAGCGCCTCCTCCTGATCGTGGGTGACCAGCACGAAGGTGATGCCGGTCTCGCGCTGCAGCCGCTTCAATTCGCTCTGCATGCCCTTGCGCAATTTGAGGTCTAGGGCCGACAGCGGCTCGTCGAGCAGAAGCACGCTGGGCTTCGGAGCAAGCGCACGCGCCACCGCGACGCGCTGCTGCTGGCCGCCCGACAATTGCGCTGGGCGGCGCGTGGCGAAGCCTTCCAGCCGCACCATTTCCAGCGTTTCCCGGACCCGCTCGTCGATCAGCGATTTCGGCGCGTTCTGCATTTCGAGCCCGAACGCGATGTTCTCGGCGACACTCATATGCGGGAACAGCGCGTAGCTCTGGAACACCGTGTTGACCGGCCGCTTCTGCGGCGGCAAAGCGGCGACATCGCTGCCGGCAATGCGAATGGCGCCCGAGTTCGGCGCCTCGAAGCCGGCAATCAGGCGCAACAGGGTCGTCTTGCCGCAGCCCGACGGGCCGAGCAGGGTGAAGAACTCATTGTCGTAGATTTCGAGGCAGACATCGTTCAGCGCGTGAACCGGGTCGGCGTCCCTGGTCAGGAAGGATTTTGACACGCTTTGGATGTCGATCATGACCGGCAAATTCCTGGGACTGCGGTGAGATGGGCATGCGCGTCGAAGGCCATTCGCGGCTGTTCGGAGCCGCGCCTAAAAATTCGCTCCAAAATTATATTTGTCAATAAATAATATATTGTTTTTGCGTTCTGACATGCGAAAGTGGTCCTCCGCGCCAACGCCTTTGCATGTCGTGGCGACACGCCGTGGCGTTCAGAGCACCTTGCCGCTGTCGGGATCGAGCAGGTGCATATGGGCCATGCCGAGCGAGAGCGCCGCCACCTCGCCGGGCTTCGGTGTCGAAGCCGGATCGATGCGCGCCGTCGCCTCCGCGCCGGCGATCAGCACATGCAGCAGCGTTTCCATGCCCATCGGCTCGACCACCTCGACCGGGGCCTTGATGTCGACGACGTCGGGCCGCTCGCGCCGCTCGGTAATATGCTCGGGCCGCAAGCCGAATTCGAGTTCGCGCCCGACATGGCCGGCATAGCGTTCCGTACGGGCAGCCGGGACGGCGAGAGCGGTGCCATCACCGAGGACGATCGCGAGCCGGTCGCCGCGCGCCTCCAGGCGGCATTTGAAAAAGTTCATGCCGGGGCTGCCGATGAAACCGGCGACGAAGCGGCTGGCCGGCTCATGGTAGAGATCGTTGGGTGGCCCGATCTGCTCGATGCGCCCCTTGTTCATCACCACGACGCGGTCGGCCAGCGTCATTGCCTCGACCTGGTCATGGGTGACGTAGACGGTCGTGGTGGCGACCATCTGGTGCAGCTTCTTGATCTCGGCGCGCATCTTCACCCGGAGCTTGGCGTCGAGATTGGAGAGCGGTTCGTCGAACAGGAACACTTTCGGCTGGCGCACCATAGCGCGGCCCATGGCGACGCGCTGGCGCTGGCCGCCGGACAGCTGGTGCGGTTTGCGCTGCAGCAGTTCGCTGAGATCGAGGATGTCGGCGACACGGGCGATGCGCTGCGTCACCTCGCCATCCGGCACCTTGCGGATGCGCAGGCCGAAAGCCATGTTCTGCGCGACCGTCATCTGCGGATAGAGCGCATAGCTCTGAAAGACCATCGCGATGTCGCGATCCCTGGCCTGCACGTTGTTGACCAGCCTGCCGCCGATGTGGATCTCGCCGCCGCTCGGCCTGTCCAGCCCCGCCACCATACGCAGCGTCGTCGACTTGCCGCAGCCGGACGGCCCGACGAGGACGACGAACTCGCCTTCGGCGATATCGATGTCGATGTCGTGCACGACCTTCAGATTCTGGAAGCTCCTGGAAACCTGCCTCAGTTCGACATCCGCCATGGCGCTATTCCTTTGCCGTGGGCGCGAACATGTCGAGGGCGAGCGCCGCCGCACCGATCACGCCGGCGTCATTGCCATGCTCCACCGCCACGATCACCGGCGGCCGGCCGGGCTTGAGCAAAACGAAATCCCTGACATTGCGGGCGATGCGATCGGTGAAGAACGGACCGGCCAGCGCCAGGCCGCCGCCGATGATCGCCGCCTCGATGTTGAGCATGTTCGACATGATGCCGATCATCTGGCCGAGCCAGCGCGCCACCTCGTCGACGACCTGCAGCGCGATGGGGTCGCCTTCTTTGGCAAGATCGCAAACGGCCTCGGCGTTGGTGGCGTCGGTGTCCGGCTGGAGCTGGCGATAGCGGTTGACGAGCGCGCGGGCGCTGGCCAGGTTCTCGACCATGCCCGGCACAGGATCGGCGATGTCGGTGCGGGCCGGATCGAGCGAGATGCAGCCAAGCTGCGGCGGCAGCCCGTCCGGGCCGTCGATGACCTTGCGATCGATGACCATGGCGCCGCCGATGCCGGTGCCCAGCGTCAGTAGCGCAAAGCGGGAAAAGGGACGGCCGGCGCCGTGCCGCATTTCGCCATGAGTGGCACAGACCGCATCGTTGCGGACAATGGCCGGGACGCCGAAGCGAATGCCGAACAGCTTCGACAACGAACCCTTCAACAGCGCCGGGATCGCCGGGCAACGACCGTTCAGCATGCCGGTCTGAGGATTTGGCGTGCCCGGCACGCCAATGCCGATGGCCGTGATGTCCGGATACTGGCGTGTCAGCTCTTCGGTGGCCTTGGTGACCAGATGGACGAAATCCGGGAATTCAATGTCCCGGTGCACCGGGACAGTGCCGCGCGCCAGCACCTTGCCCGAACCGTCGACGGCGCCGAGCTTGACCAGGCTGCCGCCAATGTCGATTCCGATCGCGGTTACCATCAGGCCTCCTTGCGGATGCGCACGTTGAGCCTGCGTCCGAGATTGGGATAGATCATCTTGTCCGGATCGATGCCACGCGCGATCGCCAGTTCGCAGCCATACCATTGCAGCGGCATCGGCGCCCAGCAACCGGCGAGCCATTGCTGTTGTGGCTCTGTCGGCCAGCTGACATCGAGGTCGAAGCGGGTCGGATGGCCCGAGAGATTGAGGACGACCATTCGCGGTCCAAGTTCGGTCAGCGCCTCGCCAAGATTAGCGGCGACCTTCGCCTCGGTCGCGGTCTGCGCGATGGCGATCACCAGGCTCCTGTCGGTCGTGCCATAGACATGCCCGTGCAAGGCCTCTTCGGTGTCGAAGGCAGCGGTCGGCACGCCGCTGATCTCGGCGATCTTGAGCGATGCCTCGAGCGCGGTGCCGAGATGCGTAGCCTGCCCGGCGACCAGTATGTAATCGGGGACGCCGAAGCGGGCGATCAGATCCTTTGCTGCGGCTAGACCGGTTTCCGCTGTCTGCTCCAGTTGTCCGAGAAGCTCCGACAGATCGACCGTCTTGTTGGCGAGCTTGGCGGCGACCGCCAGCACCGAGATGACGGTGGCGGTGTAGCCCATGGTCTTAGGACCGACCGTCTCCGGGCCGATCGGCATGACGATCACCTCGGCGCCCGCCTCCGTAATCAGGCTGCCCTCCTCACCGGTAATGACAAGGGTGGGAAACCCGCGCGCCACGGACAAACGCACCGCTTCGATCGTGGTGATACTCATGCCGGACTGCGAGGCGGCCAGAACCAGCGTGCGCTGGTCGGATGCCTTCGGCGGCAGACGCAGGAAAGCCTCCGGCTCCTTGGCGATCACCCAGGCGCCCGTCCCCTCCTCCAGCGCCTCGGCGCCGGCCAGCAACGCATTCATCGACGAGCCGGTGCCAAGCAGCACGATGCGCTCCGGCTTCTGGCGCAGGCTGGCGAACCGATTCAGATCCGCGCCGATGGCGGCGGGCAGCCCGGTCAGGGTCGAGGGCTGCCGGCGGATGTAAGTGCCTATCTGCATGTCACCGTTCCATCAGTTCGAAATTGTTGGCCTTGCGAAAAATCTGTCCGTCGGAACGTCTGTTTATTTGCTGTAGCCTTTGCTCAGGCCGCTGATGAATTGCCGCGAGAACAGCGTGAACAGCAGGACCAGCGGCACCGCGCCAAGCGTCAGTGCTGCGAGAAGTGCTGGATAGTCGTTCATGAACTGGCCGACGAATTGCTGCACGCCGAGCGTCACCGTCTGGTTCTGCCGGCTTGGAGCCAGGATCAGCGGGAACCAGAGGTCGTTCCAGACCGGCAGCATGGTCAGCGCGGCCACCGCGGCGAGACCCGGCCTGACCAAAGGCAGCACGATCCAGAAGGTGCGCAGCTCACTCGCCCCATCCATGCGGGCCGCCTCCTTGAGATCGGTCGGGACGGTGCGGAAATAGGTGACCATCAGTGTCACCGCGATCGGGATGCTCATGGCGGTGTAGACGAGGATGAGGGCCGCCAGCGTATCCATCAGCTTCCAGGCAAGCATCATCTGGATGAGCGGGATGGTGCCGAGCCGGATCGGCAGCATGATGCCGAGCACGAACAGGCCGCCGAGCAGCGAAGCGACCCGCACGCGGTACTCGACCAGGGCGAAGGCGGCGAGCGTCGACAGGACCACGGTGAGCACGATCGTCGTCACCGTGACGATCAGGCTGTTGCGGTAGTTGACGATGAAATTGCCGCGGGTGAAGACCCGCTTGTATCCTTCGAGGCTGAACGTCTTGGCCGTCGGCAGATCGAATGGGCCGCCGAAGATCGCCGGTGTCGTCTTCAGCGAATTGACGATGACGATCAGCACCGGCCCTATGGCCAGCACGACGAAGAGGATCAGCAGCGCGTGGACGATGATGCGCTCGAATGTCCAGGGCTCGTGGTCCTGGCGGCGGCGGGCAACGGGAATGGTAAGGTCCGGGGCGCTCATATCAGCTCCTAGACCGAGTATGATTTCAGGCGGCGCTGGACCAGCCAGAAGTAGGCCGCGGTCACCACCAATACTGTGAGGAAGATGACCGTTGCGACCGCGGCGCCAAGGTCGAGATCGGCAAGCTGCCCGCTCGATCCGAAGAAGGTGCGGTAGAAATAAGTGCCGAGGATGTCGGTGCTGTAGTTCGGCCCGGGCGCCGATCCGTTGAGCGCGAACACCAGGTCGAAGCCGTTGAAGGTCCAGATGTAGGTCAGGATCGCGATGAGGCCGAACTGCGGCGCGATCAGCGGGAACTTGATCTTCCAGAACGTTGTCCAGCCGCCGGCGCCATCGATGTTGGCGGCTTCGACAAGCTCGTTGGGCACCGCCAGCAGGGCGCTGTAGAGGAAGACCATCGGAATGCCGAAATACTGCCAGACGGACATCAGTGAAATCGTGGTGAGTGCGGTCGATTCCGTACCCAGCAGCGGAAAGCCGACCAGCCCCCAGAGCGGGTTGATGATCAGGCGCCAGACGAAGCCGACGATGACCACCGACAGCGTCGCCGGTATGAACAGCAGCGTGCGGTAGATGCCCTCCGACCGTGCCAGTTTCCCCGACGTCAGCAACGCCGCCAGCAGCAAACCCATCGGCACTTCGACAATGAGATGGATGGCGAAATACTGCATGTTGTTCAGCAAAGCGTTCCAGAAGCGGGCGCTGATCGTCGGATGCGTGAACAGGCGCACGTAATTGGCGAGGCCGACAAAAGTGTCGCCCGAGGCGCCGCTGGTCTGGAAGAAGCTCATCACGATCGAGGTCGCCAGCGGCAGCACGGCAAAGACCAGGTAGACGGCCAGAGCCGGCAGCACGAACAGCAGCAGGTTTCTGTGGGCGGCAGCGGGAGATATCAACTCAAGACCTCTCGAGCGGTTGCCGTTTCAGGGAAACGGTAACCGCTCTATCTTTTTGTTTCGACGCAATTCCCTAGGGAAAGCGCTACGCGATTTTCCCGGGAAAACCGCTTCACACTTTTCCTGGAATTGCTCATGTTCACGCCGACATGGATGCGCGGCGTGCCCGGAGGCTTCGCGCATGCCTCGCCGGCTGGCAAGGCATGCGCGAGGCGTTCCCAGGTTACTTCTTCTGCGGCCCGTACCAGGACGCGAGCCCGGTCTGAAGATCGGTCGCGACCTGCTGCGGGGTGACGTCCGACTTGGTGAACATCACCTGCAACAGGCGCCAGGTCTCGTCGTCGAGCGGCGGCGTGCCGGCGCTCAAGCGATCCAGCGCCAGCCGCGGTGTCAGCTCAGAGCCTTTCTTGAGGTCGGCGAAATCCTGCGCCAGCTTGTTCTTGTAGGTGACCGGCTTGCTGCTCATGGCAAAGAAGCCGGGAGCGGCATTGACGTAGAGTTCCTGGAATTCGGGACCGGCAACCCAGTCGAGGAAGGTCTTGGCCGCTTCCTTGTGCGTGCTCTTGGCATTGATGCCGATGCCCATGTCCGGCATCTCCTGCAGGTAGCGCTGGTCGCCGGCCTTCGGTACCGGCGGACCGAACACGCCGACATTGAGGCCGGTCGAGGTCGCCTGGTTGATGTCCCATGAGCCGTCCGGGAGGATGGCCGCCTTGCCCAGCGTGAACAGCTGCGTCATGTCGGCATAGTTCAGGCTCTCCTGTCCGGCAGGCAGGAACGGCTTCCAGGCTTCGAAGGCGGCGATGGCATCAACGAATTCGGGATCGGTCAGCTTCTTCTTGCCGTCGATCAGGCCGAGGCGACCTTCCTCGCCTTTCCAATAGGCGGGGCCAATGCTGTAGAGACCGTTATAGGCGAGCTGCCAGGATTCGGCCGAGCCGTAGGCCAGCGGCGTGTAGCGGCCGTCCTTCTTGATCGCCTGCAGGACATCGATGAATTCGGCGCTGGTCGTCGGCACCTTCAGGCCCAGTTCCTTGAAGATGTCGGCATTGTAGTAGAAGCCGGCGAGCACGGCGGCGACCGGCAAGCAGTAGGTCTTGTCGTCGGCGCCCAACCACGCCGCGCGGGACGTTTTGTCGAAGTTCTCGAGGCCCGGCAGCCCTTCCAGCGGCTCGAAATAGCCGCGCTTGATCCATTCGCGGTTCACGTCGAAGGGACGGCAGGTGATCAGGTCGCCGCCGGCCCCGCCTTCGATCTGCGACTGGATGGCGGCGTTGTACTCATTGGTGTTGATCGGGGCGAATTCGACCTTGATGTCGGGATGCCTGGCTTCGAAGGCGGGCAGGATGGTGTCCTGCCAGACCGCGATGTCCTCGGTGCGCCAGCTGTTCAAGGTGATGGTGACGGGATCCGCGAACGCGGCGCCTGAAAACATCACACCGAGCGTCGCCGCCAGCGGGATCGATACACGTATGGAACGCATTTTCCTGCTCTCCCTCAAGATGGTGCCTCGTGTGGATTCACGATTTTGCACTGTTGCCTGGGACCATACCTACTGATACATGTTGTGACAAGTGGTATTATGTTGTCTTTCCTGTTGAACGGCCTCGTGCCCCGACCGGGCATGGCAAACAGACAGGGCACAAGGTCAGGATTTGGGAGGACTTGATGATTGGAGTTGGAATTCTGGGCTCGGGCTTCATCGCCGAGACCTATGCGGACTCGCTGCTCGACGTGCGCAACGCCGAACTGGTGGCCTGCTCTTCGCGCAGCTTCGAGCGCGCGGAAGCCTTCGCGAAAAAGTGGGGCCCCAAGGTCACCGCCCACAAGGATATCGACGCCCTTTGCGCCGATCCGGCGGTCGAGCTTGTGGTCATCGCGCTACCCAATGAGATCCATCTTGAAGCCGTCAGGATCGCAGCCAGGCACGGCAAGGCCGTCATCTGCACCAAGCCCCTGGCGCGCACGGGCAAGGAAGCGCAGGAAATCCTCGACATCGTCCAGCGTGCCGGCATCTGGCACGGCTATGCCGAATGCGCCGTGTTCTCACCCAACATCGCCAAGGCGCACCAGATGATACAGGCGGGCGGCATCGGCGATCTCCTCACCATGCGAGCCCGCGAAGGGCATTCGGGGCCGCATGCGCCGCATTTCTGGAACGCCGAGCTCGCCGGCGGCGGCGCCTTGCTGGACATGGGCTGCCACACCGTCGAAAGCGCCCGCCACTTCTTCGGCAAGGACAATCTGATCACCGAGGTGATGGCGTGGGGCGCAACGCTGGTGCACGGCGACAAGACGACCGGAGAAGACACGGCGATCGCGCTGCTGAAATTCACCGGCGGCCAGCTCGCCACGATCGAATCGTCATGGATCGAGAAAGGCGGCATGCAGCTTCGCCACGAACTGGTCGGCTCCGCCGGGCGCATCGTCACCGACACGTCCGTCGGTCCGGTCTGGGGCTTTATCGAGAAACCGGTGGGGTATCTCGTCGAGAAGGCGGATTCCGAGACCGGGTGGGTCTATCCGGTGCCCGAAGAGACCCGGGCCTACGGTTTTTCACAACAGATGCGGCATTTTGTGGAACACTTCGCGGCAGGGACAACGCCACTGGAAACCTTCGAGGACGGCGTCATCGTCAACCAGGTAATTGACGCCTGCTACCGTTCGATGCGAACGGGCGTCTGGGAAAAGGTGAAGGCGGATGGGTGACTGAGATGGAGGGCTCGCCACTGCAGTCGGACGGACCCGAACCGCTCTGGCGGCAAGCGGCCGATGCGATCCTGCAGGAGATCGCCACCGGCAAGCTTGCGTCGGGCGCGCGCCTGCCGGCCGAGCGCGATCTGTTCACGCGCATGTCGATCAGCAGGGTGACCTTGCGCAGGGCCCTGCAAAGCCTTGTCGAGGACGGTGTGCTGACGCCTTCGCATGGGCGCGGCTGGTATGTTTCGGCCAAGGTGCCGAAGGAGTTTCCCAACACGCTGGAATCCTTCAGCGAGACCGCGAGGCGCCTCGGCCTGACACCCTCCTCCGACGTGTTGCGCGCCGAGGAAGCGCCGGCTTCGCTGGACGAGGCCGAGGAGCTGTCGATCGCGCCCGGCGCGACGCTGTTCCACCTGGAGAGGATCCGGCGCCTCGACCAGGTTCCGGTCGCCGTCGACACCTCGTTCTTTGCCCTCGCTCTTGTTCCCGACCTCAGCCAGGTCGACTTTCGAACCGCGTCCCTGTTCGGCCTGCTGATCGATGCCGGCGTTGATCTTGCGCGCGCCGAAACCACGATCGAGGCACGCGGCGCCGATCCTGTCCTGGCGCGGCATCTCGATGTCGACGTCGGCAAATCCACCCTGGTGATGCGCCAGCTCATCGTCGATGCCGCAGGCCGGCCGCTGCTGTCCTCAACGATCCGATATGCCGGCGACCGCTATCGCCTTCGCACGTCGTTTTCGCGGACAGGCAGGTCCTCGGGCCGCGGTCCCGGTTAGCCCAAGACTTTTCCGAGACTAAGACCGGCCGATCCTTCACCCGCCGCCGCAGCTTACGCCAGCCACTCTTTCACCGCCGGGCGAGCAAGAACCGCACGCATCCGGTCCTCGGCGTCGGCAACGGCCAGCGCCATCGGGGCGCGGGTCGGGCCGCAATCGACGCCGATGACGCGGAACGCCGCTTTCATGCCCGGCAGCACGCCGGTTTCCAGCAGCACCTCGACGAAGTCCTGCGATACCATCTGCAGCGCTTTCGCCCGTTCCAGGTCGCCGACGCGGATCGCCTGGTCGACAGCCACATACAGCCTGCCGAGTAGATTGTAGGTGGTGCCGATGCCGCCATCGGTGCCGAGCACGCCGGCGGCGGCGTAGATCTCGTCGAAGCCGTAATAGAACAGTTTGTCGGGCTGCCGCTTGCGCAGCATCGAGTATTTGAACAGATCAGTGGAGGTGAACTTGATGCCGACGACATTGCCAAGGTCGAGCAGCCGGACCAGCAAGCCGAGCGGCAACGGCCGGCCGGTGCGCAGGGGGATCTCGTAGACGATCAGCGGCAATTGCGTGGCCGACGCCAGCGCCTGGTAGTAGCCAAAAACTTCTTCGTCGGAGAACGGATAGGAATGCGGCGGCAGCGCCGACAGCGCGTGATAGCCGAGCTTTTGCGCCTGCCGCGCGAGGCGGATGGAATCGCGCAGGTTCGGCATGCCGACATGGGCGATCAGCCGGGTGCCGGTGCCTGCCGCGCCGGCGAAGACCACCTCTTGCTGAGCCAGCAGTTCGTCCACCGTCAGCAGGCCGGATTCGCCGCTGCTGCCGCCGACATAGAGCCCAGCCAGGCCCTGGCGCAGGACATAGTCGTTGATGTTGCGCTGGCGCTGCGGATCGAACTCGCCAGCATCGCTCAGTCCGGTCATCAAGGCGGCATACATGCCCGCCAATTCCTTGGTCATCTAGGGATCCTCAGTCTTTCCGGAGATTTCATAGGGTGGCTTGGCCAGCATGGTGGCAGGCGACGAGATGCTGGCCCGAGGCGGGCGAGCCGAAATCGCGCACCCGCGGCTCAACCTTGGTGCAAATGTCGCTCGCCATCGGGCAGCGTGGATGAAAATGGCAGCCGGGCGGCGGTTTCGACGGATCGGGCACCGCGCCGCCCAGCACGATGCGCCGCCGCGTCCCTCCGGCTTTCGGGTCCGGCACCGGGATCGCCGACAGTAGCGCGCTTGTATAGGGATGCAGCGGGCTGCCGAACACCGCCGCGGTGGTACCGATCTCGACGATCCGGCCCAGATACATCACCGCGACGCGGTCGCTGAGATAGCGGATCATCGACAGGTCGTGGCCGATGAACAGATAGGTCAGCCCGAGGCGCGCCTTGAGATCGTCGAGCAGATTGACGATCTGCGCCTGGATGGAGACGTCGAGCGCCGAGATCGGCTCGTCGGCGATGATGAATTTCGGATCGGCGGCCAGCGCGCGGGCAATGCCGACGCGCTGGCGCTGGCCGCCCGAGAGCTCGAACGGGTAGCGGTTGCGCAGCGCTTCCCGCAAGCCGACCAGGGCCAGCAGTTCGCCGACGCGGGCATCGCGCGAGGCGCGGGTGCCGATCTTCTGGGCGCGCAGCCCCTCGCCGATGATGCGCCCGACGGTCATGCGCGGGTTGAGCGAGCCGAACGGGTTCTGGAACACCATCTGCATGTCGCGCCGGCGCTGCTTGAGTTGCTCGTCTGTCGCACCGGCATAGTCCCTGCCTTCGAACTCGACGCTGCCGGCGCTCGGCCGCTCCAGTCCAAGCACGGCGCGGCCCGTCGTCGATTTGCCGCAACCGCTTTCGCCGACCAGCGCCAGCGTCTCGCCGAGCAGCACCTCGAAGCTCACCCCGTCGACGGCATGAACGGCGCCGACCTGTCGCCTGAGGACACCGCTCCGGATGGGGAAATGCACCTTGAGATCGGAAACGACGAGCAACGGTTCTTGGCTTGGCGCGGCAGCCCGCGTCATGGCTGGGATTGCCGCCGCGGGCCGCGGCAAATGCTCCACCTGCCGCCAGCGCCAGCACGCGGCGGTGTGGCCGGCGCCGACCGTCTCCAGCGGCGGCTTTGCCTCGCGGCAACGCGCCTCGGCATAATCGCAGCGCGGCGCGAAAGCGCAGAAGGTCGGCGGCAGGGTGACGTTGGGCGGCGCGCCCTTGATCGGCACCAGCCTGGTGTTTGCCGCCGTCAGCGACGGAATCGAGTTCAACAGGCCGATCGTATAGGGGTGCGTCGTCGCCGAGAACAGCTGCTCGACAGGCGCGCATTCGACGATCGAGCCCGCATACATCACCGCGACGCGGTCGACGAAGCCGGCGACCAGGCTGAGGTCGTGGCTGATCCAGATGATCGCCATGCCGAGCTGTTTTTGCAGGCGCGCGACCAGCTCGACGATCTGCGCCTGGATGGTGACGTCGAGCGCCGTCGTCGGCTCGTCGGCGATCAGGATCGACGGCTTGCAGACCAGCGCCATGGCGATGCCGATGCGCTGCAATTGCCCGCCGGAGAATTGGTGCGGAAAGGCGCGCATGCGCTGCGGCGCGTTGGCGATGCCGACGAGGTCGAGCATGTCGAGCGCCTGGCGCTCGGCCTCGGCCTCGTTCAACCCCTGGTGCTCGCGCAGCGCCTCGGTCAGCTGCAGGCCGATGGTCAGCACCGGATTCAGCGACGACATCGGATCCTGGAAGATCATCGCGATGTCGCGGCCGCGGATCTGGCGCAATTCGCTATCGGGCATGGCCAGCAGATCGCGGCCGCGATAGCGCGCGCGGCCGGCGGTGACGCGGCCGGGCGGCTTGCGGATCAGACCCATCAGCGTCTGCACGGTGACCGACTTGCCGGAGCCGCTCTCGCCGACAATGGCCAGCGACTCGCCTTCGGCTAGCTGGAACGAGACATCGTTGACGGCATAGACGGAGCGGCCTTTTGGGCCGAACTCGACGCTCAGCGCTTGGACGTCGAGCACGGGTCCCTGCCCCGGCGCTGTCGTTGGTTTGCGAGCGGCGAGCATATCGAGGCCGGTCATTTCGCACCCCCGCCCATGATGTGCTGAGGATCGAGCGCGTCGCGCAGGCCGTCGCCGACGAAATTGATGCTGAGCACGGCCATCGCGATCATGGCGCCGGGCGGAATCCACATCCAGGGCTGGCTCTCCAGGATCGACAGCGTGCGCGCATCGCGCAGCATGTTGCCCCAGCTGGCCGCCGGCGCCTGCGCGCCGAGGCCGAGGAAGGAGAGCGAGGCCTCGAGCAGGATCACGGTGGCGACATCGAGCGTGATCGCCACCAGGATGGGGCTCAGCACATTGGGCAGGATGTGTTCGAGGATGATGACCGAGGGCGAGGTGCCGAGCGAGCGCGCGGCAAGGACGAATTCCTGGTTGCGCAGCGCCAGGATCTCGCCACGCGTCAGCCGCGCGATCGACGGCCAGCTGAGCAGGCCGATCACCACCATGGTGTTGAAGATGCTAGGCCCGACCACGGCGACGAACGCGATGATGATGACAAGGCGCGGAAAGGTCAGCACCATGTCGATCAGGCCCATCAGCAGGAGATCGACCTTGCCGCCGAAATAGCCGGCGACGCAGCCGATGAAGATGCCGATGGCCGCCGAGATCGCCACCGCGATGAAGCCGACCGACAGCGAGATGCGGCCGCCATAGAGGATGCGGGCAAAGATGTCGCGGCCGGTGCCGTCGGTACCGAGCCAATGGGCGCCACCGGGCGGCTGGTTGCGCCCCCTGAGGTCGATGTCGTTTGGGCCGTAATGCGCGATCAGCGGCGCCAGCACGCAGGCGAGCACGATGATGGCGAGCATGACCAGCCCAAGCGTCGCCAGACGGTGGTTGAGGAAACGGCGCGCCGCCTCGCCCCACAGGCCGCGCGAGGCACCTGAGGCAATGGTCACATCGGCGGCGGTGATGTCACTCATAGCTCACCCGCGGGTCGAGCACGCTGTAGGCAAGGTCGGTCGCAAGGTTCGCCAGCATGACGATGATGGCGGTGATCAGCACATAGCCCATGATGACCGGGCTATCCCGGTTCACCACCGCGTCGATGAACATCAGGCCGATGCCCGGCCACTGGAAGATCGTCTCGATCACCACCGAGCCGCCGAACAGCGTCGGCAGAGCAAGGCCCAAGACGGTGGCCAGCGGGATCAGCGCGTTGCGCAGGCCGTGACGCAGCGTGATCGTGCTTGGGCGCAAGCCCTTGGCCTTGGCGGTGCGCATATAGTCCTGGTTCAGCACTTCGAGCATGCCGGCGCGGGCATAGCGCATGAAGATGGCGGCGCGGAACAAAGCGAGTGCGGCAGCGGGCAGGATCAGGTGCCTGAGATTGTCGAGGAGCGAGAAACTGTCGCCGGCCGTCGAAATGCCCGACGACGGTAGCCAGCGCAATTCAAGCGCAAAGACGTAGACGAGCAGCAATCCCATGAAGAAATCCGGGATCGACACGCCGACAAAGCCAGCAAGCGTCAGCGAATAATCGGTCAGCCGGTATTGCCTGAGCGCCGAGATCACCCCCAGCGTGGTGCCGATGATGAAGGCGACGAGCAGTGCTACCCCCATCAGCTCCAGTGTCATCGGCAGGCGCTCGCCGATGATCTCGCCGACGCTGCGGCCATTGACGAAGGAGCGGCCGAGATTGCCGTGCAGGATCTGGCCGATCCAGTTGAGGTACTGGATGTAGAGCGGCTGGTCGAGGCCGAGCTCGCCGCGCCGCATCGCGATCAGTGCCTCGCTCGACGGCGCCTCCGCCGTGATCATGGCCAGCACAGCATCGCCAGGCATGGCATGCGCGATGGCGAAGACGATGACCGTGACGCCGAACAGCACCGGGATGCTGAGCAGCAGCTTGCGCAAGAGGTAACTGAGCACCGGCCACTCCTATTGCTGAAGGCGGCTCTTGAGGCGACGGATCATGGGCTCCGACAGAGCCCCATGACCGGCAAGCGAGGATTTTTCCGCGGCGGGCTATTTGGCCACTTCCCACTTCTCGACTTCGTTGTAGACCGGGTGGTTGAAGATCACGAGCGGCTGCTCCTTGAAGTGGTGCGCCAGGCCGACGATGCGGTTGTTGAAAGCCAGCGGCCGCACCTCGTTCCACAGCCAGGCCTTGGGCAACTCCTTGTTGAGGATGCGCGAGGCTTCCTGGTAACTCTCGGCGCGCACGGCGCGGTCGGCCGATTCCAGCCCCTTGTTGAAGAGTTCGTCGACCTTGGGATTGCAGTAGCCCATGCTGAGAGGCTTTGCGCCGCAGACGACGACCGGCGAGCCGAGCGAGGGATCGAGCCCCATGCCGTTGGCGAAGAAGCCCATCTGGAAGCTGCCGTCGGCATAGGTCTGGTTGATCGCCGCCGGATCGAGCAGGCGCGGCTGGATGTCGACGCCGACAGCGGCCAGATAGCTCTGGATGGCGGTGACGGTGTCGACGTTCATCTGGTCGGAATAGTAGTAGATGAAATCGACCGGCTGGCTGCCGTCCCAGCCCGCCTCGGATAGCAATTGTTTGGCCTTGTCGGGATTGTAGTCGTAGGGCTCGAGGTCCTTGGCGCGCGCCCAGTCCTGCGGGAACAGCGTGTTCGACAGTTCGCCGGCGCCCTGCTTGACCGTCTCGATGATGGCCTTGCGATCGATGGCGTAGAGCATCGCCTGGCGCACCCGCACGTCGGCGAAGCGCTTGTTCTCCAGGTTGAACTGCAGGTAGGTCGGCAGGCCGGCGGAGAATTTCGGCAGCACCGTCAGGTAGTCGAGTTTCTGCAGGCGGGCGAGCTCGGAGATGGGCACGCCGCCGCCCTCAAAGGACATGGCGTCGACCTCCTGCGTCTCGAGTGCCGCGATGATCGGCGGTACGTCCTTGTAGATCTGGTAGATGATGCGGTCGAGCTTGGGCGCGCCGAGGAAATAATCGGGATTGCGGTCGACCTCGACATACTGGTCGCTCTCGTATTTCTTCCAGATGAACGGGCCGGTGCCGACGCGGTTGACCCAGAAGGCGTTGCCCTTGATGTCGCCTGGCGCGACCTTGCCCAGGAGGTGTTCGGGGAAGATGCTGATGGCGATAAGCTGCAACTGCACCCAGAGCGGCTTGGCGCTGTCGAGCTCGACCTGGACGGTCATGTCGTCAAGCGCCTTGACCCCGGCAAGCGAGGAGGCCGAGCCATCTTGGAACGCCTTGTATCCGGCCACCGCCGAGAGCTTCTGCGACCACGGCGAGTTGACCTTCGGATTGGCATAGAGGTTGAGGCTGAACACCACGTCCTTGGCGGTGAAGGGCGTGCCGTCATGCCATTTGACGCCATGGCGCAGGCTGAAGACATAGGTCTTGCCGCCGTCGGGCGTCTTCCAGCTTTCGGCCAGCATCGGCTGCACGCCGTCGCCCGTCCATTTGATGTGGACCAGTCCCTGCAGCACGGTCTCGTCGAGCCTATGGCCGCACGTGGTGTGCAGTGTGCCCATCTCGATGCAGCCGGTGCGCATGGCCGAGCGGAACGTGCCGCCATCCGCGGCCTTGGCGAGGCCCGCGGCAAACACCAGCGCCAGCGCCGGCACAACCCTCATCAACAGTCGTCTCATGGAATTCTCCTCCCGTTGCTTTCCGCCGGCCGAAATCGAGACGATGCCCTGCTCCAGGCCGATTTCCGCGCCAAGCCCTCGCCTGTCGTGCCGACCGCCGCGCCATCAACCAGCGGCGGCCTCCTCCAACCCGTCGGTTCCCGCAAGTCCTCGCTTGTCCTCGCTTGCGGCGACTGGTCTAATAGCTTAAAAGGTAGACCATGCACAATATGCCGGTTCGAAAAAAATTGTCCGACGAAGTCCGCCTCCGCCTGGAGGAGATGATCCGCGACGAGGTCTATCCGGTCGGCGCCTCGCTGCCGTCCGAGCGCGACCTGATGTCGATGTTCGATGTCGGCCGCCCCTCGGTGCGCGAAGCGCTGTTTGCGCTGGAGAAGATGGGGCTGGTGCGCATCAACAGCGGTGAGCGGCCGAAAGTGACACGGCCGACGCCACGCAACATGCTGGAGCAGCTGACGGGGACAGCACATCTGTTGATGGACCAGCCCGACGGCATCGGCCATTTCGAGCAGCTGCGGCTGTTTTTAGAAGTCTCGATCGCGCGCCATGCCGCCGAGGTGGCGACGCGCGAGCAGGTCGAGGCCCTTGCCGCGGCGCTGGCGGAAAACGAGCGTGCCATTCCCCGTGCCCGCGCCTTCGCCGTCACCGATGTCGCGTTTCACCGCGTGCTGACCGCAATTCCCGGCAACCCGATTTTCCTCGCCGCGCATGAAGCGCTGGTGGAGTGGCTGATCAACCAGCGCATCCACATGGCCAACACCGAGGTCGAGAACCGCAGGAGTTTCGCCGGCCATAAAAGCGTGTTCGCAGCCATCGAGCGGCATGATCCGGAAGCAGCCGGCCAGGCGATGCGCGAGCATCTGGAAAACGCCCGCCGCAAGTTCAATTCAGGCCTGACCAAACCCGACTAGAGCGGTTTGCGTTTTGTCTGAATCAGGATTCCCAAGATTGAGCAAATCAGATTCGATGTTCTGACCGTTGGAGGTCGGGACAGATGGCCAAGCCTTATTCGATGGATTTGCGGGAACGGGCACTGGCTCGCCTTGAAGAAGGCGAGACGAGCCGAGAGGTGGCTGCGGCGCTGAAGGTGGCAGTTTCGAGCGTGATCAAGTGGGCGGCGCGCAAGCGTCGGCTGGGCAGTGCGGCACCCGGCAAGATGGGCGGTCATCGACCCTATCTGATTGACGGGGAGCATCGTGCTTTCGTCCTGAGCGAGGTCGAGCGGGATGCCAACATAACGCTTCATGAATTGACGGCCGCACTGGCTGACCGGGGTCTCATCATCCACCCCGCCAGCGTCGGTCGCTTCTTGCATCGCGAGGGCAAGAGCTTCAAAAAAAACCGTTCTGCCGGCTGAGCAGCTCAAGCCGAAGCTGATGCGTCGGCGGGCGCAATGGATGCGCTATCAGACCCGCATTGACCCAACGCGCCTGGTCTTCCTGGATGAAACGTGGGTCAAGACCAACATGGCGCCGTTGCGTGGCTGGGGTGTGCGCGGCAAGCGGCTGATGGCTCACGCGCCATATGGTCATTGGAAGACGATGACCTTCATCGCCGCGCTGCGGCATGATCGGGTAGAGGCGCCTTGGGTCATTGACGGACCCATCAATGCGCAGGCCTTCCGTGTCTATGTCGAAACCGAACTCATCAAGACACTGAAGCCGGGCGACATTGTCATTCTCGACAATCTCGGGTCTCACAAGGGCCAAGCCGTCCGCGACATCGTCAGGGCCGCCGGAGCGCGGCTCTTCTTCCTGCCGCCCTACAGTCCAGATCTCAATCCAATCGAGAAGCTCTTCGCCAAGCTCAAGCACTGCATGCGACGTGCCGCCAAACGAAGCATCCAGGCCGTACACAACGCTATCGCCCGCACCCTCGACGACGTCACCCCAAATGAATGCAACAACTACATCGAAAGCGCAGGCTATAAGTCAACCTAAATGCGAACCGCTCTAGACGTGTCCGTCCAGGCATGGCTGGTCGACAACGGCGGCGTGAGAACACCTCAATGCGTGAAATACTCGCAGCCGGGTGGAAATCCCGATAACACCCGGTACTATCTCCAGAAAATATCGAAATCGGGAGGCTGCCGGTGCAGACCAAGAAGATCATCAATGACGGCAACCGCGCCGTCGACGAAATGCTGGAAGGCATCCTGGCCGCGCATCCCCGCCATCTCAAAAGCGTGGACGGCAGTCCACGCTCGATCATCGCCCGCGACGGACCCCGAACTGGCAAGGTGGGTCTCGTCATCGGCGGCGGCTCGGGTCACGAGCCGAGCTTCCTCGGTTTCGTCGGCAAGGGGCTGGCCGATGCGGCGGCCATCGGCAACGTCTTCGCCTCGCCGCCGCCAGACCCGATCCTCGAATGCGCCAAGGCGGTCAGCGGCGGCACCGGCGTTCTGTTCATGTACGGCAACTATGCCGGCGACGTGATGAATTTCGACATGGCGGCCGAGATGGCTGATATGGACGACATCGAGGTGCGCACGGTGCTGAGCACCGACGACGTCGCTTCGGCACCGCGCGACCAGCGGCACAAAAGGCGCGGCGTCGCCGGCAATTTCTTCATCTTCAAGGCGGCCGGTGCCGCCTGCGACCAGATGCTGTCCCTAAGCGAATGCGAGCGCATCGCCAGGAAGGCCAACGACCACACCTTCACCATGGGCGTCGCGCTGTCGCCCTGTTCGCTGCCACAGACCCGCCGGCCGAATTTCGAGATCGGGCCGGACGAGATGGAGATCGGCATGGGCATCCATGGCGAGCCCGGCATCGCGCGCGGAAAGCTGAAACCAGCCGACCAGATCACCGACGAGATGCTGAACAGGATCCTCGACGAGATGGCGCCGGCGCGCGGCGACAAGGTCGCCGTGCTCGTCAATTCGCTCGGCTCGACGCCGCTGATGGAGCTCTACATCATGAACCGGCGCGTGAAGCAGAGGCTTGACGACATCGGTGTATCCATTCACGCGACCTGGGTCGGCAATTACTGCACCTCGCTCGAAATGGCCGGAGCCTCGATCACTTTGCATCGGCTGGACGGCGAGTTGCAGACGATGCTGGACCACCCTTGCGACTGCGCCATGTTTCGCGCCGGGTAGACCTGCTGAGCGGTGAGGACAAAGACATGACGACAATCGACACTGCCCGCCTTGCCGGCATGTTCGCTGCGATCGCGGACGCGATGTCAGCCGACAGGGATCGGCTATGCGCGCTCGATGGGGTGATCGGCGATGCCGACCACGGGATCGCAATGGAGCTCGGTTTTTCCGCGTCACGCGATGCGGTAGCGGCGCTGGATACCGGGTCCGCCGATCCGACCACCTTGCTGAACACGGCGGCAAAATCGTTCCTGAATGCCGTCGGCGCCTCCTCGGGTCCGCTCTATGCCACTGCGTTCATGCGCGGCGCGGCAGCCGTCAAGGGCAAGACGACGCTTGACGACACCGACGCCGTCGCCCTGTTCCAGGCCATGGCAAAGGGCATTCAGGATCGCGGCAAGGCCGAGCCGGGCGAAAAGACGATGATCGATGCATGGGCGCCGGCAGCGCAGGCGGCAGGCGAAGCGCTGGCCTCCGGCAAGGGTCTGGCGGGCAGTCTTGAGGCGGCCGCGCAGGCGGCAAAGGCAGGCGCGGAAGCGACCAAGGCGATGATCGCCACCAAGGGCCGGGCCTCCCGCCTCGGCGAACGCTCGCTTGGCCATATGGATCCGGGTGCTGCGTCCGCCGTAACCGTGATCGAGGCGATGCGGGTCGCCTTGACCGGCTAATCAGCAGCGGACCCGCCCACGTCTTTCAGCGCTTGTCATCGCTTGCCGTCGAGCTTGTCGATGGCCTGCACGTTCGCGGCGGAGGGACCATTCGGATCGAACTCCGAGCCCAGCCACGCGTCGGCGATCGATTTCGCCAGTTCGGGACCGATGACACGGGCGCCCATGGTAATGATCTGGGCGTTGTTGGACTTGGCGGCGCGCTCTGCGGAATATGTATCGTGGGTCAATGCGGCGCGAATGCCCGGGACTTTGTTGGCGGATATGCTGACGCCAATGCCGGTACCGCAAAACAGGATGGCCCGGTCGTAATTGCCGTCCAGAATTTCGTGGCCGACCTTGGCGGCGATATCGGCGTAGTATCCGGCCTGGCTCAGATCAACGACCTGCAGTTCCGGCTTCGTAGCGAGATGCTTGGCGATGACATCGAGCAGCGGCTTGCCGGCGCTGTCGGCTCCGAGTGCGATCTTCATGATAGTGAACTCCTTTCGTGCCGTAACGGTCAGCGCGCGATGGCGGCCGACGCCTTTTTCAGGATGTCGATATAACCTTCCGCCTGCCAGGCGGAACGACCGATGAACAAGCCATCGATATGTCGCTGGCCGATCAGTTCGGCCGCGTTACCGGGATTGACGCTGCCGCCGTAGAGCACCGGCGGCGCGCTCGGCAACCGGCTTGCAGCGACCTGCTTGATCAGCGCCTGCTGCTTGTCGGCATAGTCGGCGCTTGCCGGGATGCCGTTCTCGCCGATCGCCCAGACAGGCTCGTAGGCAAAGAGGATTTCCGCCGACAATTCATCGCCCTCGAGCCTTTGCAGCGCACCCAGAACCTGGGCGGTCAAAACGTCATCGGCGCGGCCGTCTTCACGCTCGGCCAGCGTCTCTCCAACGCAGATCAGCGGCACGAAACCGTGCCTGACCGCGGCGGCCGTCTTCAATCCGACGGTCGCATCCGTTTCGCCGAAATGCTCACGGCGCTCGCTATGGCCGAGTTCGATCAGGTCGAGCCCGCAATCCTTCAGCATCACCGGCGAGACCTCGCCCGTCCAGGCGCCGGCATCCGCCCAATGCATGTTCTGGGCGCCGACTTTCACACGGGTCTTGGCCAGCGCCGCCTTGACCTCGCGCACGGCGGTGAACGGCGGAATAACGAAAGGTTGTATCGCCTGATCGAAACCAGGCACGAACGCCGCCAGTGCATCGGCAAACAGCAGTGCCTCCGCCAGCGTCTTGTTCATCTTCCAGCTCGTGCCGACCCAATATGGGGCCATTCTTTTTCTCCTTCGATCCGAGATTCGGACGGCGCTCGATTCATGCAGCTGGCGGCTTGAGGCTGTCGCGGCCACTGTCGACGTAAGGCGCCCAGAAATCCACGGACTCGCGGATCATCTCGATAACCTGACGATCGACCGGTTCCCTTTCCCTGAACGAAAGCTCAAGGCAGATTTCGTTGTCGGTTCCGCCACCCTCATGAACCGCATCCAGCAGCTTTTGCGGAATTATGCGGCCATCCTTGTTGTAGGCAGCCGTGAACGGCCAATGCCCGCCCTTGTTCATCGAAGACTGCTTGATGTGAATGATCGGCGATTGCAGTGGAAACGCTTTGGCCCAGGCATAGGGATCGGTGTCGGCGGGGTTGGGCGAGGTGACGTCGCCATGGTCGATATCCACCATCATCTGCATCGGGATCGGCAGCTTCGCCGCATCGATGGCGCTCTGCAGGGCAACGCAGCTTTCGATCGTATGGCCAAACTCGCGGCCCACCGACATCGGCTCCCAGAACAGGTATGTCAGACCCGCCGCCCTGGCGTGCTCGGCCACCTCGCGCCAGCATTCAAGCGCGATGTCGAGAAGTGCCGCCCGCCGGTGCGGATCGTCATAATCCTTGTAGGTGAATATGGCGAACTGCGTGCCCATGCTTGGTGCACCAAGTTCGGCGGAAATGTCGGCGAACGTCTTGAACCAGTCGACATAGTGGCGCCGGACATCCGCGTCCGGATGGCCGAAATGGTTGAGCCGGCCATAAGGTCCGGTCATGCCGGAGGTGATCCTGACACCGGTCCGCGAAAGCGCCCTGTTGAACAGGCGCAGGAATTTGGCAATCGTCGCCGCCGGCCAGCCCGGATTGACGAATTCGTGCGTCAGCTGCACGTCGCGGATACCGATGCCATAGGCAATCGCGTCGATCAGGTCGTCTGGGTCGGCGAAGCGGTTGACCAGTGGATTGGTGTTGAGGGAGAGCGTGAAGGCCATCAGTCCGCCACCGCCATGATGTCACCGAACCAGTCCTCGAATGTCTTGCGCTCGGCCGCATCGATATGCAGGCCATGTTTGGTGCGACGTTCCAGGATATCGACTGGTGTGCCGGCCCATTCGGTCTCGACCAGGAACTTTGCCTCCCGCTCATAAAAATCGGGCCCGAAGCAGCGGCCGAGATCCGCCTCGCTTTGTGCGCCGGCGAGCAATTGTCTGGCACGGGTTCCATAGCTTCGAGCGTAGTGCTTCACCAGCGACCGGCCGAGCCATGGAAACTCGGAATGCAAGTCGCTCAGGAACTGTTCGAAGTCTGCGTTCGGCAGGTCGCCCCCCGGCAAGGGGGCAGTCGCCGTCCATGCCTTCCTCATCGCCGGGAAGAACGGCTGGATTTTTTCCAGCGCATGTTCGGACAGCTTGCGAAAGGTGGTGATCTTGCCGCCGAACACCGAGAGCAGCGGTGCGTTGCCGCCTGGGGCATCGAGTTCGAAAATATAGTCGCGCGTCACGGCACTTGGATTGTCGGCGTTGTCGTCATAGAGCGGACGCACGCCGGAGAAACTGTAGACCACGTCTTTCGGTGTCAGCTGTCGCTTGAAATAGCGATTGACCACCTTGATCAGATAATCGACTTCGCTTGCCTCGGCGGCCACTTCCTCGGGCCTGCCGTCGTAGGGAATGTCGGTCGTGCCGATCAGCGCCAGATCGTTCTCGTAGGGATTGACGAAGATCACCCGCTTGTCGCTGTTCTGGATGAGGTAGGCCTGCCGTCCCTCCCAGAATTTGGGCACGACGATATGGCTGCCCTTTACAAGCCGAACGTTGCGGGTGGAATTCTGCCCGGCGACGCGGCTGACAATGTCGTTGACCCACGGCCCTGCCGCGTTGACCAGCGCCCGCGCGCGGACTTTCGTCACCGCGCCCGTGCGGCCATCCTGCATGTCGATCGCCCACAGGCCGTCTTCGCGGCGCGCCGCGACACAAGCCGTGCGCGTCAGCACCCTGGCGCCACGCTGGCTGGCGTCCAGTGCGTTGAGCAGCACCAAGCGCGCATCGTCGACCCAGCAGTCGGAATATTCGAAACCGCGCTTGAATTCGTCCTTGATCGGCGCCCCTTCCGGCGCTGTTCTGAGATCAAGCGTCCTGGTTCCCGGCAACCGCTTGCGGCCGCCAAGGTGGTCGTAGAGAAACAGCCCGAGCCGGACCAGCCATGCCGGCCTGTCCTCGGGGCTGTGCGGAAGAACGAAGCGCATCGGCCAGATGATGTGCGGCGCCGCCTCGAGCAGCACCTCGCGCTCGATGAGCGCTTCGCGAACCAGCCGGAATTCATAATATTCCAGATAGCGCAGGCCACCATGCACCAGTTTGCCGGAGCGCGAGCTGGTGCCTTGCGCGAGATCATCCTTTTCGCACAAGATGACGGACAGCCCGCGGCCTGCCGCATCACGCGTGATGCCGGCACCATTGACGCCGCCGCCAATCACGAAGAGATCAACTGTATCACTCAAGACCTTACTCCTGTGCACCCGAGATGCGGGTGAGCGGCCGCCGCGCCATGGCTTTCCACACCGGCCGAAGCGCCTGGTGCGCCGCAACGAAGGAAGGGAAGAGCGCATCGTAGGTTTGCGAAAGCGCCTCGTCATAGGCATCGCAGTCGCCGAGAAGTGGCGTCACCCACTCGGCGGCGCAGTCTTCCATGGAGCCATAGACGCCGAGGCCGACCGCAGCCATCATCGCGGCACCTGCAGCACCTGCTTCCTTGCGGCTGCTTGTCCGTACCTGTGAGCGGGTCGCCGCGGCGATGATGCGACGCAGAGACGGGCTGCGCGCGGCACCGCCCGACAGGCGGATTTCGCCCGGCACGGCGCCCATCGCCTGGTAGCAATCACGGGCTGCGAAGGCCAATCCCTCAAGGACGGCGCGTGCCAGATCGCCAAAGCCGTGCTTGACCGAAAGGCCGATGAAGCCCGCGCGTGCGTTGGGATCGACGAATGGTCCGCGTTCGCCGGCCAGCGAAATATAGGGCTGGTAGACCAGCGATCCCGGCTCCGATCCCTCCACCCAAACGTCGAGCGCTCCGAGCAAATCATCGCGCGAGAGCTCGGCGCCACCGGCGGTGAGCACGTCGCGCGCCAGGCCAAGCAGCCAGTCTATGTTGAGCGTCGCCGCCATGTTGGACTGCAATTGTGCAAAGGCACCCGGGACAGGCATGGCGATCGTATAGCCGGACCCATCGCCGTTAAGCACGACATCGCCTGACGTGCGGGCGAAGCGCGTGTGTATGCCGGTCGAGCCGATGACCGTACAGCCGACATTGCCTGAGGGATCATAGAGGCCGGCTCCGAGCGCCGTCATGACCATATCCACGTAGCCCAGGACAACCGGCGTACCTTCGAGCAGGCCAGTCTCTGCCGCTGCCGATCGCGACAGCGGATGATGGACGGTGGTGCCTTCGAGCATGGGCGGCAACAGGCGGCGATGCGTCGTCAGATCCAGAATGTCGAAGACTTCGTCGGAATAGCTGCGCGAGCGAAAATCGCCGAAGGTGAAGGTTCCTTCGGACGGATCGGTGGCGCGTTCGCCCGTCATCTTGAAGTAGAGCCAATCCTTGCAATGCAGTGCGGTCGCCGCCCGCTGCAGCATGTCCGGATTGTTCCTTTTCATAAAGGCAAGCTGGGCGCCCTGCTGGCAGGAATTGAGCCCCGTGCCGGTCAGCTCAAACCGCGTGCGATCCCGTGGATCGGCGCGCATCTCGTCGACCAGATGCCCGGCGCGGGCGTCGAGCCACAGCCACGCGCGCGAGACGGGCAAGCCGTCGCCATCGATCAGCCAGGTGCCGTCGCCCTGCCCGGTGATAGCAACCGCCGCGGTTCGTTGCGCGAGATCGGGGACTTTGGTCGCCAGATCGCGAACCGTCCGTGCCATGTCGCGCCAGGTTTGATCGAGGTCCTGCTCGGCGCCGCCGCCTTCCAGCGTGACGAAGCTGTTGGTCACCGACGTCATGGCGAGCTGCCGCCCGGACAGATCGAAAGCGACCGATTTGATCACCGACGTTCCCGCGTCGATCCCGATCAGCAGATCTTTCATGCCGCAAATTCCGGTTGGTTACGAAGGCGGTACACAAGGACAGTCTTTGTTGTCTCGAGCCGTAGAGGAGGCAGGGAGTGTCCGCAAGGACACCCCCTGTGCAGGTTTCATTCCGACAGCACGAAGGGTGCGGTGTACTTGTCGACATTGTCCTTGGTGATGAGAAGGCAGTCGAACAGCTGCTTCTCGGTCGCCGCGCCGGTGGCGCCCGACTTGATGAACGAGTCCGCCTGCTGCACGGCCTTGGCCGAGAAGATCGCCACCGGCTGCAGCACGGTGTACTGCAATTCGCCGGACTTGATCGCCGCGACCGCGTCCGGAGAGCCGTCGAAGCCGCCGACCTTGATGCCGGCAAGCTTGCCGGCTTCCTTCAGCGCCGCAACCGCGCCGAGCGCCATTTCATCATTGCCGCTGATCACGGCGATGATGTCGGGGTTGGCCTGCAGCATGCTCTGCATCTTGTCGTGGCCCTTGGTACGATCCCAGTCGGCGACTTGCGAGGCGGCCTTTTCGAGGTCCGGATACTGGCTGAGCACGGTCGCGTAACCGTTCGAGCGCGTGGCGGCGTTGTTGTCCGACGGGGCGCCGAGCAGTTCGACATATTTGCCTTTTTCACCGACTGCCTGCACCCACTGCTGGGCGCCCAGGGCGGCACCCTGGGCATTGTTGGAAACGAGCTGTCCCTTGGCGAGACCTTCCTGGTTGATCTCGGCATTGACGAGGAAGACCGGGATGTTGGCGGCAATCGCCTTCTTCACCGCGCCGACAGAGCCGTCGGCGTTGGCCGGGTCGAGGATGATCGCCACCGACTTGTTGGTGATGGCGGTGTCGATCAGGTTGCTTTCCGTGTTGGTGTCGCCCTTGTGGGCGGCGACGTTGGCCGTATAGCCGAGCTTCTCGGCCTCGGCCTTGGCGACGTTGCCCTCGGTCAGCCAGTAGGGGTTGGCCGGATCGTTGACGATGATCGAGATCAGGCCCGCGGCCGACGCGGCGGCCGTGAACCCGACCACCATCGCGGCGGCAAGCAGACTTTTCAGCATGATTTTCATGTACATTCCTCCAGTGATTTACGCGGTGTTGCTGCCAGTTACCTGGCAGACTTCCCTTGGGCAGGATTGGCCGGCTCGGCCTTCCCCCGTTGCTGAGAAGTCGGTTGGCCGCCCGTCGAAGCTGGGAGCTTGCTACGGCGGCGATACTGAACGGCATTGAGAAGCACGGCGAGCACGATGACCGCGCCGGTGAACACTGTCTGCCAGTAGGACGAGATGCCGATGATCACCAGACCGTCGGAGAGGAAGCCGATCACGAAGGCGCCGAGCAGGGTTCCGCGGATGTTGCCGCGCCCACCGGTCAGCGCCGCGCCGCCGATGACGACGGCCGCGATGGCCGTCAATTCGTAGGTGGTGCCTGCGGTCGGCCCCGCCGACGTCAGCTGCGACGACAGGATCAGGCCGGCGATGGCGGCACAGATGCCTGACAGCACATAGACGGAAACCTGCACCGTCTTGACCGGAACGCCGGACAGTTCGGCCGCACGCTCATTGCCGCCTGATGCATAAAGCCAGCGCCCGAAAGCGGTGCGGTTCAAGACGATGCTGCCGATCAGCGCGATGACCGCCAGAACCACCACGCCGGTCGGCACGCCGAACAGGCGGTTGAAGCCGAGCGCGTCGAAGCCGGTGTTTCCGAGCTCCGGTTTGCCGCCGAGGTTGTTGTAGGTCAGACCGCTGGTCATCAGCAGCGCCAGACCGCGCGCCATGTACATGACGCCAAGCGTGGCGACGAAGGCCGGGACCTTGAAGCGCGCGATGAGCACGCCGTTGATCAACCCGACACCGGCGCCCAGCATGCATGCAATCACCGCGACCACCCAGACCGGCGGGTAGAGAACGACGCCCAGCCAGGTCAGCGTCACGCCTTGCATGAGGAATCCGGCGACCACGCCGGCCAAGCCCAGGGTCGACCCCACCGACAGGTCGATGCCGCCATTGAGGATGACGAGCAGCATGCCGACCGCGAGAATCCCGAAGATGGCGACATGCGAGGCCATGGTCAGGAAATTCGCCACCGAGAGGTAGTAGGGCGACAGGATCGAAAAGACGACGATGATGACGATCAGGGCAAAAAAAGCCCGGCCCTCGAGCAGCAGCTTGGCGAGATCGAAGCCTTCGCCGTGCGCGATTGGACTGGACTGTTTTCTGGCGTGGCTGACGTCGGTCATTATCGGGGCTCCGAAATTCCTGGTGATCAGGCGACCACGGCTTCGCCTGAGGCGGCCATGATCTGCTCTTTGGTGGCGTTGGCGCCGAACTCGGCTGAAATCCTGCCCCGGCGCATGACGACGATCCGGTGTGCGATGCTGAGGCACTCGTTGACCTCCGAGGTCGAGAAGACGACCGCCAGACCCTGCGCAGCGCGTTCGCTGAGCAGGCGGAAGACCTCGGCCTTGGCGCCGACATCGATGCCGCGGCTCGGCTCGTCGAGAAGGATGACTTTTGGGTTGGTCGTCAGCATCTTGCCGATGACGACCTTCTGCTGATTGCCGCCGGACAGCGATCCGATCATGGCGTTGCCACCCGAGGTCTTGACGGTCACCTTTCGGATCGAGTCTTCGACCAACTCTCGCTCCCTGGAGCGCGACAGAAACAGCCCTTTTGCAAACGCCTCGATGCTGGCAAGCGAAAGATTGCGGCCGACGGTCATCGTCTGCACCAAGCCGTCGCGCTGGCGGTCCTCGGGGACGAGCACAAGACCTTTGGCGATGCGCTGGGCAATGCTCAGTCTCGAGACGTCCTCGCCTTCCAGGAGCGCGCGGCCGCCCGCCATCGGCACTCGTCCGGCCACAGCTTCGAGCAATTCCGTACGCCCGGCGCCCATCAGCCCGTAGATGCAGACGATCTCGCCCGCCCTGACGTCCAACGACAGGCGATCGACGACGGAATACCCTGAGCCCGAGGCGTCTATGACGCTGACATCCTCGATCGACAGGGCAACCTCGCCGAACTGATGACCGGTCGGCGGCGAGCCGAGGTCGAAGTTCTCGCCCACCATGTTGCGGACGATCCACTCGAGATCGATGTCCTTGGCTTCGGCCGTTGCCGTTATCGCGCCGTCGCGCAGGACAACGGCGTAGTCGGTGATCTGCAGCGCCTCTTCGAGATGATGCGAAATGTAGACGATGGAAACGCCGCGGCTGGTCAGGTCGCGGATCACCCTGAACAGTACCTCCACCTCGGTTGCGCTGAGCGCCGAGGTCGGTTCGTCCATGATGAGGATACGCGAGTCGACCGACAGCGCCCGCGCGATCTCGACGATCTGCTGCTGGCCGAGGCGCAAATCCTCGACCAGGGTCATCGGGTCGATGTCCTCTTCGAGATCGGCCATCAGCGCGCGCGCCTGGCGCGATTCTTCGGCGAAGTCGAGGCCGGTCCTGGTGCGCAGTTCGCGGCCCATGAAGATGTTGTCGCGAACGCTGAGATTCGGCGCCAGGCTGAGTTCCTGGTGGATGATCGAGATGCCGCGATCGCGCGCGTCCGAGGACGAGGAAAAACTGACGAGATTGCCGTCGAGCACGATGTCGCCGGATGTCGGCGTGACCACGCCGGACAGGATCTTCATCAGCGTCGACTTGCCGGCGCCATTCTCTCCAAAAAGCGTGGTGACCTTGCCGCGATGGATGTCGAAATTGACGCCCTTGAGCGCATGAACGCCGCCATACGACATGACGATGTTGCGCGCCGAAAGCACGGCGTCGCCAGTCACGGGCGCGGTGTCGGCAGCCGGTTTCATTGCAGCTCCAGCCTCACCGGAGTGACCAGCCAGCTCTTCGGATTGACCAGCTTGAACGCACCGACCACCGATATGGCCTTGCCGGCCAGGGCGCTCGTATCGACCTTTGCCAGAACTTCCTTCTTCATCTCGTTGTTCAGCGCCGAGCCGGCGTCCTGGTATTCGATCTGATTGGTGAACTGACCGAATGTGATCTTGCCGGTGGCATCGCGCAGCTCGGTGCCGTTGATCGCCGGCCCCGTCTGCACGCGGACCTGCAACGTGTCCGGCACGCCCTCGACGGCGACCTTGTAGATGCCCGATTTTCCCTCGCCGACGACGCCGCTGAACTTGACCGAAATGACTGGTCCGACGCCCGCGGGCACGCCGTATTCCTTCTCGGCCGTTGCCCTGTCCTTGGCGATCGCCGTCGCCACCGTCACCGCGTCGGCGGCGCGGGCCTCGACATCGGCCTGCACCTTGGGAAATTCCGACTTGCCATAGTCGGCCGCGGAGAAGACGGCGCTGCGAACGTCGCCCGCGGATCCGATCCTGACGACCTTGGTGTCGAGCGCCATGGCGCCGAGCAGAACCAGGACCGCTGCGCCAGCGATGGCCCGGCGCAGGCCGGGCGAGGTCTGCCGCGTCGATGTGGTGGTGGCCCTGGCGCTCATGAGGCAACCGCCAGCAAAGCCGACTTGCCGTTGTCACGCATTTGACGATCCTCCGTTCACATGGCGCTTCGCCGCGCCTGACGCTCCATTGGATTGGCTCTGTTCGACAAGGGCACGCGCGGTGCGTTCATCGGTGATCAGGCCGCTCAGGTAACGGCTTTCGAGCACCGCTTTGATCGCCCGCACTTTCACCTTGCCGCCGGCGACGGCGACGATCCTGCGGCCTTTCAATTGGTCCCGCGGGAGCGCCAGGATTCTTTCCGACAGTGCCGTTTCCACCGGGCGCCCGTTGTCGTCAAAGAAGTGGGCGAGCAGCTCGCCGACGCCGCCATCGCGTTTGACCTCATCGATTTCGGAGTGTTCGATCATGCCGGTAGCGACCAGCGAGGCTTCCCGCTCGGCGGTACCAATGCCGACGAACATCAGGTCGGACCGGCTTGCGAGTTCGAAGACATCGCTGATGCCGCGCTGGCCAAGCAGCACCTCTCGGTCCTCGGCGGTGTTGGCGACAAAAGGCACCGGCATCACATAAGCCTGCGCGCCGGTCCGCTCGGCCAAGCGATGCATGACGTCGTGCGGGTTTGCGGCAAATTTGCGCGTCACGCCGCCAAGCAGCGAGACGAACCGGATATGGGCGGCGGCGGTGCGCGTCAGATATTCGACGCTTGCCGCAAGGGTGCGGCCATGGCCGACGCCGATCAGCATGTCTTCGCCACGATCGATCTCGCGCTTCAGAAACTGCGCGCCGGCAATACCCAGTCCCCTGAGCGGCAGGTCTTCCTGATCCAGATCCGGAACCACTTCGCAATAGTCGAGCCCGTATGCAGCGGTCAGGCGCTGCTCCAACTCTACACACTCGGCGACGTCGCCGTCGATAAAGACCCTGACCAGACCCTCCTGGTTGGCCTTGGTGATGAGCCGGTGCGCCTTGAGGCTGGTCAAGCCAAGCCGCTTGGCCACCTGGGCCTGCGTGAGACCCCCGGCATAGTGAAGCCAGGCCGCGCGCGTGGCGAGGCTGGACTCGTGGTCGCGGTTAGCGGTTCCGCCGGATTTCAAGCCATCTCCTCCCCGAGATGATATTATTATCTTTGTGTGCAAAAATTTTCATACCTTTGCATTGCTGTCAACCCTCCGAGGATTGGCCCGAAGCCTCGACGGGAATTCACAGGCCTTCGCCCTCCGATACGCCGCCCTGCCGGCGCACCGGCAATCAACATCGGCTATTAGGAGGTCGGCATATTAGTTGATCATAGAGTGATGTTAAATTAACGTCAATCAGTGTTATCTAATGCCACCGATAATGGGATTGCAACGGTCAACGCCGCCGAATTTTCCACTAAGTATCTGTTTTTGATTTGATATATCTAACGGGATAAAAATCCCAATCCGGCTGTGAGGTGGTACGTCTGCGTATGCGACGCAGCCATGGGCAAACCGATCGGATTGCCCCAAGAAAGGGTATCGGCACTGTCGGTGGCGCGATCAGTCCAGCCGCATCAGGTTCCTGCCTTCGAGCTCGACGACAGCGGCTTCGACTTCCCGTGCAATGCGCTTGGCGCTCCAGCCCAGCGCGCGCCCGGTGATCACGGCAATCTCCTGCAGGTCGCGGCTCGTCAGGGAACCGCCTATCGCCAGGGTGCTGCGTCGCATGATGACATCAGCCAGATGTTCGACGAACTCGTTGCGGACGATGTAGTCGATCTCCGATCTGCTGTAGCCGTCGGTATCCGGCAGATGGCCCTCGCCATCCAGCCCATGCCTGGCAATCTCCAAGGCCCTGGTCCCGTAGCGCGACAGCAATTGGTCGAGACGTCGTTCCTCGATGCCTGTTTCCTGCCGCGCCCGCGCCAGCCAGTCCGTACGCGCCGCCGCATTGGCTGGGAAATCCTTGCCCCCGCCGATCGGCATGGATTGTGTCGTTACCTTGCGGCTGCGCCGCAGACGGTCGAGTGTCGCGTTGGCGACTTCCTCGGCGAAGCCGCGAAATGTCGTCCACTTGCCGCCGACCAGCGAAATGACCGCGAAAGGCCTGTCCCGGTCCGACTCGGCGACCGGGGCCGAATGGTCGCGGCTGATCAGCCCGGGCAGCGATGCATCCGACGCCGGCAACGGCCTGATGCCGCTATAGGCATAGACGATCCGGGCGCGTTCGAACGTCATGCCCGGCAACAGTGTCCGCACACTCTCGAGCAGATACTCGACTTCATCCGGTTCGCAGCGGACCGCATCCGGGTTGTCGGCCTTGATGTCGGTCGAGCCGACCAGCGCCAGGCCGAGATAGTCGTAGACAAGGCAGATGCGGCCATCATCGGCTTCGAAATAGAGCATGCGCCCGGCCAGGCTTTTTACCAGTTCGTCATGCTTCAGCAGGATGTGCGAGCCCTTGGTGCCGCCGATCATCTTCGACGGCGCGCCAAGCAAGGCGTTGACATCGTCGATCCAAGGACCGGCGGCATTGACCACCAGTTTCGGCCGCACCGAGAATGCGACGCCGTTTTCCGGCTGAAAGGTCAGCACGCCATTGGCTGAAGTCACCAGCGCCGTGTAGTTCGTGGAGGCCGAGGCCGCATTGGATTGCAACCCATCGAGGATCAACTCGAGCACCAGCCTTTCAGGGTGGCTTATCTTGGCATCGTAATAGGTGCCGGTGGCGACGATCGAAGGGTTGAGCGCCGGCATCTCACTGAGCGCCTGCCGCCGCCCGACCATGCGATGGCGCGGCATGACCTGGTTTCGCGAGCCGTAGAAGTCGTAGATCATCAGGCCGATCTTGATCAGGATGGCGCCGCGGCTGCGCGGTGCGCTGGTCGAGCCGAACAGCGTCCGCAGCGCCGCCAGCATGCCCTTGCTCCAGGAAAAGATCGGGATGACGGTCGGCAGCGGGCTGACATAGTGCGGCGCGTTTTGCAAAAGCAGGTTGCGTTCGAGCGTCGACTGCGCCACCAGCCCGAACTCGCCAGTTTCGAGGTATTTCAGGCCGCCATGGATGAGCCGCGACGGCGCGGCGCTGGTGCCCGAGCCGAAATCCGCCTTGTCGACGATCAGGCAGCTGACGCCTTGCGCGCACAGGTCGCGAAACAACCCCGCTCCGTTGATGCCGGCGCCAAGAATGACGACGTCGACCTCGCCGGTCCCGGCCATGGCGGCCAAACGTCCGGCGGGATTTTCCGCGCCTGCTGCGTCGGCTGGGCTCATTGTGCCGTCGTCTTGACGATGCGCAGCTTCACGCCGGCCCGTTCGAGGCTTTGCGCCTGTGCATCGCCCAGGCCCTCGGTCGTCAGCACGGCATCGAAACTGGTCAGATCGTCGAAAACATGCAGTGCGATCCGGTCGAACTTCGCGTGGTCGACCAAGAGGATGCGTTTCACCGATGCGGCCATCATCGCCTGCTTGACCCGCACGACATTCGGATCCTGGATGAAGGCCGTGGTTCCAGTGATGGCTGAAGCCGAACAGATCAAGACATTGGCGCGCAGCTGCGCCACTGCGTTCTCGCAAACGATGCCGATATAGGCATTGTAGGTGCCGTGGTACTTGCCGCCGAGGCAGATGAAGTCGATGTCGTCGACATTGGTCAGCAGCGAAGCCGTCGCCACGGAGTTGGTGATGACGGTCAGCGGCTTGACGTCGAGCAGCAGCGTGGCAACGGCGTTTGCCGTCGATGAATCGTCCAGCATGACCACCTGTCCGGCTTCGACATAGTCCAGTGCCGCCCGCGCCAGCGTATCCTTCTCGGCTCTGTTGACCGTCACCCGGTAGCGAAAGGCGCTTTCGTAGAGACCGGAAGGCTGAACGGTCACCGCACCGTGCAGCTTGCGCAGCACGCCCTGCTGCGCCAGCCGGTCGATGTGCCGGTGAATGGTCATGCGCGATACGCCGAAATGCTCGACCAGATCGTCGATGCGCACCTGGCCGAGTTTGATCACATAGTCGGCGATCTCTTCGCGTCGTTCGTCGGCCTTGATCATGCGGTCCCCCTGGTGTCTGGCCGTGCCAGCCTTTCGATCTCCGGCCATAGCGACTTCAGCTGCTCGGCGATGCGGCAATAGAGGGAAAACCGCTCGCTGAACACGGCACTGGAGGCAGGCACGGGCTGATACTTGCGCGCCGTCATGCCAACCTGCCTGGCGCCCTGTTGCGGCGTCGCGAAGATGCCGACCGCGGCGCCGGCGCAAAGGGCGGCACCCAAGGCGGCGGCCTCGTCGGTCGAAGTGACGGTGACCGGGGCGTTCAGCACATCGGCAAACATCTGGACGAAGGCCGGATTGCGCGAACCGCCGCCGGTCAGGCGGATCTCGCGGACGGCGAAGCCCTCGCGCAAGGCTTCGACATGGGTGCGGTGATTGAAGACAATGCCTTCCAGAACCGCCTTCAGCATGTCGCCGCGATTGTGCCAGCCATGCAGGCCGACAAAACTGCCGCTGGCAACGTCGCCATGAGGAGAGCCGAACAGATAGGGATGAAACAGGATGGTCGAGGGCTTCTTCAGCGCGGCGTCGATCTCTGCTGCCAGCAGTTCGTGGATGGAGCCGCCATCCGCGTTTGTCCTGTCCTGTTCCGAACGGCAGAACGTGTCGAGAAACCAGTCGTAGTTTGCGGTCGAGGCCGGCGAGATCGCCATGTTGTTCCAGCGGCCCGCGTCGATGGCGTTGCGACAGAACCAACGCTGATCGACGCGCGGCTGCGAAGAGACGACTTCGTTGATGGAATAGGTGCCGGCGACGATGCTGAGCACGCCCTCCTCATGGCCACCCATGCCAAGCGCCGAGGCGGTCACGTCATGCAGGCCGCAGGCGACGGGTGTTCCCTGGCGAAGGCCGGTCATTTCGGCGGCATCGGCAGCGACGTGACCGACGATGTCGGCCGAATGCGCCGCCAGCGGCAGGGCGTCGAAAAGGTCGCCCAATCCGAAGACCTGCATCGCTTCCGGCGCGTAGGCCTGCGTGCGGAAATCCGTGAACGACGTGCTGGCCTCCGTCCGGTCGGTACCGATCGTGCCGGTCAGGCAAAAGCGAAGCCAGTCCTTGCAGGCCAGCACGTGGCCGATGCGACCATAGCGATCCGGATCGTTCTGCTTGAGCCATGCCAGCAGCGCCGAAGGCGCCGAGACATGCGGCGCCTGGCCGGTGCGCGCAAGCGCTTCGTCGAAGACCATATCCGCCGACCATCTTTCGATGATCTCGCCGGCGCGGCTGTCGAGCGACAGGATCCCGGGTCCTAGCGGCCGACGATCCTTGTCGAGCAGATAGAGACCGTCGCCATGCGCGGTCGCCGCCACTGCCTTGATATCGTCAGCCGTCCGGCCACAGAGCGCGATCGCCTCCTTGATCGCATCGGCGGTCGCTTGCCAGAGGCCTGCCATGTCGCGCTCCACCCAGCGCGCATGGGGCATCGACTGCGGCACCCGCCGACGCGCCACCGCCAACTGCGTGCCATCGGCGTCGAAGATCACCGCCTTGGTGACCGTGAGACCGTTATCGATTCCGAGCAAACTGGGCATGATCACCGCCTCTTTCGGCAACTGGCGATGCGCACTGCACGACAATCCTGCAGGCTGGGGCAAGGGCGACAGATATAGCGACAATCAACGGGCAACGGCGATACAAAGCGGCGGGTACCTTGCGGATCGAACGAACCATATCTCGATGTTAATTTAACGTCAATATGTGAGACAACGCTACGCACATCGTTAAAATCAAGCCCTAGTCAAAGCTAAAAATTTTCAAACTCTCTGATTTGGTTGAATTTTTCTGCAACCAAAATATCCCATCCGAATCGTTCATTCCATCGGCGAACGCCGTGGATGAGCTCAATTCGCCCGACAGTCTGAACGCATGAACGTTGCTGCCCCGACCGGATTCAAACAAGACCAGATGGCCGCGTCTCCAGGATGTGTCGCCCGTACGGCTTTACGAGCCGCCGATTCGCACGTCTTTCACTCCTCCCTGAAGGCCCGCTGGATCTGATCAGCCAGGGGCTTTACGAGGTAGGATAGCATTGTACGGCTGCTGGTCGAAAAGAACACTTCGACCGGCATTCCAGGTGCCAGGGTCAGCCCTTTCAGCCTGGTGAGTTCGGTGCGCGGCAGGACGACATGCACGGTATAGAAACCCGCACCGCTTCGCTCATCGATGCTGAGGTCCGCAGAAATCTTGCTGATCAAGCTGCTCGACATTCGCAAACCAGGTGATCACGATGCCTGGTTTCATGAAATGCGAAAACGCTTCTTCGCCGAGCAAGACGGTGTCGTCACAATATCGGTTATCTCGCCACGGGTGTTCGAGGCAGCGGCTCTGCGTACTTTGCTGGTCATGTACGAGGGAAGTTATTCTGGAATACTTACCCCGTGGCGGCACTATGTGCCCTTGAAGAAAGATCATTCCAACCTGGGGGCCGTAGCCGACTTCATTCGCGATGACGTGAAATGCGCCGAAATGATATCATGTTGCTATGCAGAGATTGCCTGCAACCAGGAGTATTCGTCGGCAGCTTTTTTGGGGCAGTTTGACAATCTTGTCGAATCCCGGATGGGTGAATACTCAAAGTCGAAATCGCACTCCGTATCGCGTGAATCGATCAAACGAACCGCTCCATTCTACCTCGTGGAAAACCCTCACGGTTTTTCCATAATCAGGCGGAAGTGGTATTTTCGATTGGCGAAGAGATTTCTTCCATCGCTGGATGATGCGAAAATCAGAGCCGGCGTGAAGCGAGCACTGATGCGTTTCAGATCGATTGGACGCTAGAAGCATCTCTCCGACATTTCTCCCGTGGCGAGAGATACGGCTGGACGGAACGGCAGTCACAAAGCGACGCAACGTTGCGACAGGCTTGCCGCGCTGTCCGAGATGGCCGCCGGCTGTCAAATCCATGCAATGAGTTTGCAGCTGAGCCGCAAATCGTCTGGCGTCTCCACGCGGAAGCATCCGCCGGAACCCAGTGTAGCAGCCAGTTGCTACCATCGGAACAAATCTTCGTGCTACCTGATGTGAGTGGCGAACCACACAGCGACGGTGTAGGGTCGGCTACGAAAGAAGAACTGGGCCCAACTCTAGGCTCGGTCGGGCGAATCTGGGAGGATTCATGGTAGAGATCATCTCCAAGCGGGATGGCCCGCGGCGCGAGGATGTTCAGGTCAAACAGCTGATCGAGCAGAACCGCTCGACCATCGTCCGCCTTGCCGACCAGATCAGCGGCGGCGGCTACTCGGCCTCCAGGCAGCCACGCCAGCAACCCAAGGCGGAAGGCCTGATCATCCATGTCGGCGGCAGCGCGGCAACCGCGACTGAGGCGAGCCCGTCCATCCGCGTCACCGTGAACGGCCGTGTGATCTCCAAGGATCAGAACACCGGCCGCCAGCTTCATCATATCGGCGATGTCCGCAACCGGAATGGGGAACAGATCTTCGTCCTGGCAACGAAGCAGAACGGCTTTTTCTCGCCCGTCGACGAAGTCATCGCCGGGGCGCTTGCCGAGCTGGACGGATCCCGGCTGACCGCGACCTATACCGAAGAGCAGCTTGCTACCGACATCGGTGCGAAGCTCGGCATCGATTGACGACCGGCATTCGGGCGTCGCTAGGTGCGCGTCCAATCCGTGACAGCATACAGAAATGGCATACCTCAAAAGGTACTGTGATGACTGAATGAGACACGCGAGCGGCCCCAATTCGATGAAGACCGGTACTCTTCCGACGCGTGCGTCGATGGCCACCGGACAGTTGGTTCTAGACAAGATCGACTATGACGAGCGCGCCACCATGCGTGCCTGGGAGAGTTTTCTTTCCGACGAGCCGACAAGCGCACGCGATCCGGTCCACGTCCGCTCCCTGATCCACGATTCCTGGTATCGCAGCGCCACCGGCGGCATCAATGCCCAGGGCATAGAAGCACCGCTGAGCAGCGATCGTGACGAGATCGAATACCTGACCCGCGCCAATGCCGAGCTGCTTTCGGCGGCGCGGCGATCGTTTGCGTCGCTTGGCCAGTTGCTGGAAGGGACGGGAGCGATGCTGGTGCTCGCCGACAGCGATGGCGTGCTGATCGATGCCATCGGCGACAAGAAGACCTTGCATGACGGCATGGACATTCATCTGGGCATCGGCGGCAAATGGAACGAGGACGCCGTCGGAACCAACGGCATCGGCACTGCACTGTGGACCGGCGAACCGATTTTCGTCCACGCGGCCGAACATTTCTGTGCCGGCATCAAATCCTGGACCTGTGCCGGCGCGCCGATCCGCGACCCCTTGGATGGCAAGATCATCGGCGTTGTCGACCTGTCAGGCTATTCGCCGATCTTCCGGCCGCACAACACGGCGCTCGTCGCCGCCACCGCCAGGCAGATCGAAAAGGCGCTCGCCGAACAGCAGCAGGAGCAGCGCACGCGCCTGCTCGAAGCCTTCATTTCCTCGGCACCGAGCTACCGCCGGAAGGACGGCTTGGTGATCGTCGATCATCGTGGCCGCGCGATCTTCTGCAACAACGTGCCCAATGGCGACACGACGGAGATGACGGACGGCCCGATGGAACCGGGCCGCGGTCGTTGGCTCATGAACCTGCCGGCCTCCGGCTCCGACACCGATCTCGCCAACGCGCTGCCGGCGCATCTGCGATCCTGCCATGTCACGCCGCTGAAGCTCGATGGCGATCTTCGTGGCGCGGCGCTGGTGTTTCCTTCGGTACCCGCCGTCTCCAGCACGACGGTGACAGGCAGGCAGGTGAACAAACACCTGCAGACAGCCGCGGCGATGATCGTCGGCGAAAGCGAAAAATTACTGGCCGCCGTCGATGTCGCCACCCGGGTGGCCGGGTCGAACGGTGTCACCTCGTTGCTGATAGAAGGCGAAACCGGTGTCGGAAAAGAGCTGTTTGCACGGCTTGTCCATGCCGGCAGCCGGCGCACCGAAAACGACCCGTTCATCGCCGTCAACTGCGGCGCGATCACCAAGGAGTTGTTCGGCAGCGAATTGTTCGGCCACGTCGCCGGCGCCTTTACCGGAGCTTCGCGTGACGGCAAGCCGGGCATCTTCGAACTCGCCAATGGCGGCGTGCTCAGCCTTGACGAAATCGGCGAATTGCCGCTCGAAATCCAGCCCTTCCTGTTGCGTGTCCTGGAAGAGCGCCTGGTCCACCGCATCGGTGACTCCAGGGGTCGGCCGGTGGACGTGCGACTGGTCGCCTCGACCAATCGCGACCTCAAGCAGGAAGTCGCGGCCGGACGTTTCCGCAGCGACCTCTACTACCGCATCGGCGCGGTCTCGATTCATGTCCCGGCCCTGCGCGATCGCGGCGACGACGTGCTGCTGCTGCTTGAGCATTTCAACCGGCGGATTGCGACGCAGACAGGCAATGACCCGCTGGCGTTTTCGAACGACGCGCTTGATGCGGTGCTGGCCTATCGCTGGCCGGGAAACGTGCGCGAACTGAAGAACCTGGTCGAGCGCCTGCATATATTGGCGCGCGGCGGCACGATCGGACTGCAAGACCTTCCCGAGGAAATCAGCGCGGGCAATCGCAACAGCATGGCCATGCATAGCGACCATCCCACGACCATGCTCGAAGCGCCGGTATGCTCCTTCGAGGATGCGGAACGCCAGGCGATCAAGAACGCGCTTGCCGCGGAGAGCGGCAATCTCAGCAAGGTCGCGCTGAGGCTGGGCATTTCGCGGCCGACGCTCTATCGCAAGCTCGGGCAATACGGGATCCGGCGCGGCTTCCTCTAAGGTGTTGATATTCAGGTGATGCGGGCCTGCAGACGCTGGTTTTCGACTCGGCCTGACCTGTATCTCAGCACACCTTGATTTGGATCCGTCCATCGGCACAAAAAACCCGCGGCATTCGCGCCGCGGGGTTGGGGAAATTCGTCGACCGAGATTGCGTTCAGGGCACGATGACGCCGCGGCCGGTGAACCGCCGGTTCTTGAAATCGTCGAGCGCGGTGTTGATGCTGGCGAGATTGTACTCGGTGTAGTGCATCTTCACCTTGCCGTCGGCGTTGAGCTCCATCAGTTCGACAAGCTCGGTGAAATTGCCGACCAGGCTGCCGCTGATGTTGATCTCCTCGATGACGAGATGCGCGGTCGGTACGTTGATGTTGCCGCCATAGCCGACGACGAACAGTTGCCCGCCCTTGCGCACCATCTTCCAGCAGATGTTCTCGACGCCGAGTTCACCGACGAAGTCGATCACCACATGCGCGCCGCCGCCGGTGATCTGGCTGACCTCCTCGACGACGTTTGGGCCTCCATCGAGCACGAAGTCGGCACCCAGATCCTTGGCCAGCACCCGTGCCGCCGGTTCGCGGTCGACGGCGATGATCCGGCAGCCCGAGATCGCGTGCAGCGATTGCAGCGCGATATGGCCGAGCCCGCCTATGCCGAGCAGCACGCAGTAACTTCCCGGCCGCAGCAATTTGGCGGCGCGCTTGGCGGCGCGGTAAGCGGTGATGCCGGCATCGGCCAGCGGCGCCACCTCTATCGGCGTGATGTTGGCATTCAGCTTGATCAGCGAACGCTCGCTGGTGATGAAGTACTCGGCGAAACCCCCATTCATGCCAAGGCCGGGGAATTGGCCGTTGTCGCAATACATGTCCTCGCCATGGCGGCAGTTGAGGCAGATGCCGCACGAGCGGAAGGGATGGCAGATCACCGCGTCGCCGCGCTTGACCGATCTGACACCGCTGCCAACCTCCTCGACCCAGCCGGCATTTTCGTGGCCCATGATGTAAGGCAGGAGCGTGCCTTCTGGATCCATGGTCGGCTTCCACACGCCTTCGATGATGTGCAGGTCGGTGCGGCAGAGACCGGCGGCACCGACCCGCACGATCACCTCATCGGGCGCAGTGATCGTCGGCGCCTTAACCTCCTCGATCCTGAGCTGGACGTTCATCTTCGGATCGTATTCGTAGAGTCTGGCAGCTTTCATGGCTGTGTCCTTTCAACGTATCTGGAGTGCTTCAGGCGCGGCCGAGCTTTTCCGAGCCGCCGCCACGCGCCGGTCCGGCCGTCGGATCCTCATCCTCGGCGAGATCGCCAATCAGCGTTTCGGTGGTCAGGATCAGCGTCGCCACGGAGGCGGCGTTGGCGAGCGCCGTGTAGGTGACGCGGACCGGGTCGATGATCCCTGCCTCGAACATGTTCTGGTACGCGCCCGTCGACGCGTTGTAGCCGTAGCCGCCATTGATGCGGGTGACCTCGACCACCACCGCCTCGGGATCAGCGCCGGCATTTGCCGCGATCCGCCATAGCGGCCGCGACAGCACCGAGCGCACCAGGCGCACGCCCTCGGCGACATCGCCGTCGACGCCGGCCGCCACCTTGTCGAGCAGCGGCGCGATCTGGGCGAGAGCCGAGCCGCCGCCGGCGACGACGCCCTCTTCGGATGCGGCGCGCACCGCATTCAAGGAATCCTCGATCAGCTGGATTGTCCGCTTCTGCTCGACCGGCGTGACACCGCCGGCATAGAGGATCGCGGTGCCGCCGGAGAGCTTGGCCAGGCGTTCGCGCAGCTTGTCCTGGTCGATGTTCGGCGGCGAGGCTTCATACTGCCGCTGCACCTGGGCGCGGCGCGAGGCGATTGTCGCATGATCGCCGCCGCCGCGGATGATCGAGGTGTAGGACGAACTGGTCTTCACCCGGTCGGCCGTGCCGAGATCCTCGGCGGTGACATCCTCGAGCCGGCCGCCGAGATCGCGCGCGATCACCTTGCCGCCGGTGATGATGGCCAGATCCTCCATCATCGCCTTGCGCCAGTGGCCATATTCCGGAGGATGGACGACGAGGTACCGTCCCGGTCCCTGCTTGCCGAGCAGCGTCACCACCACTTCCGGCGACATTTCCTCGGACACGATCAGCAGCGGCCGGCCAGCCTCGTCGGCGATGCGGCGAACCGCATCGAGTTGCCCGGGCTCCTTGATCTTGAGGTCGGTCATCAGGATGTAGGGCCGTTCGAGCACGGCCTCCATCTTCTCCTGGTCGGTCACCATGTGATGCGAGAGATAGCCGCGTTCGAAGGACATGCCCTCGACGACATCGAGCGTGGTCTCGGTGGTGACGCTGAAGTCGGTGGTGATGACACCTTCGGCGCCCACCCGCTGATGGGCTTCCGCCACCAGCGCACCAAGCTTGGCGTTGGTCGCCGCGATGTTGGCGACCGACGCCAGGATGCCGTTGCCCTTGGCGGGCCTGGCGGAAGCCTTGAGCGCCGCCACCACCGCCGCCACGGCAAGGTCGATGCCCTTGCACAGATCGACGGATTTCACCCCGCGCTCATTCGCCTCGACACCACCCTGGATGAGCGCGTTGGCGAGCACGATGGCCGTCGTGGTACCGTCGCCGGCGATCTCGTTGGTCTGCATCGACACTTCGCGGACGACTTGCGCGCCCATGTTTTCGAAACGGTCGTGCAGCTCGATCTCGGAGGCGATGCTGACACCGTCGCGGGTCACCATCGGTGTGCCGATTGGCCGGTCGATCATGGCGTTCATGCCTTTGGGGCCGAGTGTCGGCTC
The DNA here is from genome assembly GCF_042682105.1 of Mesorhizobium calcicola. Classification (NCBI taxonomy): domain Bacteria; kingdom Pseudomonadati; phylum Pseudomonadota; class Alphaproteobacteria; order Hyphomicrobiales; family Phyllobacteriaceae; genus Mesorhizobium; species Mesorhizobium calcicola. The sequence continues at coordinate 111,323 of NZ_JBHUGY010000031.1, forward strand.
GACGGCGGCGGCGAGCCGGAAGACGCCGCGGGCAAGAGCACGGCGGGCCTGCGAATTGTGAAGCATTATCTTGGGCATGATTCCTCCTTCCGCCTTACGGGCGGGTTGTTGGTTGGGGGCCTCGTGCGAGGGAGGCCGTTGCTGTCAGCTCTGCTTCAGGCAGTCGGCGCGGCGCGTGCCGGTACGCGATCCAGAATGAAATCGACCAGCGTCGGTTCGCCGTCGACCACATCCAGTTCCTTGTACCTGGTCTGCTTGAGCCCACGGCACAGCGCGCCGTTGAACTCCATGTTGATGCGCACGCCGCGCAGCTCGGCGAGATGGGCACTGAGCGCGCTGGGCGCGATTTTCTGCCCTTCCCATGTCACGAACACAGGCTCGTCCGCCCGGTGGTCGGGAAATCGCTCGAGCAGGGCTTCCCTGTATCTCGGCTTCTGTTTGTCCGCCTCGCCCGGCTCGAACCGGGCGACGTCGTATGCCGGCAGGTCCATGCCGAGGATTTCCCGATCGGTCAGGCCGTGCTGCCGCAGGCCGCGCAGAAGCGCCTCCTGGCGCCGCTTGAAGGCCTTCATCGCAAAGGTTTCACGCAAGCCGCCGAGATCCTGATCCTCAGCGAGTACGGCAAAGATGTCGCCGAATGTCTTGCCGGCCTCCATGCCGCGATTGACCTCTTCCGCGAACATGTGGTCGTGCAGCTTGACGCGATAGGCCGGCGCCCAGGAGAGCTGGTCGAGCGCCTTGCGGACGCCATCCAGCATCAGGAACGCGAAGTTGGGCGAGCACCAGTAGGTCGGCAGGCGGAAGTCTATCTCCACGCTGCCATCGCCCGTCACCTGCGCCCGCTCGACGAAGCCCATCTCGGTGATGGGTTCGTCGAGTTCCGGGTCGTTGACCTCACCAAGGCGCCGCCAGAGTTCCCTCTCGCGGCGGCCGTTAACGCTGGCGGTAGTCATGGCTGCTACTCCGCCGCGATGCTGAAGGGCGCGCTGGCGAGCGCCTTCTTCTTGGCTTCGATGTCGATGTTGTAGAGACGCGCGGCGTTGAGGCCGAGGATCTTCTCCTTGATCTCGTCGGTCAGTTGCACGCCCCGTTCGGCGGCGATGTCCTGCGGGATCTGATAGGCCCAGAATTTCTCGACCAGCCAGCGCGGCGTCCAGATCGCGTAGTCGGAACCGAACAGGATCTTCTCCGGCCCGAGCCAGAACAGCAGCTCGGCGATGACCTCGCCGAAATAGCGCGGGCGCGCATGGATGAAGGGCAACGCCACCGCCAAGCCGCCATAGACATTGGTTTCCTGCGTCGCGATCCAGCAGAAATCGTCGAGGCGCGGCAGGCCGCAATGCTCGACAATCCAGTTGAGGTTCTGGAAATCCGTCGCCGCGTGGTCGACATCATGGACGTCGAAGGCGTCCTTCGAGAGCGGGATGATCGTCGGGCCCTTGTGGACGTGGATGTTCCTGATGCCGAGCTTGTCGCAGAGTTCGAAGCATTTGTAGGCATCGGGATCGGTCAGCTTCCAGCCCTTGGAGGCGCCGTTCCATTCGGCCGTGTACATCTTCACGCCCTTGACGTTGTAGGTCTCCTTAAGGAAGTGGATGTATTCCAGCGCCTTCTCGCCGTCGCGCGGATCGAAGGCGCCGTTGACGATGAACCGCTCGGGATAGCGCTTGGCCACCTCGGCGTTGCGCTCGATCGTGTTGAAGCCGTTCTTGTAGAAGTCCTTGAGATAGGTCGACTGGACGATCGCCACATCATCGGGACCGTCTATGAACAGGTCGCGATAGAGATCGTCGGCGCTGTATTTCTCGAACTTGCTCTTCTCCCACAGCTGCTCCTTCGGGCTCAAGCCCGTGTGATAGGCATAGAAGCATTCGATGAACTGCTTGCCGTGGATATTCTTCTGATTTTCCGGGCTGCCGTCCCAGAAATGGGTGTGGCCGTCGACCACGAAAATGTCCTTGCCTTCCGGTGTTCTGTACATTGTTGCCTCCGCAGCAATCGCGTTGATCGGTTCGGCGCGCCGCACCCGGCGGCGCGCCAGTTTTCTTGGCGGCTATTCGATGTATTCGAACATCTCGTCCATGTTGCCGAACAGGATCACGGTGTTGTCGTCGACGCGAACCATGCGGCCGTAGTGGGTGGAGGTGTTGACCTCGAAGGTCTCGGCCGAAATCTCGCGGCCGAGATATTCGCCGATCGCGTCCATCTTGAAGATAAGCTTGCCGTCGCCATCGATGCGGATCAGCGCCGGCTGGTAGGTGATGGTCACCCCCGGCTTCTGGCCCATAAATTCGGCGATGGCGCGAGCCTCGACCGAGTCGTTCATGGTGACGCCGCACTGATGCGAGATCGTCTGTTCGAAGGTGATGTCCTTCATCGCCTTGAAGATGTTGGAATGCGTTGCGTCGCGTGCTGCTAGTGACATGACGATTTTCTCCCTGTTTCAGCGCTTGAGGCCGAGTTCGCCGAGGATCTGGCCAATCCGCTCCTCGGATTTGGCGCGGACGTCGGCGAACGCGACCGGCTTGGAATGCGGCATCGACCAGACCGGCTGCAGGCCGGTGGCTGCCTTGTCGGCGAGCGCGCCGTGCTTCTTGACCCAGCCCTGGAAGAGCTTCCTGTTCGCAGCGCCATGCTTCTCGTCATTGGCGAGCAGGTGCATGAGGTCGATCGTGTTGGCGAGGTTGCGCTCGTAGTCGGCCTCGGCCGCCGAAATCACCGCCGGTGTGATGAAGTCGTGGTTGGCGGCGGCGATCTGCATCAGGAAGCCGGAGCGGAACACTTCGCCGACCAGCGGTTCAAAGACGATGTTGATGGCAAAATACTGCTCGAGATAATCGGTCGCGCCCATGATGGTTTCAACCGCTTCGCGGGTGCCTTGCCAGTTCTTGTCCTCGAGCCAGGCCTTCTTGCCGAGCTCATCGTCCCACCCGGGAAGATCCATGCCGATCTCGGCAAGGTAGAGCGTGATGTCCTGGGCAAGCCGCAGCTTGTAGGACGAGTTGGTCAGCGTCGCGTTGTTGATCATCTGGGTGTAGCCGTAACGCTGCGCCTGCATCAGCGAGGTGCCGAGCCCGAATTCGGCGTGCTTCCAGGCGCCGAGCTGCGTCTGCAGGATCTTGACCCAGGCCTTGTCGAAGGTCTTCGGCGCCCCCGACTTGCGGGCATTGTTGATGACGCTCTGCACCATCGTCTCGATTTTCGACTGGCGTTGGTAGTGCGTGCGTTCCCACTCCTGATCGGGGGCGCGGAAGGCATGCCAGTTGGAGCTCTGTGCGGCGGTGTTCTGCTTGACATAAGCGCCCTTGCCGTCGGCGAAGGAGATGATCCAGTCCTGGATCAGGTACCGCTCCGGGTCAGGCTGCACATCGACCGTCATGTCTTCGTAGTGCGTGGCGCGCTGGCCCTTCGGGTCGAAATACCGGTACTTCCGGCTGTCGGAGTCGGCGAAGATCGCCGCGCCGGCGGCTCCGGATCCGACTGAACTCGAAATAGCTGGCATAGTCTTCACTCCCTTGTTGCAGTTGTGGTTGCAGTTGCGTGACCGCCCCTCAATGGGCCGGCGTTGCCCCTGCCGATGTGGTGAACTTGTCGAAGAAGATCCGCTCCGTCTCGAACCCATTCATGAACAGAACCGGCTGAAGCGCATCGATCATCGGTGGCGGGCCACAGGCATGGACGTCGCCCTGCCCGTCGACCGCCAGTTGCTTGAGCATGGTGTCGACACTCTGGTGCACGAAGCCACGTTGGCCTTGCCATTCGGCGTCGTCATTCGCGTGCGACAGCACGGGAATGAAGGTGACGTCGGAATGATTGCCGACCAGCTCTGCGATCCTGTCGAGATAGAACAGGTCGTTGCGGGTGCGGGCGCCGTAGAAGAAATAGACCGGACGCTTCTCACCGCTCTTCAGATGGTCGTTGAGGATCGACCAGATCGGCGACATGCCCGAGCCGGCCCCGACCAGGATCAGGGGTCCTTGCCGTTCGTCGCGGCGGAAGCAGGTTCCGTAGGGTCCGACGACGGTGACTTCGGCTCCGGCGGTGATGCCTCCGGAATCGAGTTCTCCCGAGAACTTTCCCTCAGGGTATTTTTTGATGATGAAGGAGAGTTTTTCGGTTTGGTCCGGCGTATTTGCCATGGAGAACGAGCGCGTAATCGTCTCCCCTTTTTGCGTGGTAACCGTGATGTCGACATATTGCCCCGCCCAGAACTTCATCGGCGAGCCGAGTTCGATCTCGATGCCGCGAATGTCGTGGGTCAGGTGCTCGATCCGAGCAATCCGGCCCTTGTACGTCTTCACGGCGATCGCTTTCGCCAAAATCTCCTCGTCGTAGTTGAGAAGCTCGACTTCCAGGTCGGAGAAGGCGATGCAGCGGCACAACAGGACGTGCCCGCTCTCCTTCTCCATGTCGTTCAGCGCGAAGGTCGAGTATTTGAGCATGTCGACTTCGCCATCGAGCAACACGCTTTTGCAGGCCGAGCATTGCCCTTCCTTGCAGCCGTGCGGCAGCGCAATGCCCTGGCGGAACGCGGCGTTGAGCACCGTTTCGCCATGCTCGACGTCGAATTCGACGCCGACCGGGCTGAGCCTGACCGTGTGGGTTTCCGACATACGGACCTCCAGTGAAAGGTAGGGGCGGGACGAACCCGCCCCCCTTTGGCCTGATCAATTGCAGGGGTTGATGGTGAAGCCCTTGGCGTACTCCGCCAGGTGCTTCTCACGGTCCGCGGGCGACATGGCACGCAACGCGTTGAGCGGCGATCCGAGCGTGTTGCCGCGCACGTCGTCGAGCGTCCACATCTCCTTGTCGTCGAAGCGCATATGCGGCTGCGGAACCAAGGTCTGGCCGTCGGAGCGGACGAAGTTCAGGTCCTTGATCGCATCGGCCAGGTCCCAGCCATCATAGAGCGTCTCCCACTCGCGCTTGCCGCTGAAGCGGCCCATCGCGGGCGTCGGACGGCCCTGATACTCGTCGGCGAAGGCGACCGTTGCGGTCCACTTGTCGAGCTCATGGGCGAAGGTGTGAAGCTGACCGTCGATTTCGCCGACCACCATGTCCTCGCGGATCAGGCAGGGAACGAGGCAGGACCAGCAGCGGTGCGGATAGACATAGCCGACGTCGCTGTTGAACAGCAGCACCTTCTCGCCCTTGTGGCTGAGCTTGGCGTACCATTTCCAGAAGTCGCCGAACTCGGCGTACCAACCTGGATATTTGTGCTCGAACCACTCGAAGTCCTTGTCGGTCTGGGCCTCGATGCGCCAGAAATTGACCGGCCAGCCGACCGCGAAGAACTGTCCGACCTTGTGGACATAGTTCTTCTTGGTGATGCGCTCCCAGGCTGCCTGGACGTCGTCGTGATGGACCTTGATGCCGTATTTTTCGAGCGGCAGCATGTAGGTGCGGTAGTAGTCCTCATAGATCCAGCGGTGCCACATTTCCGCGTAGGACTCCTTGTTCTTGTCGCGGTTGGTGGTGCCGTATTCGATGAAGGTGCCGATGGCGGCATCAACGATCGCGTGGTTCTGCCAGAAGGCGTAACGCAGGTCGCGCTCGAGCAAGACATGGTTTTCCGGCTCCTTGAGCGCCGCCATCAGCAGCGAGTGGCCATTGCCGATGTGGCGGCTCTCGTCGGACTGCACCGACAGGAAGACGGTCGGCAGTGCATAGTCGCCGTTGCGGGCGGCTTCCGAAGGCATGGCGACGAACAGCGTGTTGGTGAAGGCGGTCTCGGCGACCACGGTCAGGTACATGCAGGCGGCGGTCATCGTGTCGCCGGTGATGAAGCCTTCCGCGAACTGCCGGCCGATGGTGGTGGCGTAGCACTTTCCGAAGGCTTCCTCGGTGATGTCGAAGCCGGCCGGATCGATGTAGTTCTCCATGTACCATTTCTTCAGATTCATCTGGATCGTCGAGTGACGGAACTCGTCGATCATCTGCATGGTGAAGCCGGTTCTGAGTTCCTCACCGGGCGCGATGCGGGCGACCATCGCCATCGAGCGGGCAGCCGAGATTTCCGGGAAGGGAATGATGGCCAAGAAGAGCTTCATCCACTCGACCCAGCGCGGCTCGACATTGCGGAACATGTCGCCGCGCAATGCCGCGTCGAGCGCGCCGTAGACGCGGTTGTCCTTCTCTTCCTGCATCGGGAAATAGGACCGCAGGACCTGTTTCATCGGGTCGCGCGGCGTCTTGTTGATCTTGTAGTCCGTCGGAAACGTCATCGCTTCCTGGACGTAGGAAGGATTCCAGCCGAGATCGGCAATCTTCTTGGTTGCCTCGCCGACGGAAATTCCGCGTTGCGAGGTGATCTTGTTGAGCGTCAGAGACGTCATGGTCATAAGCCTCCACCAGGTTTGAGCCGCAGGTCCCTTGACCCCGGCATGAAGCGGCGCACAGCACCGCAAGTGAGAATGCGAACGGCACGACAAAGGGGTTGCGCATTCAGGCGCGACTCATGGTCCGGCCATTCAAGTGGATCGCGGCAAAGGTTCTCGAGGCGCCTGGCAGGATCCGCGGCGCCAACCGCATATGCGATGGGCGTATCGAAGCGGCCTGCTTCCTCCGTTCCTTCGTTCTTTTGGCACCGCGTCAAAGCGCGATGGGCTTCTTGTGAAAATGTACAACGCAAGCGCCGTGCCAATTCGAAATTGCCCCCCATGGCCGGCATTCAAAACAAAATCGCCACTCTTTCGACATGCGCGCGGACGGCCAACTGTAACGTTGTTTTACAGATGTAACGTACGCTTGTAATATTTAACATCTATTCGCATATGCAATATATTTAGTTAGCAAGTGCAGCAAATACGAAAACAGATATCATCTATTCAATTCCTCGTCTTTCTCTACTATCTGAAGGCGACAGCCCATGAATGGGCCCTGGCGCTGGAGCAAGACGATGCCGAACGATAGGGACAGCCGGGGGCCACCAGAGCCAATGTCCTGCCAGGCCGATGGCGTTGCTGGCGATCTTGTCAGGCTGATGCCCCGCGACCTGGTCTTTGTCATGCGCTTCATGGGTGAGAGCCAGCACCGCCTGCAGAGCCATTTCCAGGACTTTATCCGGGCCGAACTCGCCGCCGGCGGCGTCACCGCGCAAACGCATCCAATGATCCATCTGTTCATCGAGAGCCACGCGATCCTGCTGCGCGACTTCGTGTTCTCCGGCGTTTCGCTGACGCGCCAGTTCCGTGTCGACGAGATCGAGCGCCTGACCGGCGACACGACATCGATGATCCGCGTCGACATCTGGGATCAGCTCAAGAGCCACATCGAGACGGCCGAAAAACAGTTCCGTTCGCAGGCCGGCACATTGCCCGGATTGCTGTCGACTTTCGAAAAACCGCAGGAACCTTTGGCTGGGGGCGAAACATGACGGGAGGATCGGGTACCGCCAAACGTGACGCGCTGCTTGCTCGCCGGCTCGCTCTTGTCGCCAGCGTTTCCGCGCTCACCGCGGAGGCGTTGCGGCTCAATCAGCAGCGCGCCGGTATCGACATGGACGTGCTGCGCCTGGAGCTGGAAATTGGCAGAAGCGGCGCCAGCGAGCAACTGGTGCAGGACTTGCATGAGGCAGAGCGGAGCGCGGCGGCGATCATGCAGGCCTGCACGGCCTGCGAGGACCGCATCGTCGCGGCCGAAGGTGATGTCGAGGACGTCGATCGCCGGCCCGCGGCAACGGCGCACGAGGACTGATGGGAGAGACACCGTGAACCAGCAGACGATGCAGAGCCTGACCTTGTTCGACCTTCTGGCCCGCAGCTGGCGGCGGCCGTCGGCGATCGCCGATCTGCGCTTCAGCGCCGATGGGTCGACCGTCGCCTTTGCCTCCGTGGACGGGACCGTCGCCATTGCCACGGTCGCGGATCACGAGCCACCGGAGGCGCGGCTCAGGGTGAGCAACGATCTCGGGCAGACGACGATCCGGCCAAGGGAGAAGCCTGCGGTGCCGTTGATCGCAACAGCGGCATTCGGAGATGGCGATGTCCCGCTCGCTGCCTATGCGCATTCCGGCTTCCTGGTCGGCGCGGCGAGCGGCGAAGCGCTGCATCTGACCGCCGGCGGTGAAGTAGCGAAGCCGCTGGTCAAGATCGACGGACCGATCGTCGCCATCGACCACAGCGCCCGGGCGGATATGACAGCCGTCAGCAACGGGCATGATGTCTTCCTCTCGAGTGGCCAGGGCGACGAGGTGAAGCTGAAACATGCAACGGCATCGTCCATGGACGCTCTTGCTTTTTCACCCGGCGGGAAACACCTCGCCTGCGGCGTTGGCGAGGGACTGTCGATCTGGTCGGTTGAAGGCGACGCTGCCTTGATCCGTGATGTCTCCCTTTCCGCGCGCCCGGCGTCGATCCGCTGGAGCGGCGACGGCACATGGCTGGCCTGCGGGCTCGAAACAGGCGGCTTCGCCCTGGTCGGCCTGGCCGACAACCGTGCCGGAATCGTCACGGGATTCCCGTCGCCGGTTCGGTCTGTGTGCTGCAGTCAGCCGGCAAATGCACTATTTGCATCAGGCGCATTCCGCGTAGCCGGCTGGTCGATGACCGCCCCGCCTTTTGGCGGCGAAATCTCGGGCGCGCTGGAGACTGGTCAGACCGGATTGGTCCTGGTCGAAACGGTGGCGGCGCACCCGGAGAAGAAACTGATTGCGGCCGGCTATGCCAACGGCCGGATCACCGTCGCCCAGATCGGCGCGCGGGACGAGCTTCTCGTCAGGGCGCTGGGGAGCACTGTCACCGCGCTTGCCTGGTCCGGCGACGGACGGCACCTGGCGATGGGCAGTGCCGACGGCACCGCCGCGATCGTCACCTTTCCCGCACAGATGTTCAAGTAGCGGACAAGTCCGCATGAAACAGGAGGATGGAATGCAAACCGAACTTACAGCCGAAGACGAGAGCAAGGACGAATTTTTCGAACGTCTGGCCAAACTGTCGGAAGAGATGGTGGCCAAGCATGGCAAGGATTTCAGCATGGGCGCCCTGGTGCTCGCCGCCCGCTGGATCGCCGAGAACCGCGTTGGCCAGTTGAAGACCAACTAGAACCGAAGCGAACGGGGCAAGCCGAGGTCAAGAGGGACCGTCGAATCCGCGCTGTTGAGAATCGAAGCCAACCGCCTGCTGCTCACCAGCATTCGGCTGAAGCTATTCGAAGGAATAGGTGAAACCCTCCTTGGAGGCGCCGACGGTCACCTTCGTCATCTTTTCGCCCTCGAGCGATCGGTTCAGCACGCCGCGACTCAACTCCGGCAGAAGGGTGTTGGTCAGGATGGCATCGATCATCCGGCCGCCGGATTCGATCTCGGTGCAGCGGGCCTTGACCAGATCCATGACACCGTCGCCGATCACCAATTCCGCGTCGTTGGTTGCACGCAGCCGGCGAGCGATCTTGGCAAACTGGTGACGGGTGATCGCTTCGATCATCGAATCCGAGAGCGGATAGTAAGGAATGGTCACCACCCGGCCGAGAAAAGCCGCCGGGAAGACCTTCAGCAACGGGCTGCGCAAGGCAGTATCGAGATCGTCGAGCTCGGCCCGTAGCGTGCCGTTCCTGGTCCGGTCCATGATGACCTCCGAGCCGACATTCGAGGTCAGCAGGATCAGCGTGTTCTTGAAATCGATGCGCCGGCCCTCGCTGTCGTCCATCATGCCCTTGTCGAAAACCTGGAAAAATATCTCGTGCACGTCCGGATGCGCCTTCTCGACCTCGTCGAGGAGGATCACCGAATAGGGTTTGCGGCGCACCGCCTCGGTCAGGATGCCGCCCTTGCCATAGCCGACATATCCGGGCGGAGCGCCCTTCAAGGTAGAGACCGTATGGGCCTCCTGGAACTCGGACATGTTGATCGAAATGAGGTTCTGCTCGCCGCCATAGAGTGTTTCGGCCAACGCCAATGCGGTTTCGGTCTTGCCGACGCCCGAGGGGCCGCAGAGCAGGAACACGCCCACCGGTTTTTCCGGCGCGCCGAGCCCGGCGCGGCTGGTCTGCACACGCTTGGCGATCATCTCCATGGCGTGATCCTGGCCGACCACGCGTTCGGACAGGGTCGCGGCAAGCCGCAGCGCCTTTTCGGTCTGGCTCGACAGCATCCGCCCCGTCGGGATTCCCGTCCAGTCCTGAACGACCGCCGCCACGGCGTTGCGGTCGACCGACGGCAGGATCAGCGGCGTTTCGCCTTGCGCCTCGGCGAGTTCCGCCATCAGTTCGCGCAGCCGGGCGAGATCGGCCGCCGGATCGGGTGGAGGGGCATTGGCCGCAGCCGGTGTCTCCACGTCGGTCTTGGCTGCCTTGGTCTTGGCCGTTTTGGCTTTGGGCGTTTCGGTTTGGGGTGTTTCGGTCTTGGGCGGCTCAGTCCCGGCTGCGTGCGCGCCTGCCGTCTCGGCATCGGGCTCCGGCGTCTCCACGGCATCGAGCGGCACACCTTCGCCGCGCAGCCGGGCTCGCAATTCGAGTATCTCGGCAACCAGGGCTTTTTCCCGATCCCAACGTTGTTGCGCCGCGGCCAGCGCAACCTCGGTTTCGGCAAGTCCGGTGTCGACCCGTGCCTGCCTCTCGGTCACCTCAATGCCGATCGCGGCCTCGCGACCGATGATACCGTGCTCGACCTCCAGCGCCTGGCGGCGACGCATGATGTCTTCGACCTCGGCCGGCGTGGCGTGCTGCGATATGGCGACACGGGCGCAAGCGGTGTCGAGGAGGCTAACCGCCTTGTCGGGCAGTTGCCGCGCCGGGATGTAGCGATGCGACAGGCCGACCGCCGCCTCGATCGCCTCATCCAGTATCTGTACCTTGTGGTGCTGCTCCAGAACGCCGGCCACACCGCGCAACATGAGAATGGCCACCGCCTCCGACGGCTCCTCGATCTTCACCACCTGGAATCGGCGGGTCAGCGCCGGGTCTTTCTCGATGTGCTGTTTGTATTCGGCCCAGGTCGTTGCCGCGATGGTGCGAAGTTCGCCACGCGCCAGCGCCGGTTTCAGCAGATTGGCGGCATCGCCCGTTCCTGCCGCGCCGCCGGCGCCGATCAAGGTGTGGGCCTCGTCGATGAACAGGATGACCGGCGTTTCGGACGATTGAACCTCATCGATGACGGCCTTCAACCGTTTTTCGAATTCGCCCTTCACGCTTGCACCCGCCTGCATCAATCCGACATCGAGCATGCGGACGCTGACCCCTTGCAGTGTGGGCGGCACATCGCCCTGGGCGATACGCAAGGCAAAGCCCTCGACGACCGCCGTCTTGCCGACCCCGGCCTCACCGGTCAGGATCGGGTTGTTTTGCCGGCGCCGCATCAGGATATCGACGATCTGCCTGATCTCCGGATCGCGGCCGACGACCGGATCGATCTTGCCGTCGCGGGCGCGCTGGGTCAGGTCGGTGGCGTATTTCGCCAGCGCCGAATCCCCGCCCGGCGCCCGCTTCGGCGTTTCGGCCGCCGCAACCGCCGTGGCCGCGCCGGCTTCGAGCGAACCTTCCACGACATCGGCGAACCGCGTGATGACCGCGTCGGCGTCGATCCTGTCGAACTCGCCGCTGATCTTCGACAGCAGGCCTTCCAGCACCGCCGTCTTCAGGCAGGCGAGGAGAATATGCGCGCTGCGGACCTCTTCGACGCCGAATTCCAGCGTCGCCAGGTTCCAGGCTTCCTGGATGGCGTGGAAGATATGGTCGGAAAATTCCTCGATCGACGTCGCCCCATAAGGCAGCTTGTCGACGGCGCGGGTCATATCGGCGGTGAGCCGGCTCGCATCCAGTCCCGCATCGGCGATTATCATTTGCACATCCGAGCGGTCGGAAAGCACCAGTTGCTCGATGAAGTGGACGAGTTCGACGTAAGGATTGCCGCGCAGTTTGGCGGTATCGGCCGCGGCCTTGAAGGCGCGCACACCGACAGGATTGAGCTTGCCGACCAGTTCCTTGCGTTTGAAGCTCTGCGACGACCGGCGCTGTTCCATCGAACGTGCTCCTGCAATCTGCCAGTCGATAACCTGCCACATAAGCCGTCACTTGACAAAGCGCGTGATGGACGAGGGCTCGATGCCCGGTTCAGCCGGCTTCTTGCGTTTGTGGACGTCCTGCCCCACCGGCTGCAAACAACCACGGAATTGCGCGCGCCCGGGCAATGCATTTCGCATGCAGGGTTCGGCGATCACGCCACGGATTTCGGCACCCAGGGCGGTCGCGTTCAGCTTCTGTTAATTTTTGAGCAGTCGTTGAATTGTGGTAAAGTGCAACGGTGTGATAACGTTGGGTCACATACGGTTTGACGGCCGGTTGCTGGGGGTTGGTGTGATTGATGTCGCACTCTGGCTTACTCCGCTCGACGGTGAAAATCCGTCTGGGGAGGATTTGCGCAACGACCCGGCTTTTCATGAGCTGGAGCGCCTGACGGAAGCCCAGATCAAGGTCGTCCACGACGGTCACAACAAGGCCACCTCGCAAAGCACCATTCCGGCCGACTGGGCGGCGGTGCTGGCCAAGGCAGAGGAATTGCGCGCGCATGGGCGGGACCTGCGCCTGCTCGTCATCGTCACGCGCGCGCTGGCCAATGAAGAGGGACTGGCCGGGCTCGCGCAGGGCCTGACCCTCATTGCGCAGACCTTCGGTCAGCATTGGGAAACCATGCATCCGGCACTGCGGCCCGGCGCTTCGCCACGCGATGCCGCCTTGCGCCGGGTCAACGCGCTGCTCGACCTGCAGAACGGTCAGGACGGGTTGTTGGCGAACCTGCGGCAAATGACGTTCTTTGCGCCGCGCGCCATCGGTCCGATTCAGGGCATCGACCTGGAAAAGGGTGCGCTCGACGACCGTGTCATGCTCCAGGAAGCCGCCTCGGGGTTGAATGCGGCTGAAAAGGCGGCACTGGTCAGTGCGCACGGACAACTCTTGAACCGGGTGCGTGCCGGATGCGCGGCACAGATGGATCAAGCCAACGCAGAAATGGTCCTGCTCATCGCCGACGCCCGGGCAGCGATGGCGGCCCTCGACGCGGTCGAGACCGCCCTCAACGCTCGTCTCGATGGCGGCGGCGCTCCCGTTCCGGAATTAAAACGGTTTCTGCAGCGTTTGCTGACGACCCTCGAACGGAACTCGGCAGCCGTGGCGAATGGCGCGGCCAAGCCACCCCCGCCGGCAGAACCGGCAACGCCTGTTCGAAACGGTCATGGAGCCGATGCGATGGCAAGTATGGCAAGCTACGCGGACTCGAGCACGGGGCTTCCCGACCGGATTTCCTCGCGCGACGACGTGGTGAAATGCCTCGACCTCGTGGTCGCCTTCTATGACCGCACCGAACCGTCGAGCCCGATCCCGCACCTGGCTCGGCGTGTGCGCCGGATGGTGCATATGGATTTCGTTGAACTGATGGAAGATCTCGCCCCGTCGGGGCTGAAGGAATTCCGGCTCCTTGCCGGCGTTCCCGATGTCAAGAAGACGGCTCAGAAGGATGAAAGGTAACAACACATGCCAGCCGAAAGCAAAGCGAAGGTCATCGAACGAAATCGCGCGCCGCGGGTGCAGATCGCCTACGACGTGGAAACCTATGGTAGCCCGACGACGATCGAACTGCCGTTCGTCATGGGCGTGATGGCCGACCTTGCCGGTGCTTCGCAAACCAAGGAAGCGTCAAAGTCGGTGCTGGACCGCACTTTTGTCGAGACCGACGCGAACCGCTTCCCCAAGTTCATGGAGGCGCTCGGGCCCCGCGTCAAAGCCCGGGTCAAGAACACACTGCCGCAGGCCGAGGGCCAGGAGCGCGACGAGGAACTGGCGCTCGATCTGACCTTCACCAAAATGGGCGATTTCGCCCCCGACAAGATCGCCGCGCAAGTTCCGCAACTGGCCGAGATCCTCAAGATGCGTCGTCAGCTCGAGGAATTGCTTGGCTTCATGGATGGCCGCGTCGACGCCGAAAAGCGCATTGCGCAGCTTCTGAACAACGAGCCGCTTCTTGGCAAGATCGCCAGCCAGGCGCTTGCCGACGATGACAAGGTTGGGGAATAAATCATGGCCGAACAGCAAAAGACCTCCGCCGTCGCCGCCGAGGCCGAAGCCATAGACCTTGGAGAATTCAGCGGGCTCCTCGAGAAGGATTTCAAGGTCAAGAAGGACGACAGCGAGAAGCTGCAGCAACTCGTGCGCAATCTCGCACTCGCGGCGCAGTCCCGTTCCGATACCACGACCATCTCGTCCAATGCGATCAAGTCGATCAAGTCGCTGATAGCCGGCATCGACAAGATGCTGACGACACAGGTCAACGAGATCCTGCACGCGCCGGAAGTGCGCGAAATGGAAGGCACGTGGCGCGGCCTCTGGTATCTCGTCAACAACACCGAGACGGATCAGAAGCTGAAGATCCGGGTGATGAACATTTCCAAGGAGCAGCTGGCCGACACGCTCGAAGACTATGAAGGCCAGATGTGGGATCAGAGCCCGATCTTCAAGAGAGTCTATACGGACGAGTATTCGATGCTTGGCGGCGAGCCGATCGGCTGCGTGATCGGCGCCTACGAATTTTCCAACCACCCGCGCGACGTCGGTCTGCTGCGCAACATCTCCGGCATCTGTGCCTCGGCGCATACGCCGTTTATCGCAGCCGCTTCGCCGCGCCTGTTCCGCATGGACAGCTGGCAGGAATTGCCGAACCCGCAAGACCTGCAGCAGATCGTCTCCAACCCGGCCTATGCCTCGTGGCAGTCGCTGCGCGAGAGCGAGGACGCGCGCTACATCGGCCTGACCATGCCCCGCGTCCTGGCGCGCCTGCCCTACGGCACCGATACCGTTCCGGTGAAGGGTTTCACCTTCGAAGAAGAGGTGCAGGGCGACCATAACAAATATGTCTGGATGAATGCCGCCTTCCCGATGGGCGTCAACATCAACCGCAGCCACAAGCTATTTGGCTGGGGCACGCAGATCCGTGGCGTCGAGAACGGCGGCACGGTGCTGAACCTGCCGGTGCACAGTTTCCCGACCGACGATGGGTCGATCGCAATGAAATGCCCGACTGAAGTCGCCATCGACGACCGGCGTGAGGCGGAACTGGCCAAGCTCGGCCTGATGCCGATCCTGCACCGGAAGAACACCGATCTGGCGGCCTTCATCGGCGCGCATTCGCTGCAGGACGACGAGACGCGGGCGGGACGGCTGGTCGACCCGGACGCGCAGTCGAACGAGCGGCTGAGCGCCAACCTGCCCTATCTCTTCCCGGTCTCGCGCTTTGCGCACTACCTCAAGGCCATTGCGCGCGACAAGGTCGGCTCGTTCAAGGAGCGCGCCGACATGCAGATCTGGTTGACCGAATGGATCAACCGGTACGTGCTGGCCAACCCGGCCTTTGCCGACGACAAGGCGCGCGCCAAGCGCCCGCTTGCCGCCGCCGAGGTTCAGGTGGACAGCGTGGAGGGGCGGCCCGGCTATTACGCTGCCCGCTTCTATCTGCGCCCGCATTACCAGTTGGAGGGTATCAATGCCTCGCTCCGGCTGGTGTCGGAACTACCGTCCGTGAAGACTTGATTTGCAGCAACAACAACCTGGTTTTTTAAAAGCGGTGGAGAAAGACAATGCCCACATCTACGAAGATTGATGGCTTTCTGAAGGTTCCCGATATCAAAGGCCCCAGCACCCGCGACGGCCACGAGGACGAGATCGAGATCCATGGCGTCGACTACAAGATGGTCGCACCTTACGATCCGAATTCGGTCTCACGCCGTGGCCGCGTGTCCATGGGCATGATCAAGTTCACCAAGCACTACGACAAATCCTCGCCCTACCTGAAAAAGGCGTTGTTCGATAACAAGGCCCTTGATGAGGTGGTGTTTTCGGCACGCCGGACCATCGATGGCGAAAGCAAGGATTATCTGGTCATTACCCTGAATGACGCCTTCGTCATGGAGTACGACATGTCGCAGGCCGAGGATGAGGAAGACCTGATCCAGGAAGCCGTCAGCTTCGCCTACAAGAAGATCAAGTTCGTCTATGACGGCAATGATGAAGCCGAAATGGATGTCTATGTCGGCAAGTGAGGTTCGGCGACCCGGCGCGGGCAAGCAGCAGATCACAGGCAGCTTGCGGGCAAAAAGCGAGGCCGTCCAGCCGTCGCTTTGGGATCGCCTCGTCAATGACCTGCCGGGCCTGACCTCGGAGATAGACGGGCTGCGCCATGTCTTGCTGGATGAGCTTGGCGCGGACCGCCTCGACACCCTCGTTGCCGGCAGTGCGCGGCTCATCGACGCCGACGCGGACCTGACAGCTGATCAGAAACGCCGTCTGCATCGATTGGCCTTTCAGACCCAGCACCGCGTCGAGATCGAAAGCCGGGGCGTGGTGGTATCGGCCCGTGTGCTCAGGGAAGCGGTGCGGCGTGACATCGAGGCGCTCTTCAACACCGAGCGCTTCGAGGCCACACCGCTTCTATCCGACCTGGAAAATGAACAGATGTCGGAAAACCCGCCGTCACTCGCCGATTTTCCGGAGGTCCGTCGAAGCGTGGTCAACTACGGCGTGCCTTCCTTCTCGGGCCGGTCGTCCCGCGACTTTGATCGCGACGTGCTGGCGCGTGAGATCCGCACGGTGCTCGCCACCTTCGAGCCTCGCCTCAAGGAAAGCGCAACAAAGGTCACGGTCACTCTTGGCGACAAGACCGTTGGCCTGAAGATCGAGATAGACGCCGTGCTGATCATGACGCCGACGCCGGAACGCATGCGCCTGCGCACCACGATCAATCTCGACAACGGCTTGGCGCGGACCGAAATTAGGGACGCCTGAGATGGATCGGGTCTTCGTCGAATATTACGAAGAGGAACTGACCCATATTCATGGCCTCGCGGCGGAATTTGCCGACATGCATCCGGCTGTGGCGCGCAACCTTTCCCTCGATACGGTCCCGTGTCCGGATCCGTATGTCGAGCGGCTGCTGGACGGCGTCGCCTTCCTCGCCGCGCGCACCCGGCTGAAGGTCGACGCCGAGCGCTCGCGATTTTCACGCAGTGTGCTCGAGGTTCTCTATCCCGATCTGGTCACGCCGGCGCCGGCAACGGCGATGGTGGTGCTGAAACCCGGCCAGCAGGTCCAGACCATGCTCGCGGGCTACGTCGTCAAGCGCAACACGCGGCTGGTTTCCAGCCTGCAGCCCGGCCTGTCGACGCGCTGTACCTTCTCCACAGCACAAGAAATGACCCTATGGCCGATAGCGATCACTTCGGTCGGCTATTTTCAGGATCGCAGTGCGCTGGCGATGGCCGGCATAGGGCCGATCGGCGGCGTCGGCGGCGAGGCGGCGCTCCGCATCACGCTGGCCCGGACCGGAAAAGGCAAGCTCGACGAATTGGCGCTCGACCGGCTCGACCTCTATTTTGCCGGGCGCACCAAGGCGCCGCTTCTGTTCGACGCGATTTTCGGCGCCTGCTCGACCGTTGGCGCACGCGCGGAAGGCAAGACCAACCCCATATCGGCCTTGCCGGTACCCGAAATGATCGGCATCAGCGACGACGAGGCCCTGATGCCGCGTACCCGTCCGACATTCGAGGGGTACCGCCTGCTGCGCGAATATTTCATGATGCCCGAGCGCTTTCATTATGCGCGGGTTTCCGGGCTGCAGCCCGTCGTACGCCAATGCGCCGCCGGGCTGGAACTCATCTTCATGTTCAGGCGTCCGGTGCCTGAGCTTGCCGACCTGACACCTGCGGACTTCGAACTTTTCGCGACGCCGATCATCAATCTGTTCGAACGTGAGTGCAATGTCATCGAGGTCGATGCGCGCAAGACGCGGCAGGTTTTGCATGCAGACCGAACGCGGGCGCGCGACTTCGAAATCTATCGGGTCATTCGCGTCGAGGACGCCGACACCGGGGGCAGCGACGCCGAAATCCCCGAACTCTTCAGCCTGGGGCAGAACCGCGGCAGTGGGTGGGTCTATTCGACGGAACGGCGCCCACGCCGCGCGACGGAGGAGGAGCGGCGCGACGGCCTGACCCGCACGTCATACACCGGGGACGACGTTTTCCTGGCCGTATCCCGGCCGCTCGCGAGCCCGGCGAATCGGCCGCTGAAGCGTCTCGACGTCATGGCGCTTTGCACCAATCGTGATCTGCCGATCCTCGATGACAACCCGACATTGACGCTGGAGGCCGGCGACCCGGTCGAAACTGTCAGGCTTCTTGGCGCGCTGCGTCCACCGCAGCCGGCTATCCCCGCGGCGCTGCCCGCCGGGGCCGACGGTGAATCGCGAGCCGACGATCTCGCCTGGCGGCTGGTGGCGCAGCTCTCGCTCAACTTTCTCAGCCTTGCCAAGGAAGGCCGCGGCGTCGACCCTCTGCATGCGCTGCTCGACCTCTATGCCGACCGCGGCGATCCGAGCCTTGCCCGCAATGTGCATTCGATCGTGCGTATCGACTCGCAGCCGGTCATCGAACGGCTGCAGATCGATGGGCCGATGTGCTTCGGACGCGGCACCGAAGTGACGTTGCACGTTGATCAATCGGTCCTGGCCGGCCAGAGCACCTTGCTGCTTTCGGCCTTGCTGGCGCGGCTGTTTGCCCGTCATGCCGGAATAAACGGCTTCGTGCGAACCCGCACGCGGCTGCTGCAGAAGCAGGAGGATGTGCCATGGCCGATGACGCCCGGCAATCGCTACCTGATCTAGACAGGCCCGGCCCGAACCAGGCCGTAGGTCTGTCCGAGACGTTCGACTTTTTCGAACTGCTGCGCCGTCTCGAACAGCGGAGCGGTCTGTTCGGCCATTCCGGCCGCCCCGACCGTGAGCCGGCACGGCTCGGCCAGCATGTGCGCCTCGCCTTTTCCGCGCGCGACCTGGTTCAATTCCGCGAAGCCAGCGACGAGGCGCCGGCCCGGGTCACGGTTGCAAATCTCGGCCTGCTGGGACCCGAGGGGCCAATGCCGCTGCATCTGACGCGCTGGGTGCTCGACCGCCTGTCGCAGCGCTGGTTCGCCGGCACCGACGCACAGCTGACCAGCGACACGACGTTCGTGGACTTCGTCAACATCCTGCAGCACCGCATGATTGCCCTGTATTATCGGGCGTGGGCGGATGCGCATCCGGCCGTACAGGTCGAACGCGCGGTCGGTGGACGCGTTCGCGCCATGCTCGAAGCCATGGCTGGGATCGGACTTCCCGGCACCCAGAACGCCGATCTCGATATAGTGAAGCTTCGCCAGGCGGCTTCGCTCGCCAGCCAGGTCGACGGCCCGGAACGGCTGACGCTGTTCCTGGCGGAAGCATTCAAGGTGCCGGTTCAGATCAAGGAGTTCGTCGCCGCCTGGATAAGCATACCAACCGGGCTCCAGACCCGCCTTGCAAAAGCCTATGCCGGACTCGGCCGGGGGGCGACGATCGGCCCGCGCGTTTTCAACCGCCAAAGCAGGATCGAACTGCGTGTCGGCCCACTGGGGTATGAAGACTTCAAGGCGTTCCTGCCTGGCGGCCAGCGGCTCAAACTGTTCAAGCAGGCCGTTCGCGACATGGTCGGGGAATCGCTCGACGTCGACCTGCGCATCGTGCTTGCGCGTGAAGCCGTGCCGCCGCCCCGTGTCGGAGCGGTACAGCTCGGCCGGACCGCCTGGCTTGCGCGGCCCGCCGAAAGGGGCGATGCTGACGATATGCGGCTGCGGACGATCGTCGGATGGCGGCCGGAAATGGCGGAGGTCGCGGCATGAGTCTGCTGCTGACGCTGGAGCAAGGGCCACGCACCCAGGCGGTGCGGCAGACCCGGCTGGACGAAGGCGAGTTGGTGATCGGCCGCAGCGCGGACGCTGGCTGGCAGATCGACGATCCCGACATGTTCGTTTCGCGGGCTCACTGCAAGATCTCTGGCGGGCGAGATGGATATTTCGTCACCGACACGTCGAGCAGCGGATTGTTCATAAACGGTTCCGACAGCCCGCTCGGCGCCGGCAAGTCGACGCGCCTTCAAAGCGGCATGCGGCTGAGACTGGGCGACTACATCGTCCATGTCGACCTGCAAACGCCGACCGCTCAAGCACCCGCGGCCGGCCAGCCGGTTCTGGAACGCCTGCCGCCGGCATCCCGGGCGCCGGTGAGCATCGGCCGCGATGACTTCTTTTCCGCCAAAGTCGAGGAAGAGCCGCGACGGCCACGTCCGGCCGATCTGCCGAATCCATTCGAGCAGCCGGTTGCGGGCGCGTTCGAGCGCGCCACCTCCAGCCAGCGCAGCTCGCCTGCTTTCGATGACCCGTTCAGCCTCGATTCGGTTTCAACACCTGTGCCGAAAAATGCCGCCCCTTATTTCGAACCGGGCGGCGCGGCGAACCAGGCCGACCCGTTCAGCCTCGACCCGGTGCCGTCTCCCAGCCGCGGCGCCGAACTCGCTGCCGGGAAGCCGTCCGATTTCAATGATGATTTTGGTTTCGGACCAGCCACGGCGCCCAGTTCAAACGGCGCCGGCTCGACCGGACAGCGCGAGCGCAGCGGCCAACGACCACAATCCGCCAATCCCTGGGATTTGCCCGTGCAAGCGGCGGATGCCCCTCCCCCACCGCGTATGGGCGCTGCTGCCAAACCCGCCCGCCTGCCGGCAGCGGCGCAGTTGGGGGAGACGGCGCTTCGCTCCGCATTCCTGCGCGGCATGGGCGTCGAGGAAGCCGATTTCCCCGGACGCGACAGCATCGCGGAAATGGAGAAGTTTGGTCGCGAATATCGGCTGATGATGGAAGGCCTGATGCAGCTTCTGCGCAAGCGGGCCGAGGAAAAAGGAAATGCTCGCGTCGCCCAGACCATGGTCGGGGCCTCCGAAGTCAATCCGCTCAAGTTTCTGCCGACGGTCGACGACGCCATCGTGACGCTTATCGCCGAGCGCAGCCCCGGATTTCTCGCCGGCGAAGCGGCAATCGCCGACGCGGTTCGCGATCTCGCGCAACATCACGTCCGCGCGTGGCGAGGCATACAGACCGCTTTGCGGCGGATGATCGACCGTTTTGACCCGGCAGCGATCGAGGAAGAGCTGAAATCGAATTCGGCGATCGGCACCCTGCTGTCGGGCGGGCGCGGCGCCAAGCTGTGGGAGCTTTACCAGAAACGCCATCGTGAAATCGCCGAGAGCGCGGAAAAAAGCTTTCTTGGCGAAATCGGCACTGATTTTCGAGATGCTTATGAGGAGGAGTGAGAGATGATCGATCGACGTGAATTTGTCGTTGCCCTGGGCGCGACAGGGCTGCTTGCGGCTTGCCAGAGCGGTCCGCCAAAACCGTCGGTGATCACCGTCAACGTGACCGGCGGCACCGGCATGAACCCCGGGCCAGGCGGCGGCGACCGGCCGGTGACGGTTCTCGTGATGCGGCTGCGCAGCACCGGCAAATTCAATTCCGCCGACTACTTTGCGCTGCAGGGGGATGCCGGCACGGCGCTGGCAGGTGATCTTGTCGGATCCGACCAGATCGCCGTCGGGCCGGGAAAATCCGCATCCAAAACCATCACCGTTGAGCCGGATGCGACGGCGCTGGGCTTCGTTGCACTGATCCGCGAGCCTGGCGGCAGGAACTGGCGGACAACCAAGTCGGTGTCGCCGGGATCCAAATTCACGATCAATGTCACGCTTGGCAGCGGCGGCATTTCCGCCTAGCGGCCAGGGCAAGGGGAGCTCAATGCAGAGAGTAGCGGCATGAGCGATGCAAACAGGGTGCTATGGTCCGAAGGCCTTTTCCTGCGGACCCAGCATTTCCAGCAGCAGGATCGCTTCTTCGAGGCGACGGTGCGCGGCGCGTTGCAGGCCGGGCAACTGCATACGTTCGGCTTTCAACAGCTGACGCTGGACCAGGCATTGCTGGACGCCGGCCAGATCTCGATCCTGTCCGCACGGGGCATCTTCCCCGACGGGACACCTTTCGCCATTCCAGACATGATGGACGCGCCGCGACCGCTGCCTGTCACCCCGGACACGGGCGCCGGACCGGTGCTGGTCGCCTTGCCGCTGGAGCCTGCCGGCGGTGTCGGCTTCGATCCGGCGCACGCCGCCGCCTCGGGAGCACGATATCATGGGCGGATCGTTTCGGTGCGTGATGCCGTCCAGGGCGGTTCAGACCCCGAAGAAATCGAAATCGCCCGTCCGCAGGCGCTGCTGCTTGCACCCGGCAAGTCGGTCGGTGGCTATACAGTCTTGCCGATAGCCGGCCTCAAGGGGGTTCGCGCCGATGGCGGCGTCTCCCTGGACGAGACCTTCCTGCCACCGACACTGATTACCGGCGCGGTGGCCTGGTATCGGCAATTGCTTCTGGAAGTTGTCACCGGCCTCGACCAGATCGCCGAGGCGCATGGCAAGATGGTCATGGGTGGACCTGGGCGCAGCGTCGAAGATCTGCTTATGCTCAATCTCGCCAATGCAGCGCGTCCGCGGCTGGCCCACATGCTGGCCCAGGATGTCTTCCATCCAGCCGAGCTTTACCTGGAACTCGCCGGGCTTGCCGGTTCGATGGCGACCTACGGATCGAGCGCGCGACGGCTGGGCGAGTTGCCCGCCTACGATCACATGGCGCCCGGCCCCGCCTATTCGGCGCTGGCGGATGCGCTGCGCTCGCTGATCCTCAGCCTGCGTTACATCGAGCCGAAATCGCGTGCGCTGCCGGTCATGCGGCATTCGACCAATGTCTGGAAAATCCGCATCGACAACCCGAAGCTGCTGGTGGCCAGCCGGATCGTCATCCGGGTCGGTTCGGAGCTGTCGGAGGACGCGCTGCGCAAGATCTTCGTCAACCAGGCGACCGTTGGTTCGGCCGACCAGTTCGAGGGCTTGTGGAAATCGCGCTTGCCCGGCATTCCGCTGAAACCGCTTCATTCGCAGCCGCGCGAGATCCCCTACGATGGCGATCGGCTGTGCCTCGAGCTGGACCAGAAAAGCGAACACTGGGCGTCGCTGCTCGATGCTCCCGGCTTCGTCATCGGCGTTTCGGGCGTGTTGCCAAGCGAGCCGCAGGTGGACTGCTATTCGGTGAACAGGTGAGATCATGAGCCGCGATGATCCTTTCGGACTTTCGGAGGATCGCGAACGCACTCGCATTCGATTGACCGGCGCGCCGATGCCGCGGCCCATGGCGCCACTCTTGCCGGGCGCGGTGGTGAAGCGATCCCGCACCCACCCGAACGCACTCGTCAACGCATTCGCGCCCTTGCTCGAGTTCGCTCCCGAGCTTGAAAGTGCGCTGCCGCCGGACAATCCGGAAGCATTGCGTACCCGATTGCTCGAAGAACTGGTTCGGGCACGCGACACGGCAATGTCGGCGGGGTCCTCGATGGAGCGGGCCGACCAGGCGGCCTGGTTGGTGGCGGCACTGCTCGACGACCTGGCTCTGAACACGCCATGGGGTGGTGCCAGCGCCTGGCCGCGGCAGCCGCTGGTGGTCATGCTGCGCGGCGATGTCGATGCCGGCACGCAGTTCTTCACACGTCTCGACGAACTTGAGCGCCATCCGAACCGAGATCGCGAATTGCTGGAACTGCAGTATCACTGCATGGCGCTCGGCTTCCGCGGCAAATATCGTGTGCCCGGCCGGTCGGGCGACCGCTCGCTCAATGCGGTTCGCGTGGCGGCGGCACGCTTCCTGCGCGATGCCGACGCCGAAGGCGCGCCACTGTCGCCAAACTGGAAAGGCGTGATCGCATCCGACGAGCCGCAGCGCTTCATCGTTCCGATCTGGGTCATGGCGCTCGCTGCGGCGGTTGTTGCCACCACGGTCCATGTCGGGCTCTCGATGGGACTGAGCAGCCAGGCGGTCGAGCTTTCCGCACTTGTTCGCGCGTTGCCGCCGCCTGCACGCGGCGACATCAGCCGTGTGTCGCCCAAGGTCGATGCCCCGCCGCCGGAGAAAGTGGATTTTGCGCTGTTGCCGGAATTTCAGGCCGGGGCGCCGGCCGACCTCAAATCCGCCCTCACCGGCACCGAGAGCGTTTCACTGGCCAAGCTGATCATCCAGGCCTCCAACCCCGAACTCTTCCAGTCGTCGCGGCCACAACTGACCGAAGGCTTCGAGCCGCTGATCGGGTCGATCGCCAAGGTGATCCTCGCCAATCAGGAGCTGATCGGAAACATCACGGTGATCGGCCATACTGACAGCGTTCCCCTGCAAAAGACCAATCCGCTGTCGACCAACCAGCGACTGTCGGAGGCGCGCGCCCAGACGATTGCCGACATGCTGGTCCAGAACGGAGTGCCGCAGAACCGCGTCCGTTCCGAGGGCCGCGCAGCCACCGATCCAGTGGCCACCGACAGCACGCGCGAGGGGCGAGCCTTGAACCGCCGCGTCGAGGTGCTCGTCGAAAAGAGGCTGTGAGATGTTCATCCTGCGCTTCCTCTGGGCAGTCCTGACATCGCGCTGGCTGTGGACGCTGATCGGCATCACGCTGCTTTCCCTGGTCATCTGGGTGTTCGGTCCGATCGTCAGGGTCGGTCCCTACGAACCGTTCGCCTCTGAAAATGTGCGCATCGTCATCATCGCGCTGCTGGTCATCTTCTGGCTGATCTGGCTCATCGTCGCCCAGCGCCGGGCGATCCGCGCCAACCGCATGTTCGTCGCGGAGATTTCCGCGCCGGCGGTGGAAAAGCCGCTCAGCCCCGGCGAAGAGAACGTCGCCGCCGTGGGTGCCAAGTTTGCCGAGGTGATGGCCGAACTGAAGCGCCGCAAGCTGGGCGGGCGCAAGTTTCTTCGCGAAATGCCATGGTACGTGATCGTCGGGCCGCCGGCCACCGGCAAGACCACGGCCTTGCGTCAGTCCGGACTGAATTTTCCGATCGACCTCACCGACGACCTGCAGGGGGTCGGTGGCACGCGCAACTGCGACTGGTTCTTTTCCGAAAACGCGGTTCTGATCGATACCGCCGGCCGCTATGTCCAGCAGGAGAGCCAGCCCGATGTGGACGCGGCGGAATGGCTGGGCTTCCTCGACCTTTTGAAGAAACACCGGGGCCGCCGCGCGCTCAACGGTGTGATCGTCGCGCTTTCGATCGACGTGCTTTCGGAGGGCGACGAAGCCATCAAGGCGCACGGCCGCAAGATCCGCCGCCGGTTGGCCGAGCTCAACGACCGGCTCGAAATCCGCCTTCCGGTCTATCTGATGTTGACCAAAGCCGACCTGATCAAGGGTTTCGAGGCTTTCTTCGGCGGCCTGTCCACCGCCTCGCGCGAACAGGTATGGGGAACGACCTTCGCGCTGGATGCGCACGTCGATGCCAAGACCGTCGAACGGGAAATTTCGACGCTGGCGACGGAGCTCGAGCGGCGGCTGGTGCCGCGCCTGGAGGATGAGGACAAACTCGCTGCCCGTGCCGAGATCTTCAGGTTTCCGGCCCAACTCGCGAGCCTGTCCGAACCGATCCAGGTGCTGGTCGAGGCGATGTTCGGCGAAAGCCGGTATGAGGAAGTCGCCTGGCTGCGCGGGCTCTATCTGACATCGGCGACGCAGGAAGGGGCGCCCATCGACCAGCTGACCGCGGCGCTGTCTTCCTCCTTCGGCCTGCCGCCACGGCAGGCCCTGCCCGCACCAAGGGTCGAGAAACGCAGCTTCTTCCTGAAGAACCTGCTCACCGAAGTCATCTTCAAGGAAGCGGGGCTTGGTACGTTCGACCCGCTGGCGCAACGCCGCCGCGCCTGGATCTGGCGGGGTGCCGCGGCTGCATGTGCCGCGGCCGGCCTGTTGGCCGCCGGGGTGTTCACCTGGTCCTACTACGACAACCGCAATGCGATCTCGGCCCAGGCAGGCCAGTTCGAAGCGCTGCAGGCGCCGCTGACCTCTGTTGCCGCAACCCCGGCATCGGTGGAGCAGCCTGCCATGGACGGCGCGCTCGATGCGATGGACGCGGTCGCCAGTGCTCGCACAGCACCGCCGGGCGCCGCCCGGAATCTGCTGGGGCCATCGGCCTCGGCGGAACTGGTGCGGGCACAGACCGACACCTACGACCACGCCTTGCGCAACGTCCTCGAGCCACGCATGGTCGCACTGCTCGAGGCGACCATGTGGCGGCAGATCCGCGATCCGGATTTCATGCTCGGGGCCTTGAAGACCTATCGCATGATGACGGGTCTGTCGCAGATGGATCCCGATTTCGCCCAGAACTGGTGGGTGAACAGCCTGCCCGAATTCGCGGCCGCGGCACCCTTTCCGACCGCCGATGCCGAAGAGCATCAACTTGCCGCCATCCGCCGGATGACGGTCGACGAAAGCTATGTCGCGCCCGACCAGGCCCTGGTTGCCGAAGCGCTGAAAACGGTGTGCACGATTTCGTTGCCGGCGCGAGCCTACAAGCAGTTGCTGGCCGATCCGGCGGTGGCCGGGCTCAAGGAATGGATCCCGGCCAATTTCGCCGGCCCCAACGGCGGCAAGGTGTTTGCGCGGCGTTCCGCCAAGACGCTTCGCGTCGGCATTTCCGGAGCCTTCACCTATTCCGGCTTCCACGACGTCATTCTCGACCGCATCGACGATGTCGCCGCCCAGGCGGCGCTCGATCGCGCGGTCTTCGCCGGCGGCTGCTCGGAAAACTCCGAAACCTCGGTCTCGGCGCTGTCGGAGGATATTCTGAAGCTCTACTATGACGACTATATCGCGCAATGGGACAGCTTCCTGCGCGACATGCGGCTCGCGCCATTGACCGACCTCACTGTCGCCAGCGAAAATCTGAAGGACCTCTCGAGCGCCGATTCAGCGCTGAAGCGGCTGCTTACGGCGGTTGTTCAGGAGACCGAGTTGACGCGCTCCGACGAGGCGCCCGCCGACGACAAGGCGGCGGCCAAGGGCGCTTCGAAACTGCTCGGCAAGCTTGGCAAGCTCGGCAAGCTGGCGACCAGCGGTGCGAAACTGCTTCCACGCGCCGGGTCGGCCAGCGAGGTGGACCTGACCGGCAATCTGGTGGCCGAACATTTCAAACCGCTCAAGAGCACCATCGCCGAGGTCGATGGCCAGCCGCCGGCACTCGATGCGGCGGTTGTCGCGCTGACCGCGCTTTCTAACGTCCTACAGACGGTCACCGCGAACCCCAATCCGCAGGATGCCATCAAGAAGCAGGGCGGCCTTGCCGAACTGACGGGCGCGGTGGCCAGGCAGGCACAGATCCTGCCCGACCCCATCAACAGCTGGCTGGGCGGGATCGCCGGTGACACCAGCAATTTGACTCAAAAAGCGGTCACTTCGGAGCTCAACGCCATCTGGCGGGCCGACATACTGCCTTTCTGCCAGGCGGCGCTGAACGACCGCTATCCCTTCAGCGCCGACAGCGCGGTGGACGTCAATGTGCGTGATTTCGCCAGGCTGTTCGGACCGGCCGGGCTGATCGACGGTTTCATCAACGACCACCTGATCAACTATGTCGACACGACCAGCCAGCCATGGAAATGGCGTGCCGATTTCGGTCTCGATCCTTCGGCGCTGGCAGCGTTCGAGCAGGCCAGGCACATCCGCGACGATCTCTTTCCCGGTGGTACCGGACCGGTGATGAGCTTCACGCTCGAACCCAAGGACCTGTCGCCCAACGTCACGCGCGTCACGCTCAATCTCGATGGCCAGAGCCTCGTCTACTACAACAACGCGACGCGGCCGCAACCCATGACGTGGCCCGGCAAAGACGGCACCGGCGTTATCTCGCTCGCCTTCCAGCCGATCGACGGCTCGCCCGAAATCATGCTCAACGAGACCGGCAGCTGGGCATGGCTGAGGATGCTGCGCAGCGGCCGCTTCGCCGGCACGTCGCTGACCGATGTCTACAGCCTGCGCCTGGGCACGAAAGGCGTGTATGCCGATTTCGAGCTCAAGGCCGCCAGCGTCGAAAACCCCTACAATTTGGAAATGTTCAAGAAGTTCACATGTCCGCCACAGATATGAGCATCGGCTTCTTCGGCAAGATTCCGGCGACCGGAGACTTCGTCGCCGGGAACCTGCCGCGGACTTTCATCGACCGCTGGGACCGCTGGATGTCGATGGAATTGCTGGCGCGGCCCGATGAGGGAGAAATCAACCCGCGCGTCTGGCGCTTCGTCGTCCAGCCCGGCATTTTCGGTGACCAGCCTTGCGCTGGTGTCTGGCGCATGAGCGAGGACCGTGTCGGCCGGCGCTACCCGTTCGCGATTGTCGGTATTGGCACTCCGCCTGACGCTGCCGATCCGTGGTTCGACGCCGTTGCATCGCTTTCAACCGAAATCATCGACAATCTATGGTCGCCTGCCTGGATATCAGACCGCATCGGCCGTCTTCCAATACCTGCGCCGTCGACGCGAAGCGACAGCCGGATCGCGTTTTGGCTCGATGACTGGGAGGTACAGGAACTGGTCTTTTCCGACATACACGATCTCGCAGCGAATGCGCTCCCGGCCATGCGCGCCGTGCCGCCCGTAGAAGTTCTGCAGATATGACCAACACTGTCTTTGCCGAAGGGATGGGCTTTTTCCATAAAGGCAGCCCAGGTAAGGGCATAGCACCTGGCGATGTGTGCCTCACGCCGCCGCCGCCGCCGGGAGGCCCCGCGCCTATCCCCTATGTCAACGTGCTGTCGGCAAGTGATCTTACAAAGGGCAGCAAGAGCGTCAAATTCGATGGCGGCAATCCCACGGCACTCGAAAACGCATCCGAGATCGCGACCAGCACCGGCAACGAGGCCGGCACGCAGGGTGGTGGCGTAGTAACGCACAAAACCAAAGGCAAAGGGGTGTTCAAACTTTGGTCCTTTGTCGTCAAGGTCGAGGGAAAGGGAGTTGGGCGACATGGCGACATGATGGCCCAGAACACCGCAAGCGACTTGCCAAACTGTATCGACGCCAAGGCCGTAAACAACTTTATCATCAAGCTCGGCAAGGACTACAAGGACAATTGTCCGCCTTACGATGATACAAAGCACCGTCCACCTTTAACCGACGATCAATATGCCGCTGTCCGAGGCAAGCCGTGTTGGGAATGCGCCAGTCTTCCCAATCCGCCAACTGTTTTCTCGACCAAAGTTCTTAAGGACGCCGCCGGCGCGAATGTCTTCATCGGTAAAGTGGTCGCCGTGTTCGCACGGCCGAACCCCAAGCCGCACGCAACAGGAAGTACCTTCAATCCTGACGGGAGCGTGAAGGAAGCGGGCATGACGCCCGACCACCAGCCACCCCTGTCGGTGGCGTGGAAGATGGGTGGGTGTAAATTGCCGCCGCCGCCTGCGCCCGCAGGTTTCAAGCAGCATATGAGCTCGGATAAGGTCGTGAAACCGCACTGCTCTGCTCATGCGAGAAGCCAAGGCAAGAGGGCCGCGGCTGCGGCTGACGCCTGGGATTTTGCCAAGAAGGTATTTTAGATGGATACCCATAAAGACATTCAAAAGAGCTACATTGAAGCACTTCGGGCGATCGAACCCGAACTAACGCGTTGGTGGCTGGACCTTTGCCGTATACGCAGCCTCCAGGACACACCCCCACAGGATATCGTCGCCCGTTGGCCATTGGGCAGGTCGGGTCATCCGAGGGTGATTGCTGTGTTCAGAGAGCACTTTCTCCGAGTGGAAGTACTGAACGATCAGTTGCTTCTGGAATCCGAGGCTCGCATCGAACACCGTCACGTCGACGAGATGTCATGGGGTGTCGACGACACGTCAACACCAACCGGCGTGGTCAGCCCTCAAGACTTGCTGCTGAATGAAATCGCCTTCGTTGCTCCCGATCTTAGCCCCCTCGTGGACGGGTTGGTTTTTGTGCCAATTGGAATGAACCAGCATGAGGATGTCGTGTGATGGCCATCACAACGCTGCACGATACCGACGAAGGAATCCATCGCCTGATGAACGCAATGTTCGATCTCGGTGTCTATGATGGATGGCCTCGAACGGATGTCCGGCTAGCCGATACCGATGCAGTCTATCAAGAATATTTCGATGGCTATAGAATGTTGATGCACGACGTATGCGATGCCGCTGATACTTGGTGGACTGCCACGATCCAAGCTCAGCGCAATCGAGGACTCGATGATCAGGCTGCGGTCAAAGCGGCCTTTGCGGACCGACTGGCGGGCGCGGCTGCATATCCCAAGGTCGTCTGGATGGTGCGTTTCGGGTGGCTCGCAGTAGCCGAACTGAACAAGGCTCAGCGCCCCGATCAGCGCGTGCGCCCCGAAACGTTTCTGCTGCAATGGATGATCGATGAGGGGGAAACGGAAATCGTGCGCCTTTTGGCCTGCATGCCTTATTGGCCAATCGGACTGGATGAGCACGGAGATTGGTGCTGAAGCATGGCATTCGATATCTGGATCGAGAACCTATCGCCGTTTGAAGCAGGTACGCACCTGCAGCCCGACATGGATGGGCAGGAGGTTTTCGTCGCGCTGTTTTCTGCCAGTTTTGATGCAGAGGAAGATGAAAATGCCTTGAGGCCGGCGGATAGCCAGCTACCGATACTACTCGCCGACGTGCCCTATGGGGACCCCGTCTTGTCTTCGAACCTCCATGAAGCCGACATCGCCCTTGCAAAACCTGCGGCCGAAGTGATTCTCAACGGCACGGCCTACGCGCCAAACGGAAAGCCGACGCGTGAGATGCAGGTCGGCTTGAGGGTTGGCAGCATTCGCAAAGTGCTTAACGTCGTAGGGGATCGTATCTATGATGCGGGCGGCTATAGTGCACCAAATCCGTTCCAGACTATGCCGGTAATTTATGAGCGAGCTTATGGGGGGACGACGGCCGACGGAAAAGTCGATCAGCGTAATCCTGTGGGCGTGGGCTTCCATCATGCGCGCTCGGCTGATCCGGCCGTTCGAACACAAGCGCCCAACATTACTTATCCGGGCGAGCCGTTCACCAGTCCGTCCGACCGACCAAGGCCGGCCGGTTTTGGTCCAGTGGGCCGCGGATGGAAGCCGCGGATCGATTATGCCGGAACCTACGATCAGGTATGGATCGACACCCAGTGGCCGCTGCCGCCAAGAGACTTCGATCCTCGCTACAATTTGTGTAGCCCGGCTGATCAGCAACTGTCGCAATTGTCAGGAAGCGAAGACGTCAGCGTGATAGGGCTAACTCCCGACGGGCGCTGGGATTTTCGTCTGCCTCGGGTGGTGGCGCCGATACACTTAATCTTTGATGACCGGGTGGAGGAGCGCTCTTTCCAAGCCGACACAATCGTCATCGAACCAGATCTGCGGCGGGTAACCTTGAAGGCCAGACTGTCTTTCGTGACGCGCCGCAATGCGCCTGCCTTGCGCGGGATCATTTTTGGTCATGTCACGCCCGCGCTTCTTGTGGCACGCCGTAAGCAAAAGGCTTACCTCGCTCCGCGCAGCGGTCATGCCTCTCTGCGCGATAGACCGCAGTGGCTGCCGTGAAGCGCCCGCTTTATGTCGCCGGCGCCGGCGCGGTCACGCCAGCCGGTCTTAACGCCTTGCAAACTATAGCGGCAATCCGCGCCGGCCTCTCGGCGTTCCAAGAGAAGACCCTGGTGGAGCCCCTTGGTGCCGTCCAAATCGTTTCCCGAATCCCTTCCCATTACCAGTTGCGTCCGACCGACGGCGAATGGCTCGTCAACATGGCGTCGCGCGCCATTGTCGAGGCGTTGCGAACGAGTAGGGCCGGCTCGGCGGCTACGGCGATCCTGCTTGCCCCACCCGAGAGCTTCCGCAATCATCCGGCATACAACGATATCCCGCCATCCGGCTTTCTTGCGGCCGTGATCAAGGCGACCGGCAATCGCTTCCACCCCGCCTCGCGTGCGATCGATGGCGGCGCGGCGGCAAGCGTCAGCCTTCTCGATCGAGCGGTGGAACTGCTGGAGCAGCCAGACGTCGGACAGGTCCTGCTTGGCGGCGTTGACAGCCTCGTCAACGAAACCGATCTTTCCCGACTGAGCAAAGCCGGTCGCCTCAAAGGCGCGGAAAACGCGCAAGGTCTCGTGCCTGGCGAGGCCGCCGCTTTCGTTCGGCTGACGCGGGAGCCGGAAGGAAAGGCTGCGGTGGTGGCTGCCATTCATGGCGTCGGTACAGCCCAGGAGACCGACAGCGTGCTTTCGGACCGCTATAGCCAGGGTCGCGCTGTGCTCGGCGCCCTGCGCGATGCGGTGAGCGGACCGGGACCATCGGAGCCAGACATCAATTTCGTCGTCAGCAACAGCAATGGCGAACGTTACAGCGGCTGGGAAATGCTGATCGCCCGTCCCCGCTTCTATCGCACCCGCCGTGAAATCCTGCCCACCGCCTATCCGGCGATGACGATCGGCGACGTCGGCGCTGCCGGCGGAGCGCTGGCGCTGATGCTGGCGGCTGACAGTTTTGTGAACGACTATGCGCCGGGACGGACCGCCATCTGCGAGGTGGCTTCCGAAGGCGGCCTGCGCGCCGCCGCGGTGATGGCCGGCATGACCCGCCGCTGAACTCAAAACGTGTTCGTTCACATCCAGGCCGGGAACCGGCGCGTCCTGCGCCAATCGGTCAGCGGCGCATCCGGTTTGGCGAGTGCGGCGCGCATTGCGTTTAGCCGAAGCCTGCGCATCGAATGAAAGGTCTCGTGATTGCCCCCGCCGCGCCCCTCGTCCCACCATGCCATCACGCGATCGGCGACCGCAAGCGGGCTGGCGGTCAGGGATTCAAATTCCTTGCCGAGCACGGCCGGGTCTGTCGTGAACAGGTCGGTATCATTGAAATCCACATCGAGAAGATCGCGCAGCGCCAGCCCGGCGGCGAAGGCAAGCTCTGGCTCACGCATTCTGGCGATCAGCCATGGCATGACCGACCAGTCGCCAAAGAGGCCGATTGCCGCTGTCGCGGTGGCGCGCAAGGCAGGCTGCTTCAGACGGTCCTGCAACCAGGCCCTGCCGGTCTTCGGGGGTGTCGTCAGAAGGCGCATCTCGATCGCCGCGGACGCGAGGCCCGGCTCTGCCAGCACGATCCGGTCGAGTACCGGGTGAGCGGAGCGCGCTTCGCCAAGAAGGCAAGCCGCAAGGGCGGCCGTCAGGCGTTCCTTCGGCGTGTCGCCGTCAAGTCCGTCCAGCACCGCCGGAAGGAGGTCGCGCCGTTTCAGCCCGCCGGCAAGCCGAAACGCACGCCTGCGAACATCCGGGTGCGGATTGCTCAGCAAATCGCCGAGGCGGGCACCGGGATCGACGCGATGATGCCAGAGTGCCGCGAGGCCGAGGCCGCGCAACCGCGCATCGCGCGCGTCCAGCCATTCCGCCACGAACGGACGCAGGTTTTCGCGCGGCGAGCGCGCGATCGCGCCGGACAGGGCCGACACGCCAACCTCGCCCAGCGTCGCCGCGGCGTCGATCGCCGAGGCAACGGCTTCGGCATCGCCCCAGCGCAGCGCCAGTGCCCCGAGTACGAAAAGCTCGCCGGGCTCGGCATAATCGGCGAAATGCGCCTGGGCCGACTCCCAGCCGGCCTTTCCGGAGGCCATTAGCCCTTCGAGATTTGCATCCAGGCGTTGGTCGATGCGGCCGATGTCTTCTTCGCCGAGGATAGGGCCATCGATTTCACGGCGGCGGCGGAACCAGAGGAAGGCCGCGTCGCCGGCGTGCTGGTCCACGATGGCAGCGATAGACGCGATCCGCTGCATCGTGAACGCCTCAGTTGAGATGGATGGCCCCGCCGCGAATACGATTGGTGCCGCTGGCGTGGCTCGTCAGCTGGCTGCCGCGAATTGTGATGCGCCCGTCCTTCTCCAGGATGATCGACGCCTGTCCGCAGCGCAGCTCTATACGCTGGTCTGCGGTTATGGACACCTGTTCACCGTCGCGGACGATCTGCAGGTCCTTGTTTTTGCGCAACGGCTCAACGATGCGCCCAACCACAAGCGGCCGCAAAGGATCGCCACCCTCGAAAAGCAGGGCCACTTCCGAACCAATAGCCGCAGAGTCCAGTTCGGCGAGACTTCGCGCCGGGATGGCGGTTTCGCGCGGATTGCCGACAAATACCACCAACGGCATTCCGCCATCGAAGCCGATGAGCAGGCCGATCACCACACCGTCTATGCGCTCGAGCACTTTCATATTGGCGCCCTCAATTGTTGTTTATCGTGCTTGCTTTGACGATCACGTCGCCGTCGGCCTTGATATTGATGTCGCCGCTGCCCTTCAGGGAGATGTCCTTGCCTTCGACGCTGATGGTGCCGTCCTTCTTCATGGTGATCGTCGCCGAACCGCATTTCAGCGTGATAGAATCGCCTGCGTCGATCATCAGATTCTTGCCGACCTTGATCGAACTGTCTTCGGTGATGTCGATGCCGCTGCCCTTGCCGACTTTGAGCGAGTGCGCTCCATCGATTTGGGTGCCATCGTCCGCGGTGATCTTGGCGGTCCGGCCCTTGCCGATCGTCGAAGCATGATCGCCGTCTACATTGAATGTCTGATTTCCATTAATTTTCACCGTCTGGTCGGATTTGATGGTCCAGCTGTCGGAAGCCCCGATGTCATGGCTCTGCCCCAGCGTTACGCTGACGGAGCGGGTCGCGCCAATGCTGTTGGTCTGAACGCCGGCAACGCTGCGGGTCTCGGCGGCGCCGACGGTGTCGAAACGCGCGGCCTTGACGGTGACGGTCTGGACTATGCCGACGGTCTGCGTGTGATTGGCATCGATGTTCTCCGTCGAGTTCGACACGACATGGATGGTCTCGTTGGCCTTGACCGTCAGCGACCGGTTGGCGCCCACCGTTTCGGTGTCGTTCGAGCCGATGTTCGTCGTCTGATCGACGCCGACCTTGACCGTCTTGTTGTTGCCGACGTCCTCGTCGAGGTTGTGACCGACGGAATGCTTGGCGTCGTGGTCGATGCGGTCGGACTGGTCGTGCTGCACCAGCTTGGTGCGGTCGTGCTTGACCAGGAGGTTGTGATCCTTCTGCGCCTGGAAATTGACCAGTTCGGAGCCGGCCTTGTCCTCGAACATCAGCTCATTGTAGCCGCCGCCGCCTTTGGATGAGTCCGACTTCCAGCCGGATTGCGTGGCGCTGCCGGGCAGGCCGTAAGGCGGCATCTGGGAGGCGTTGTAGACCCGGCCGGTGATGATCGGCAGGTCCGGGTCACCCTCGATGAAATCGACGATCACCTCCTGGCCGATGCGCGGTATCTGGATGAAGCCCCAGCCGCTGCCGGCCCAGGTCTGAGACACGCGCACGAAGCAGGAACTGTTCTCATCCTTCTTGCCCAGACGATCCCAATGGAACTGGACCTTCACGCGGGCATATTTGTCGGTGAATATTTCTTCGCCGGACGGACCGACCACCGTCGCCGTCTGCGGCCCGCGCATGATCGGCCGTGGCGTGATCCGTGATGGGCGATAGGGCAAGGCGGTCGGCGCCAGGCCGAGGATCACCTTGAAGTTCTCGCTGTCGACGTCGGCATGGCTTCTGTAGCCCGGATCGAACAGCCTGTATTCGGCGCTGACCACCAGGTATTCCTGGTTCTGGTCCTCGCGCGGGAAGCCATCCAGCTTGAACGTGCAGCCCGAATACAGGCCGCGCACGGTTCCGACGGCGGCGATGCGCTGGTGCACAGCCTGGATTTCCTCGCGCCGGATCGCAGCCAGGCTGTCGCCCCGGCCCACTTCGAGATGCGCGCCGGGCTGGCGGTAGTTCTCGCCCGCAGCCAGTTTGTGACTGAACGGTTGGGCCGACTTGGCCATCAGGTCGGCGCCTGGCTTCTTGAAATCATAGTCCGTGTGGGCGTATGCGCCTGGGCGCACCGAACTGCCCAGTATCCATTCGGTGATGTATTCGACATCGTGCCGGAAACCCTGACCTTCAAAGTGGTAGGGCACTTTCCCGTAGCCCGGCGCAGGCTTCAGCTTGCTCATCGCATCGGCCAGGACAAGCGTGTGCTTGCCATCGTCATGCTCGAAGAAATACAGGATGCCTTCATGCTCGAGCAGCCGCTGCACGAAATCCAGATCGGTCTCGTCGTACTGCACGCAGTATTCGCGCGGAGGGTAGGATCCCTGCAGGCGCAGATCGAATTCCGCCGCGCTGTATTTCTTGAAGACGTCCTTGACGATGTCGACGACGCTCTTGTTTTGGAAAATCCGGCAATCGGTGGTGTTGCCGAGAAACCAGAGCCACGGCCTGACGACCGCCTCGTAATAGGCCAGCCGGTCCTCGATGCGGGTGAGCCGGAACTCGGACACGATGCCGCTGAACCAGCGTTTCGGATCGGATTCACCTTCGATCGAGACCGGGCCACCCAGCATCTTCAGCGGATCAACATCGGAGTTCGTGCTCACGAACCCGACCGTATAGGCAAAACAACGACTGATCTCATCGCGCCCGACAAGATGCGTGAAGGTCAACAGCTCGGCGCCAACCGGTGTCTGGACAACGGTGGCACGTTCATTCGGCATGGGTCGTGCCCCTCCTGGACGCGGCCGCCGGCGCGGTGGATTGAAGTTCCAGCACTCTGTTCAGGAACTTTTTCGACCCGCCGCACCAGGCCAAGTAGAGCCTACCACATGTTGTCCCGCCGACCAAAGAGGACGTGTGGCGACCGAACCCTGCCCTGTCGATGCATCGGCTCGAAACGCAGCTGTCCTGTTGTACGCGCAAACTGCTAGAATGGCGGAGTATCGATCAACGATCGACGGCGATCTTGGATGTACATCAGTCTACAAATCAACAATATCGACGCCTTGCCAGCCGGCATGCCGACCGGCTACGCAGCGCGTGATCGCGGCTTCGAAATCGGACGCGATGCTTGTGACTGGACCTTGTCGGATCCCGACAAGTTCATCTCGGGCCGGCACTGCGAGGTTCGATACGAGGCAGGCGCGTTCTGGTTGCACGACATCTCGCGCAATGGGACGTTCATCAATGGATCGAGCCAGCGCATGACCGGTCCGCATCGGCTGGGCCATGGCGACCGGATGCTGATCGGCCGTTATATCATCCTCGTATCGATCGACGAGGAGCGCGCCACGGCGGGCTATCCTCAAACCAGCCACGGTTCGACGCAGCGAGACATGCCGGCCGCGACAGGCCGGCCGCTGGAATTCGGAGATGGGGCTTTCTTCGATCCTGCGGATCAACGGTTCGGGCAGCGCGTTCCGGCGCCGTCGCACCCCACACCCCTGCCTTCGACCAGAGACGAGGTGCTGCGTGAGATCGCCATCGGAGCCGGCATTTCGCCGGAATTGCTTCAATTGCGCGACCCGCATGAAGTGGCCGCCGAAATCGGCGCGGTCCTGCGCGCGGTGGTCGAGGAACTGACCTTGCTGCTGAAAGCCCGCGCGGCCGCGAAAATGTTGGCCAAGAGCACGCAACGAACGATGATCAGTTCCGCGGACAACAATCCCCTGAAGTTCGTTCCGGGAACCGACGACATCCTCGAAATCATGTTCGCCCGTCGCAGGGCCGGCTATCTTGATGCCAGGCGCAGCATCGAAGATGCATTCCGCGATCTCAAGACGCACGAATTCGCCACCTATGCGGCCATGCAAGCCGCGCTCTCGCGGCTGCTCGACGACCTGTCGCCAGAGGCGATCGGCAGG
The DNA here is from genome assembly GCF_042682105.1 of Mesorhizobium calcicola. NCBI lineage: Bacteria > Pseudomonadati > Pseudomonadota > Alphaproteobacteria > Hyphomicrobiales > Phyllobacteriaceae > Mesorhizobium > Mesorhizobium calcicola. The sequence goes on from NZ_JBHUGY010000031.1 coordinate 148,746, forward strand.
AAACTTCCCCCGACGTCGTTCACGTCGAAGAAGAGCCAGGCATGGGATGCCTATGTCGCGACATGGCGGACCCTGGAGGAAGCACACGAAAACGGCATGCTGGATATATTCCTGGCCTATTTCAGCGAGGCCTACGCCAAAGCCGACAAGCAAAAATAGGCGATCCCCAAAAAAGGTGGCCCAGAAAATACATGGCCCAGAAAATACCTGGCCAAGCAACGCGTGGCCCGGCAGTCGGCGAAGAAAAGTCCCTTCGACGCCCGGCATCCGGTTCCAATCGACAATTTCTGAGATTACGATCGCATACGACAGTTCGCCAAGCGGGTAAGACTCATTGAGCTGGGGGTCTGCGGCAAATGTCATGTTACGGCGAGATAGCGCTTTCTAGCCAATCTTCCTCCGGACACTGCCACGGCCGGCAGGGGCTGCATTTCCCTTACCTGACCAGAAACCGTTTTGCGCCCATCTCGCCCAATCACGGGCACACCGCCTGCACGGACGATCGGCGATGAGCTCGAAGGACGACCCCTTCGGCCCGGCGGGCAAGACCGTCATTCGTGCAAGTCCACGGCGCGAGCAAAAATCGCCGGCAGTTCCTCCGGCACAAGTCGCGGACGGGGGCCAACCCTCTCGGGTCAAGGATTCAACGGTATTCGATCCTGTCGGGCCGCATACACCGGCGGGCTGGGCATCCGGAACCGTGATTTATCAAGGTGCGGCCTTGGGTACCGCGGCAGGCGCAGGCTCGTCCGCCGCCGCGCCGACGCCAGCCGTCGAGCAGGCAACGCTGCTCAGCGCCGCGGGCATCGTCAAATACTCCGTCGCAAACCCGATGCTCGCTGCGGCAGCGCCTTTGCTGATGCTGTTCGGGCAGCTCAGGCTTATATCAGTCGAAAGACAAGCGGAGCCACTGGCGCAACATGTCGCCGACGCGATTGAGAAATTCGACCGCACGGTGGAGAAGGCAGGCGTTCCCGAAGAGGATGCGCGGATTGCGAAATTTGCTCTGTGCGAAACCGCCGACGATCTCATCGGCAACCTGCCTTGGCCCAAGAGTGACGACTGGGCGCAACACGGCATGCTGCGCCAGTTCTTTCACACCGAGACCACCGGCACGGGCTTCTACGAAGCACTGAACAAGATACTGGCCAATCCCGAGCCGCACTACGATCTGCTCGAACTGATGCATGCCTGCCTGTCGCTGGGTTTCGAGGGCCAGTATCGAGGCGTGACGCGCGAAGACAATAATCTCGAACGCGTTCGGCGCGACGTCTACGAGACGCTTCGCTACTTCCGGGCGCGTGCCGGCGACGACATCTCGCCGCACTGGCAGGGCCTGGCGGCGACGATGGCGCAGCCGCCGGCCCGCCTGCCGCTCTGGATCGTCGCGGCAGCGGCGTCGGCGCTGCTGACAGCGGCGTTCTTCGCGTTGCGGATCTTCATCACCAATGAAGGCGACGCCGCCGCTGGTGAATTGTTGGCACTCAACCCATCGACACCGGTCGCCATCGAGCGCGCCAGCGTGGCGCCGTTGGCCGAACCCCCGAAAGTCATCCCACCCGCAGCCACCGCGCAGATTGATCGCATCCGCTCGGCACTGGCCAAGGAAGTCGAAGGCGGTGGGCTGACCATAGGCACGAAGGGCGACTTCATCGTGGTGGAAATCAACAATCTCCTGCTGTTCCAGTCCGGCAAAGCCGAGGCCAAGCCGGAATTCCAGCCCATCGCCGCGGACATCGCCGCCGCTCTGGAACCCGAGCCTGGACCAATCCGGATCGTCGGCCACACCGATAATGTGAAACCGCGAAAATCGAGCCCGTTCAAATCCAACTTCGACCTTTCCGTCGCCCGGGCGAAGGCTGTCGAAACGATGATGGCACCGAAATTCAGCAATCCCTCGCGACTGACGGTCGATGGCAAGGGCGAGGACGAACCGATCGCCGACAATGCGACGCCAGAGGGACGCGCCAAGAACCGCCGTGTCGATGTGATGATCCGCAGGGAGGAAACATTGTGAGCATGGCCAGTTGGAAGCGCCCCGGTTGGAAGCGCCCATGACGCGTTGGCTGCTGCGGATATTCAGCGTGATCGCGCTGGCCGGTTTCGCGGCGGCAGTGTGGTTCGCCGGACCCTTGATCCGTTTCGCCGATACCCGCCCGCTGGGACCTGCCTGGCTGCGCGCGACTATCATCGGTGTCATCGTGGCGGCGCTGGCGCTGTTCTACGGGCTGCGTTTCTGGCAGGCGAGGAAGGCGCAAAAAGCGCTCGAGACGGCGGTTGCCCACAACGACGACGGGAATGACGACTCGCGGGTGCTCGAGGCGCGCATGAATGAGGCGGTGGCGGCGCTCAAACGGTCGAGCGGCAAGCGCAACTTCCTCTACGAGATCCCCTGGTACGTCGTCATAGGTCCGCCGGGTGCCGGCAAGACAACGGCACTGGTCAATTCGGGTCTGAACTTTCCGCTTGCCGGTTCGGGGGACGCCCAACCGGTGGCTGGCGTTGGCGGAACACGAGCCTGCGACTGGTGGTTCACCGACCAGGCCGTGCTGATCGACACCGCCGGACGCTACACGACGCAGGATTCCAATGCTGAGAGCGACAAGAAGAGCTGGCTCGCCTTCTTGTCGCTGCTCAAGCGATGGCGCACCAGACAACCGATAAACGGCGTCATCCTGGCCATCAGCCTTGCCGATCTGATGAGCTTCGACGATCGGCAGCTCGATGCTCACATCGTCGAGATACGCAGCCGCCTCAGGGAAATTCACGAGACGCTGAAAATCCAGTTTCCAGTCTACCTGCTTTTCACCAAGGCTGATCTTGTTTCCGGGTTCATGGATTACTTCGGCGGTTTCGACGAGCCGCGCAGACGCAAGGTGTGGGGCGCGACGTTCCAGACCGCGGAGCGCGACAGGAACATGGCCGCCGAGGCCCCTGCCGAATTCGACGCGCTGGCAAAACGACTGGCGGACGAGATGGCCGACCGCCTGCAGGAAGAAGCCGATCCGGTCACCCGTATCTCCGTCTTTGGCTTTCCGGCACAGTTTGGCGCGTTGCGGGGTCGAATTACCAGTTTTGTCGCCAGCCTGTTCGATCCGACCCGCAGCCAGGTGAACGTCAGCCTGCGTGGACTGTATTTTTCGTCAGGCACGCAAGAGGGAACGCCGATCGACCAGGTGCTGGGCGCGATCAGCCGCAATTTCGGCAGCAATTCCCGCCCTCATCTTTCCGGAACCGGTAAAAGCTTCTTTTTGTATGATCTGCTGACGGACGTCATTTTTGCCGAATCCGGATGGGTTTCGTACGACAAATCAGCTGCGAGGCGGGCGGCAATCGCCAGATTTGGCGGCCTCGGCGCAATAGCTTTGATCGCTGCCGCTGTACTGGGTATCCTGGCCCTGAGCTTCGCGGCCAACCGGTCGCTGATCGCCTCCACAACCCGGGCCATGGGCCAGTATCGCGAGACGGCGGACCCTCTGCTCAAGACGACCACAGTCGCCGATGTCGACCTTGAAAACGTCATCGGCCCGCTCGATCAGTTGCGCGATCTGCCGGCCGGGTTCGAAACCGGCGACTTGCCGACGCCGATCGAGGAGACGTTCGGCCTCAGTCAGCGGGAGAGACTTCTCTCGGCCTCCAAAACGGCTTACCGGCAAGCGCTGGAACGAATGTTCCGATCGCGCCTGCTGATCCAGGCCGAGCGGACGATCCAGGCCAGGATGGCTGATCCCGTCGCGCTCTACGAACCGTTGAAAATCTATCTGATGCTTGGCGGCAAGGCGCCGAAGGTCGATGACACGTTGATCGTTTCCTGGATGAAGCAGGATTGGGAACAGAACCGATATCCAGGCGAAAACAACCGCGCAGGACGCGAGCAACTTGAAAAGCACCTGCGCGCGATGCTTGCATTGGACGACGCCTATGATCCCGTTTTCGAACTTAACCAGCCGCTTGTTGAAGCCGCTCAGCGCTCTCTGGGGCGCATGAGCCTCGCCGATCGAGCTTCCGCATTGATCAAGTCGGCGGAATACGCGGCAGCGCTGAACGATTTCTCTGTTTCCCTGAAAGGTGGCCCGGAAGCGCAGCTGCTGTTCGAGCGCATCGACGGCAGCGATCTGTCAGGCCTTCGTGTTCCCGGTATCTACACCCATGCCGGCTTCAACACCTTCTATCTCCGGCAACTTTCGCGCATTGCGCAGATGCTTGTCGACGAGCAGTGGGTTCTCGGCGGCGGCGGCGAACAAGGCGACATCGACCAGCAGTTGCTCAGGCTCGGCCCCGAACTTCTCGATCGCTACGGGAAGGAGTTCGCAGCGGCGTGGAACAGCGTTCTCGACCAGTTGAAATTCAAAGCGATGCTGACGGACAAGCCGCACTACATCGCGCTTTCCGCCGCTGCCTCGCCAACCTCACCGATAAACCAGCTCTTTGCGGCGATCGCCAACGAAACGGCACTGACGCGAGACCCCGGTGACGGCAACAGCGCTGGCGCCGAGGTCGGAGCAGGCACGGCTCAAAACCAGCCATGGAGCGCCGCAGATCTGGGCAAGGGCCTGGCCCGCATCGGCATACAAATCGCCACAGGCAAATCGCAAAGCCGCGCCGGCACGGGGGAGATGCAGAACCTGAATCCAGGTGCGAACATCGAAGCGCAGTTCAGATCATTCCAGGCCCTGGTGAACGGCCCTGCCGGACACCGCCCGATCGACGCACTGACCCAGAACTTCAGCGATATCTATCAGAGCCTGCAACTGGCGGCCGAAGTTCCATCGCAGACGGAGCGCGTCAATGCCAATCTGCAGCTGCAGATAGCCACCCTTCGCGCCAATGTCTCGCGTCTGCCCAAGCAACTCGGCCGGATGGTCAACGCGACGGCAGATGAGTTTGAAGGCAACGTCGCCGAAACCTCGGTGGCAAACCTGAACCAGAGACTCGACCAGACGGTCACGGCTCCCTGCGAGGCGGCGATCAACGGCCGTTATCCCTTCGCCGGCAACGCCACCGAGGATGTTGCCATGGCGGATTTCGCGAAACTTTTCGCCCCGGGCGGGTTGATGGACCGGTTCTTCGCGCAAAATCTCGCATCGCTGATCGACATGACCGGCCAGGACTGGAGCTGGAAACAGGATGCGCGCTTTGGACGCGACCTGTCGAAATCGACCCTGAAAGACTTCCAGCTGGCCGCGGAAATCCGCAGCGCCTTTTTTCCATCGGGCGGTTCGGTGCCCTCGGTCAGCATCACCTTCACCCCATTCTCACTGCATGGCGATGCCGATACGGCGATACTCGATGTCGACGGTCAGATCGTCCAGAGCAACCAGACGGGTAACGCGCCAAGCACGGTGACCTGGCCAATCGGTACGGCTTCCGCGTCCGCCAGTCTAAGCCTGACGCCGGAAATGCCGGGCCGCGAATCCGCCATCAGGTTCGAAGGGCCATGGGCACTGAAGCGGCTTCTGGACAAGGCCGCCATCACCGGCAATGACAGCAACACGCAAGCGCGCTTCGTGATCGGCGGACGCGACGTTACCTATACGATCCAGACAGGCTCCGGCTCCAGTCCCTTCCTCCTCCCCGCGCTTTCCGGGTTCAGCTGTCCCAAGGCGTTTTGAGATGGGAGCGATCCAGGCCGTGAACTCATAGCCGCGCGGCCATAGACAGATGCATGCGACGGCCAAACAAACAATTGTATGCTAGGGTCGCGCCGTCTAACGGACGGCGGAGGATGGCAATGTTGGAAACGGACAAGGTGTTTGCCGGCTCGATTCCGGAAAACTACGACCGCTATATGGTGCCGTTGATTTTCGAGCCGTTCGCCGCGGATCTTGCACAACGGGCGGCGTCCTTGTCGCCCAGCGCGGTTTTGGAAATCGCCGCGGGCACTGGGGTTGTCACCCGCGCACTGGCGCCAAAACTGTCCCCCGACGCAAGCTATATCGTGACCGACCTCAACCAGCCGATGCTCGACTACGCCGCGTCGCGACAGGCACCCGACAGTCGCATCAAATGGCGCCAGGCGGACGCCCTGGCGCTGCCGTTTGAAAATGCGACCTTCGATCTCGTTTGTTGTCAGTTCGGCGCGATGTTCTTTCCCGACCGCCCATCTGGCTACCGCGAGGCGAAGCGAGTCCTGAAGCCCGGAGGACATTTTTTATTCAACGTATGGGATCGCATCGAAGAGAATGTATTTGCCAATGATGTGACGAACGCTCTCGCAAGGATTTTTCCGAACGATCCGCCGCGCTTTCTGGCACGCACGCCGCACGGTTACCACGATACGGCACTGATCCGCAGCGAGCTGGAGGAGGCAGGCTTCTCCCGTGTGGTGATCGAGACGAGAGCCGAGCAAAGCCGCGCGTCCTCGCCGCGCTTTCCGGCCGTCGGGTATTGTCAGGGAACTGTTCTTCGCGCTGAAATCGAGGCCAGAGACCCGGGGAAATTGGAAGCTGCAACCGACTATGCCGCATCCGTGATTGCAGACAGACATGGTAGCGGCGAGGTTGCCGCCAAAATTCAGGCACACGTAATCGTGGCTATGGTCTCGCCCTAGTCAGCATGGCGCCGTTCCGTAACCACAGGCGCTCAAACCTTTAGTTTTCGATACTTTAATGGTCGAGCCTGTGGCAAAGTGGCGCGAGCGAGCGCCCAAAGCTGCGCCGCAGAGGACGCTTGAGAAGCGCTTGGTGGCAAATTGAACAATGTCGCCCTTCCCTTTGAAAGCTTCGGCGTGAGCCACAAAGGCTGTGTCCGTGAGCTCAATGAAGACAACTATCTGGTCGAGCCACAAACTGGCCTCTGGGTGGTGGCCGACGGCATGGGTGGGCATGACGCGGGAGAGGTCGCTTCAGCCAGTATCGTCGATCATCTGGCAACGATCGGCATTGCAAGCTCCGCACCTGACCTTCGGGCGCGCTTCGAGGACAGGCTGAGCAGGGCCAATGCCGAGATCCGCGGCATATCCGAATCTCGCGGCATAACCATTGGCTCCACCTTTGCGGCGCTGCTGGCGATGGATGGGCGGTTTGCCTGCCTGTGGGCGGGCGACAGCCGCGTCTATCTAATCCGCAACGCCTCGATCTCGCAGATCTCGAAGGATCACACTGAAGTTCAGGAGCTTGTCGACAGGGGCATGATCAGCGCGGCCGAAGCGCTCACCTGGCCGCGCCGAAATGTCATTACGCATGCAGTCGGCGTCCGCGACGAGATCGTCATCGATTTCCAGCAAGGCGAAATCATGCCGGGGGACATATTTGTGTTGAACACCGATGGGCTGACGGCGCATGTCACCGACGCCGAGATCGAGGCGGCGACCGTGTCCGCGACACCTCAGGCGGCCTGCGAAAGCCTGCTGGAAACGGTGCTGGCGCGCGGCGGAACAGACAACGTGACTATCGTGCTTGTGAAGTTCGGAGACGGGCGCGATGGCCAATCGCCTCATCCAAATCCTTACAAAGCGGAGGGTTGAGGCTGATGAGCGCCGACGACAAGACGCGAATATCGGCTGTTGTGGCCAACACCGCCGTGGGCACGCAACTCAGCGGCATCTACGAGCTTGACGAGCGGATCGCATTCGGTGGCATGGGGGAGGTCTACCGTGGTCATAACATCCAGACCGGCGACCACGTCGCGATCAAGATCGTCTTGCCCGAGTTCGCCCGTGACCAGACGATCTTGTCTCTGTTCCGCAAGGAGGCATCGATCCTCAACCACCTGTCGCACGATGCGGTCGTGCGGTATCACGTCTTCACGATCGATCCCGGCATCGGTCGTCCCTACCTTGCCATGGAATTCGTCGATGGCGAGTCGCTGTTCGACATCATGCGACGCGGCGCGATGCCGACGGACGAGGTCCGCAAGCTCTGCCATCGCCTCGCGTCCGGCCTCAGCGCCGTGCACCAGGCGGGAGCAATACACCGCGACCTCTCTCCGGATAACATCATCCTGCCGGGAGGCCGGGTCGACCGCGCAAAGATCATCGATTTCGGTATCGCTCGATCGGCGACCGTGGGCGGCGAGACCCTGATCGGCGGAAAATTCGCGGGAAAGTACAACTACGTTTCACCCGAACAGCTCGGGCTCTACGGCGGCGACGTCAGTGAGCAATCCGACATCTACAGCCTGGGGCTGGTGCTGGTTGCCGCCTTGCGCGGAAAACCTATCGACATGAGCGGCTCGCAGTTCGAGGTCATCGAAAAGCGCCGGACCGTGCCTGACCTCTCCGACATCGATGACAATTTTCGTGACATTGTCGAAGCCATGCTGCAACCGGATCCGCAAGATCGGCCGGTCAGCATGGCGGAAATCGCCAGGATGACGCGTGACGACATCGAGGGGACGGCGACGCCGACTCCCATACCCCGCGATCGGCCGGGTTTGCCGCGAACCGGGGAAACCCTTGCGCCTGACACCAAAACCCAGACCCAGCCACCCAATGTCGAGAGGCACGACGCCGCAGCCGCAACGGGTTCGGGTGGGCAGCCCTTCGTCAGGCATGTGCGGCCCGCGCATTTATCCGAAGCGCGGCCTTCGGCGGCCGCCGGCCCTCCGCGCGCGGTCGCGGCTGATGTGCCCAAGAAATCCACGAAGACCCGAACCATCGCAATCGCCGCCTTGGCGACGCTGGCTGTCGTCTCCGGCGCCGGCCTGTATCTGAGCGGCTTCATGACGCCTGCGACGCCGACTGCCGGCAAGCCGTCGCTTTCCGCACCAGAGCTATCAAAACCTGCACCAGAAACGTCGAAGCCGGCCCCCTCGGACACTGTTGCGAACGCCCCCGAGCCGGCAAAGCCAGTGCCGCCCGCGCAGCCGGAGGCCAGCGCACCACCGGCTGGAAACCAGCAAGATGCCGCGGCGGCTCCAACGCCGCAGCCGGCCAAGCCCGCCGAAGTCCCCTCGCAGACCGAGCAACCCCCGAAGCCATCCGCAACGGACGCGCAGCCGCCGCCCGAAAAGGCATCGCCGACAATCCAGGCGGATACGATGGCCAGCGACAGTCAAAAGCCGGCTCCGCCGCCTGAGACGATCGCTCCAGCCCCGCCAGCAGCCGAGAAGGTCTCAACGCCCCCGCCGGCCCAGCCAGAGGTTGTCGAGAGCCAAAAGCCCGAGCCACAGACCAGCCAGCCGGCAGCGCCCGAGGCGACCGCGCCGGCACTCAAACCCACTGCCAGCCAGACGGATGTCGCGAAAACCGAGAGCCAAAAGCCTGTGCCACCGGCGGCCAAACAGCCGGATCAACCTGTCGTCGCGTTGAACGTGCCCAAACCAGAGATCCCCCCGGTCGTCGACGACGTCGCGCAACGCGTCTCCTGGGTTCGTGACTTCGGCGGCGGCGACTGTTTCTATGCCACCCTGATGTCGGCAACCGACAAGGCCGCCGCGATCGAAGGATTTGGCACCGAGGTCCAGCCATTCGAGCGGATGCTGGGCGATTTCCAGGCAAAATTCCATGTCGAGCCAGACATCAGCGTCCGCCTGATTGAACCAAGCCAATGCGAAGTCACCAACTTTCTGCGCTTTCTGGGGCAGACCGCAGCCGACAAGCCGCAGCTTGTTCTCGATCGGACATCGGTGCCGAACGGTACGCCGATCAGCGGCACCCTGGTGACGCGCGGCGGGCTCATTTCCAGTGTGTTGCTGATCGATCATAAGGGCATGGTGTTCAACCTCGACGACCGCATCGTCACACAACCGGGCAAGGCCACCTTCAGCATCCCGATTGGTCTCGGCGCCGCCGACAAAGCCGCCGGAAAGGTAGTGCCGCAGATCATAATGGTGATCACGGGGCCCCAGGATATCCAGGCGGCTGCGTTCTCCACGCCCACGCCAGCCTCGGTGCTGCTGCCCAAAATCCTCGAAGAAATCGAGACCGACGGATCTCAATTCTCAGCCACCGCCAAGTATTTCCGGCTCGGCGGATAGCATGGGCGCCCGATGGAACTCAGCCGCCCGTGTTTGCCCCACTCGCCTGCCGGCCTGCCCATAAAGCGGCGTGATCCGGTTCGAGCCCTGCTTGCCCTGACGGGCCGCATGAGGCTTGCGGTGATGGCGGGCGCCACGCTGTTGGCCGTGCTGTCATCCAGCCAGGCGCGCGCCGAATTCACGGTCTGCAATCAGACACTCGACGTCGTCAATCTCGCAGTCGGCCAGAAGGTCGACAATGCGGACCAGACCGACGGCTGGTGGACCATCGGTGCAAATCAATGCGTTAACGTCATCCGCGAGGAACTGACGAACCGCTACATCTACATCTATGCAACGGACGTGTTTGGTCATGCGATCCTGACGGGATCCACCGCAATGTGCATCGAGCGGCGGCGTTTCTCGATACGCGGCATCGACGAATGCTGGCAGCGCGGCCACATCGCGGCGCAATTTCTCGAAGTCGACACACTCGAGCAGGTGCGGTGGACCTTCTTCCTGACCGGAAGCAATCCGTGACGCACCGTATCGACACGAGCTTCAAGCAGAAAAAGCAGGCGCGCGCTGCCCTCCGCAGGCGCACGCTCTGGCGCAGGCTTGCTGCCGGTCTCGCGGTGGTTCTGCTGCTTTCGATCGCCGCCGGCCTCTATCTCACCGCGGACTATTGGTCGTTCGGCGATGAAGACGAGGAGTTGCATGCGGTCGAAGGCGTGGACGATGTGCCCGCCGATGCATCTGTCTATGTGCCTGCCATTATCGACCTTGCCGGGGACCCGATGTGGATCACCCTGGCGCCCGATGCCGGCGCCGCAACGAAAGGCCGAACGATGCCGCGCCCGGCGGAACTCGATCAGGCCGGCGTTTCGCCCCAGATCGAAATTCTGTCCGACGTCATGCTTAGCGCCAGCGAAAAATTCATGACGACGATACCGTCGACGCAGGAGGATTTCGCCTTCTTCCAGGCGCAACGAAAGACCGCTGCCGCGCCATCCGACGATCTGCAGAACGATCTTCAACCATCGCCCACCGCTGGCGAACCCGCGGCATCGCCGGACCAGAAGGCGGACGCCGGCGATCCAGAAGCAGGCTGGGGTGAGACCATCGATGCCGGCGATGCAGCCCTTCCCGCATTCCAGAAGACCCAGATCGAAAACAACACGAGCGTCGCAGTCGTCACGAATGAGTATCAGCGGTTCGAGGCGACCGAAGACACGTTCGTGAAGATCCTCAACGACCGCAGTTTGGACAGCGTTGCGCTCGATGCGCATTTCTCCGCCGACGATGCCAAGCTGGCAGGCGAAGCCCTGAAGGCGCTCTTCAACCGGGACGGCCTGGAACCGGGTTATGTCGTTGCCATGCGCGGTTTCAGGCCGACACGCGAGACGACCACGATGTCCCTCATGCAGGTTTCGATCTACGCCAAGAACGTGTTCGTCGGCACGCTGACGCGCAACGCCACGGGCGCGTTCGTATCTGGTGTCGATCCCTGGGTCCGCGAAGATCTGTTCAACTATTCGGGCGCACAGGCCGAAGGCACGCACAAGAGGCAGTATCGTCTGCTCGACGCGATCTACTCGACGGCAGCCCGCAACAATGTTCCCACCGGCGTGATCGGCGAAGCGATCATGTATCTGTCGAGAGGACAGGATCTGGACGCCTTTGCAAGCGAGGACCAGCGTCTCGTGCTGATCTACTCGCAGACGCCGCGCGGCGGGGACGAGGGTGCCGGGCGGGTCCTGTATGTGGGCGTCCAGGGCGCCGAAAAAAGCCTCGACTGTTTCGTCTTCCAGCAGAGCGACGGCCAGTTTGCCTGCGTTACGGGTGACGATCAGGTTCGCTCGCTGACAGTCACCAACGGCATGGTCACGCCGGTCAACGGGGTCATGACCTCCACCTTCGGGCCACGCAAGCATCCGATTCTCGGGACCGTTCGCATCCACAAGGGCGTCGACTGGGCGGCTCCCGTGGGCACGCCGATCGAAGCCGCCTTCGATGGCGAGATCACCTTCCAGGGCGATGGCGGCAGCTATGGCAATCTGGTGAAGATCTCGCACGGAAACGGGCGCGAGACGCGCTATGCGCATATGCAGAAATTTGCCATCGCGGCCGGTGTCGGCACCAAGGTGAAAGCCGGCGACATCATTGGCTATATCGGCACCACCGGCCTTTCGACCGGGCCTCATTTGCATTTCGAACTTTATCAGAATGGCGAGGCGATCGACCCGCTGGGCACGGTTACCGCGGTCGCTTCGGACGATTCCGCTGTCGAAACGCTCACCGACCGTATCGTCCATGTCGAAAGTGGCGGCAGCGCTCGCGCCAAGAACCCGAATTCTTCAGCGACCGGCGCCGGCCAGTTCATAACCAAGACCTGGATCAGGATGATGAATACCTATCGTCCGGAACTTGCGCGCACGCTGTCGACCGCCGACCTGCTCGCCCTGCGCTACGATGCCACCATCTCGCGCGAGATGGTGCGCAATCTGGCGCGCGAAGGCGAAGCCTATCTTCGGGCGCGCGGTCACCAGATCACAGCCGGCCGGCTCTATCTCTGTCATTTCCTGGGGATGGAAGGCGCGCATCAGGTGCTGGTGTCGGCAGGTTCGGCGCAACTGAGCGCCGTGCTGGGGTCGGCCGTCATCCAGGCCAACCCGTTTCTTACCGGCAAGACAGCCAGCTATGTGGTCGACTGGGCTGAAAGGAAGATGGGGCAAAAGCTGAGCCGCGTGACCACCGACGCCGGCCCGCGGACAACGACCATGGAGATCCGCCAGACATCTCCGGAGTTCGAAAAATACAAACAGGCCGTCACGGCCCTCATAAGCTCGGTTCAGAATACGCTTTGAACCTGCCCGCGCGGCACGAATCTCCCGGACCGTTGGTGTTGCTGCTGCCGAGTGTTGCCGTAGGCAACTTTTTTCGGGCCGTTCGTGAACCAAGACCGTGGTCAAGATCACATATGCCCAAGAGCCATTTTTGGCACAGACGACTCTGTCGCTGACGAAATTTGGCATCAGACATCAATAGCGCGCCCGGGTGGGCGGAGGGCTGGTCCATGAAAGCGTTCGCCGTCTTTCCGAGTGGGATTGTCCTGCTTTTCCTTGCCGCATTCGGGGCCCTTGCCGCCGCCGGCGCCCAGGCTGCCACGCCCAACGCCAAACGCGTCGCGCTGGTGATCGGCAACAGCGAATATGTCCATGCGGTTACCTTGCCCAATCCCGCCAACGATGCCCGTCTCATCGCATCGACGCTGCGCAATGCCGGGTTCGAGGTGATCGAAGGAGTCGACCAGGACAACGCAGGCATGCGCAGCCTTATCAGCCGGTTTACCGAGCAATCCTACGACGCGGACCTCGCGGTCATCTTCTATGCCGGTCACGGCATGCAGGTCGACGGCAAGAACTACCTGATACCGGTCGACGCCGAATTGACGTCGCCAGCCTATCTCAAGACCCGTACCGTACAGATCGACGACTTCATGGCTGCGTTGCCGCCGGACCCGGCGGTTGGCGTCATCATCCTCGATGCCTGCCGCGACAATCCGCTGGCAAGAACGCTGGCGGCCTCGATGCCGAAGAGCCGTTCCACCTCGTTGGGCACCGGTCTGGCGCCGGTCGAAGCAAAATCGGACGGCGTCGGAACCGGCGGCCTGCTGATTGCCTATGCAACGGATCCCGGCGCCATCGCTTTCGACGGCAACGGCGCCGACAGTCCTTATTCGACGGCGCTCGCCAGGCATCTGACCGAACCCGGCGTCGAAATCCAGGGCGCGCTGACGCGCGTGCGCGGCGAAGTGGCCGAAACAACGCAAGGTCGCCAGAGGCCCTGGCACAACGCATCGCTGGGACGCGAGGTTTTCCTGGGAAAACCCGTCGCGCCGGCGGCAAATCCCGTGGCCGGCGCATCGAACGCCGCAGCGATATCCGCTCCTGCCCCTGTTGCCAGCGATCCTCCTTCGTGGGAAGTCGAGCAACGCCTTTGGGACGAGGCTTCGAAGCGCAGTTCCATCCCGTTCTACGAGGCCTATCTCGACCAGTTTCCGAACGGTCGCTTCGCCACCGTGGCGCAGCTGAACATCGACGAGTTGAATGACCCGAAGGCCCAAAACCGGCAGGTCGCGGCACTCGATACCAGATACGCTGCCGATCAAGCCCGTGCGGCGCAGCCGAAAAAGCAGGTGGTGCAGAAGGTCCGCACGCTGAGGCCGGTGGCACAGAAGCCCCGCAAACATCAGAAGGTCGTTCAGAAGCGGCGCAACCGTGAGACCGTGGCGCGGGAGGATGATCTTCCTCTTCCGCCGCCCCGGGACAACAACGACTTCCTCACCAAGGCGCTGATCTTCGGCGCCGGTGTGGCCATGGGCGGCGTGCTCACGAACTGACGGCCGGCGTTCCAAGCACCGCCGTGCGGTTTTGGGTGGCTATTGCGTCTTTATCCGCATTTCCACGCGGCGGTTCACAGGATCGTACGGGTTGGGGCTGCGCGAGTTCTTTTCGCCCATGCCGATCGGGTTGATGCGTGCAGCCTCGACACCGCTGGCCGTCAGGAAGGCCGCCACCGATTGCGCTCGTCGTTGCGACAGGCCCTCATTGTAGTGCACCGTGCCGGTGGCGTCGGTGTAGCCTTCAACGACGAAGCTGAACGTGCTCAGCCGGTTGTCCTTCAGGGCCTTGGCGAACTCGCCGAGCTCAGCGCGCGCAGTGGTGTCGAGTTCGGCCGAATTCAGCCCGAAATTGATCAGCATGTCGAGGCTGGATTTTTCTGCTGGCGCGTCATTTGCCTTTTTCTTGCTTTTGCACTCCTCCTCGGAGCCGACACAAATTCCTCGAGACTTGCCGAGATCGGCCGCACCGGCAAAAAACTTCACAATGTCTTCCGATTTCTGAACGGGGTCGGCGAAAGCGTGGGTCGAGCAAAACACGACCGCCAACACAAAAGCTGAACTGCCCCACTGCATAGTGGCTCCTCCTGTTTGAGCATGCGGTTTCGATGGTCGCGATCATACCAAATTCCGAGGCAATTGTCTGTCGACAAACGCCGAGGGCAGGACAGAGCCGACAGTTGTTGTCGTCCCACCGGTTGAGACTTGACCCGCGCCGCGCCTGGGGCTTGAGTGGCCAAAGCTCCTCGATGAAAGCGTGGCGATCATGGCCAATGGGCTCCGATTCAAAACGGCACGGGATCTTTTCATGGCATATCCCGCCATTGCCCGGGACATGAGAACCCTTCCAACCGAACAGCGCCCGATCGAGTTCTGCCGCGACCTGCTCGCCGGGCGCGTTCCCGAGGAAGCGATTACATTCTGTGCCTACCTGCTTCCCGAGAGGGCCGCGGTGTGGTGGGCCCATGAATGCCTGAGCCACCTCGCAGACCTGTTCGACGAGAGCGATCACGAATTGCTCGCGCTTGTCCACGACTGGGTGGGTGAACCGGACAGTCCCCGCCATCGGGCGGCCGTCAGCACAGCCGCGGCGACACCGCCAACAACGCCGGTCGGCTGGATTGCCCTGGCCGCGGGATGGCGTGACAATGGTTCGGCCAGGGCCGCGACGACGGAATCTGCCTTGCAACCATTTCCTGCCGCCCATGCAGTCAACGCCGGGATTCTGGCCGGACTGGCACGTGTCGCACTCGCGGACCGGTTTTCCGTTCTTTCGGCATTCGTCGAAATGGGCATCCAGATGGCCGAGATCGAGGCGCTGCGCCAATCAGCGGATGCATATTAGAACTTACTTGCAGCCACCTTGAGCCCATTTGGCCAGTGCCACCTTGAAGCGTGTCCCAAGCGGATGCTGCAGGCGCAAAACAGAGACATCGTTGGCGGCGAAATTTTTCGCCTGTTCGCACAGCCGTGCCTCGTTCCATTGATGGCAGCCGTCGCAGTGCTTGCCTTCCCATACCGACTTGTCGAGCCCCTCCACCGGACTGAAGCGTGGCTTGCTCTTGATGAGCTCGGCAATGCTCTTGCCGTCGATTTCCGGATCACCGAAATCGACAGGGTGGTCGAAAAAGATGGGGTCATCCGAAGCGAGCTTCGGGATTTTCTGACGCAGCACATTGAGGGCAAGTTGGGCGTCGTCACCGGAGCCCGACGGATTTGCCGTGGCGTTGCGCATATCCGAGCCGCCTTCCGGTTGCGGGGCGCTCGCCTCGCCGACGATCAGCGGTGCGTTGAGATCGATCTTGTGCAGGACGACCTCGGTGGTCAGCGAGACATTGATCCAAGGGCGCTGTTTGCCGGCGGTTGCCTTGAAGACATCGGCGGTAACGCGGTTCATCGCTTCGGTGATGGAAACATTTGTTTCGCCCATATGCGCGAGCAGCGCCGAAGCGAACGGCGAATGTTCGCCCGATCCGTCATAGGCAACCTGGTTAGGACTGGTGGCGAACGCGACAAGCGTGCCGGCGCCACCGTTCTCGATCGGGATTTCGGCAAGACCGCTTCTTGCTCCCTTGACGCCGGCGGTCTTTGCCAACACCTCGGCAAGCGGATTGTCACGACAGGCATCGAGGAAAATCAGCCTTATGCTGGTCTCGCGCGACATTTGCCGCAGAACGAAATCCACGGGCACCGCCTCGAAGTCGAGCGAGGTCTCGTCCTCAAGCGCTGCATCGACCGGAAGAAGGTAGTTGCTGCCTGAAACCTGCAACCCGTGGCCGGCATAAAAGAAGAGGGCAATGTCGGCACCGCGCACCTGCTTTGCGAACTGAGCGATCGTCGTCTGGGTCTGCAATTTGGTCAGATCGAAGCCGGAAACGACTTCAAAGTCGAGGCTCTTCAGGCGTTCGGCCATCGCCTGGGCATCGCGTACCGGATTGGGCAGCGCCGGGGCATGCTGATATTGGGAATTGCCAAGGACCAGCGCAACGCGGCGTTCGGCACTGGCGGCAGACAACGTCAAAAGCAGTGCCAGCGCGACAAGCCCGATGCCGCGCATAAGGCCACCGCAACGGGCAATCAGATCGAAACTCACCGGGACAACAGATCCTTCCTCAGTTGACGAGCTTGGTGGCGGAAAACTCGATCCGCCGATTGAGCGCCTTATTCTTCGGCGTGTCGTTGGCGGCAACCGGGCGCTCCTCGCCGTATCCGATGGCCGTGATCTGCGTGCGAGCAATGCCCGCGGCGACAATGGCGTCGGCAACCGCCTGGGCCCTGCGCTCCGACAAGCGCTTGTTCTCGACCGGCGACCCATCGGAATCGGTGTGTCCGGAAACCTCGACCTTCAGGCCCGGGCATTTGCCAACGACACCGACGACCTCGCCAAGCAGCGGGCGGCTTTGGCTATCGAGCCGCGCGCTCGCCGTTCGAAAGTAGATGGCACCGGTGCGCGACAGCACCGCGAACCGGTTGAGGCACTCCTCGTCGCTGAAGTTCGTCTTTGCCGCATCGGTGGCGACAGGGCCGACTTCGGCGCTCGCCGCGACGGTTTGGACAGCCGCCGGCTTGCTGCCGTCAGCAGTGAACACGAAATCGAACGACACCGAAGCCGTCGGAACAATATTGGTCACGTTGGCCGCCTGCTGGAGTTTGTCGACGTTCGGCAGCAGTCCGAAGTCTTCCACATGCACGGCGACGGGAGCCTCCGAAGCGACCGACACCATGTTGTCGCTGATCATGGTCACCACGATGTTTGCCTCGATATCCTTGTCGACCCCGTGCAGGTTGAGGCGGAACGGAAGAACCGCCTTCACGCGTCGCTTGGTCGCCAGGTCGGCAAATGCCGCGGGATCCACCTTCGCGGTCAATTCAGCGGTCGGAAACTTGAATGTCTCGAAGAAAAGGAACCGCATGCGGACATTGCGAAGGTCGACCCCCGTATCGACCGAATTGAGGTCGAAGGTGACTTTGGCATCGCCCGCCGAACTGAGGCTGCCGGAAATATTCCTGATCTTGTTGGTTTCGACGATCGTGTTCTTCTTGACCGACTGATAGGTGAGTACCGAAGCGGTCGGATCGAGCGTCCAGTTCGGCTGTGCGTTGGCGCGTCCCAGTCCGGGCAAAAGCAATACGGACAGCGCAACGATCAAGCCAAGCGTCTCTATGGCGAGCCAGCTTCTTGACCGTGTTTTCCACCAGAATCCGACGACTTCGAACATGGAACCCCCCTGCCTATGACAACAGACTTCCGTATCGACATCACGATCATGCGGTGCCGACAGAGAGCATAGAACACTTGCCCCCGCTTGGCGAGCATCTCGGTTGGCGGACCCGGCCAGGCCATGATCCGGCTGCAGCGTTCCTGCACCTTGCCTGAGTGTGGTGGATACCAGCTAAAAGGCGATCTTCAGTCCGAGCTTGGCGCCGATGGTGGAACTGTCGGACGATGCCTTGCCACGGACTTCGCCACTAACGGTGGTCAACTCCGACACCTTCAGGTTGAAGCCGGTCGACAGCGCGGCGGAAAAATCGGCGTCGTCGAAGGCGATCTCCCTGGTGTCGATTTCGGTCGTGTTCTTGTAGCCGAAACGCTGCTGCAATTCGACTCGCGCATAGGGACTGAGCACCATGCCGTTGCTTAGCGTGTAATCGCCATAGATGCCTGGCTCGAACTTGATCGCGCCAAAAGAAAGTCGGCTCTTGCCGAACTCGTTGCCGCCGCTGTCGGTATAGGGATCGCCACGGAACGAAACGCCAAGCAGGCCGCCGCGCAGATCGAAACGGGTACGCTCGCCCAGCTTGAAGATGTGGCCGACCGATGCCGTCACCGCATAGCCCTTGGTGTCATAGCTGCCGGTGGTGCCGAGCACGCCGTTGGTCACGTCGCTTCCGCCGAAGAAGCCGGAGGCGGAGACCAGCGCGTAGTTGTAGTTCTTGCGGAACAGCGCGTAGCCGCCGAACATGCCGGCCTTGTTGGTGCCTTCGCCGATGGCATCAAATCCCCGGAACCCGCCGAGGTTGACATCGGTCGACGCATAACCGGCGAAAATACCGACGTTCAGGCCATACTCTTTGTCGAACTGGAAGTGTTTGGCGGCATTGAAATCCAGACTGATGGCGGCCGAAAAATCATTGGCATCAAAGCTCGGGCCGGGGCCATTCAAACCACCGCCACTGATGTCGTAGCCGTCATGCTCGGTATGAGCGAACTGGCCGGAGGCGAAGACGCCGAAGCTGGACGAAATCGGCACCATTGCACCTCCGGTTGCGGGCGAGAGGTTGAGGTCAGAATCGAGCGCGTCGCGGTTTATGCCGTAGAGAGCGTCGATTGCCACCGTGACCGCGCCGGCGTTGGTGGCGCTGGTGGGCGCCGCGGCAATACCGAAATTGGCCGGCGTAGCACGCAGGAACAAGCCGCCATTCGCGCCCGTTACAACCTCATAGGTGAAAAGCGAACCCGGCGTGCCGGGAATGCCTTCGACGGTGAAGGTTCCGGCAATCGGCCCGCTGGCCGAGACGATGAGCGGGATATCGGTCGCCTGGGCGAATTGCGGCGTGCCCAGCAGATTGACGATGATGGTGTTGGCGCCGGTGGCCGAAAACGCGCTGGCAACAAGTTGATCCGACTGCAGCGTCTGCTGGTTGATGTCGAGGCTGATGCTGGCGCCGTTGAGAGTGAGGCCGCCCAGCTTCAACACGTCGTCGGGGACACCGTCCGTCATGTCGATCAGCGAATTCGTCGCGATGATCGAACCCGGCATGTTGACGTTGCCGTTGATGAACAGCGTCGAGCCGTTGCCCAGATTGAGCTGGTTGATGCCTTGCGTGCCACCGCTGAAGCGGAGCGTGGAGGCGTCGGCCGAGAAATTGTCGAAGCCGGTGAAGTTCTGGCTCTTGCCGCCCGCCGCGAGGTCGGTGTCGGTGACGGTGCCATTGGCGCCCGTGCCGCTGAACAGGACCCCGTCGGCAAGGTTGAGCGGATCGACCGTGCCCACATTATCGATGATCAGCGTGTTGGGGCCGAGGCCGGTGATGTTACCGCCAATCGTGCCGCCTGAGAGATGCACGTGGTCTGCGTCGATGCCGCCCTTGATGGTGCCGCCGGAAACTGAAACCTGGTCGAATCCGGCACCGCCGCTGACATTGCCGTCGATGGTTCCGCCGGAGACCGCCATGGTATCATCACCGTCGTCGCCAGTTACGTTCCCGGTGATGGTACCGCCGCTGACGGTCACCTGATCGTCGCCCGCATCGCCGACAACATTGCCGGCGATGGTGCCGCCCGCAACAGACATGACGTCATCACCTGCATTGCCGTTGAAATTGCCGGCAATCGAGCCAGAGAGAAGGCTGAGCGTGTCGTTACCGGTGCCGCCGTTGACCGAACTGCCGACGGCGCCGCCAGTCATGTTGAAGGTGTCGTTGCCGTCTTCCAATTCTATGGCGCCCGGCACGATACCCTCGGAGCCGCCAAGCGCATTGCCCTGGATGTTGGCGGTACCCGAAATCGTGACGCTGTCGTTCAGGCCGCCGGCGAACAGCGATCCGGTGATCGTGCCACCGCTGATCGTATAGGTGTTGCCGCCGCCTTCCCCGAAAACAGATCCGTTGACCGTGCCGCCGCTCATGTCGAAAATATTGACCCCGGTGCCGAGATCGACCTGGGTCGGCACGGCGGCTGTGCCGATGGTGCCGCCCGAGATGCTGATATGGTCATCACCTTCATTGCCGGAAACCGGCCCGGCGATCGTTCCGCCGCTGATGGTGATCGTATCGTTGCCGAGGTCACCGATGATTTCATCGCTCAGAACGCCGCCGGATACGAAAATCCGGTCGTCGCCGTCATTGCCTTCGATGAAGCCGTTTATCGTGCCGCCGCGCAGATCGATCGTGTCATTGCCCGCACCGCCGCTCACCGCGCCGGCGAGCGTGCCACCGGTCATCAGGAAGCTGTCGTTGCCATCTTCCAGGCCAACAGAATCGATGCCGTCCCCACCCTCACCGAGGTCGATGCCGATACTGGCGGTACCCGAAATCGTGACGCTGTCGTTCAGGCCGCCGGCGAACAGCGATCCGGTGATCGTGCCACCGCTGATCGTATAGGTGTTGCCGCCGCCTTCCCCGAAAACAGATCCGTTGACCGTGCCGCCGCTCATGTCGAAAATATTGACCCCGGTGCCGAGATCGACCTGGGTCGGCACGGCGGCTGTGCCGATGGTGCCGCCCGAGATGCTGATATGGTCATCACCTTCATTGCCGGAAACCGGCCCGGCGATCGTTCCGCCGCTGATGGTGATCGTATCGTTGCCGAGGTCACCGATGATTTCATCGCTCAGAACGCCGCCGGATACGAAAATCCGGTCGTCGCCGTCATTGCCTTCGATGAAGCCGTTTATCGTGCCGCCGCGCAGATCGATCGTGTCATTGCCGGCGCCGCCGCTCACGGCGCCGCCGAGCGTGCCGCCGGTCATAAGGAAGCTGTCGTCGCCATCTTCGAGGCCAACAGAATCGGTGCCGTCGCCACCCTCACCAAGGTCGATGCCGATACTGGCGTTGCCTGAGATCGTGACGTTGTCGTTCTGGCTGCCGGCGAAAATCGAACCGTCAATCCTGCCGCCGCTCACGTCGTAGGTATTGCCGCCGCCTTCGCCGAATACCGAACCGGTTACCTGGCCTGCGGTCATGTTGAAAATATCGGCGCCGTCGGCGAGGTCGACGACACCCGGCGCCGTGGTCGTCCCGATGGTCCCGCCGTTGATATTGACGATATCGTTGCCCTCGTTGCCGAATATGCTGCCGCCGATGGTGGCTTTGTCGCCGACCGTTATCGTGTCGTTTCCGATACCTCCATCAACATCGAGATCGACCGTGGCATCGCGGTTGACGCTGACCTGGTCGTCGCCGGCCCCGGCATCCACGGCCTCAACGCTGCCTCCCGCAATGTCGACGATATCGTTGCCGTCGCCCCCAGAGACAACGCCGAGGGTTGGCGCGCTGTAAAAAACTCCCTCCTTGGTATTGAGGATACCGACCGATATCACGTCGTTACCGCCGCCGCCGGTCACATTGCCGACCTGTGTGCCGCTGCCGGATATAACGGCACTATCGGCGCCATCTCCAAGGTCGATGTCCTGAATGCTGCCGGCCTGGATGACGACCTCGTCGTCGCCCGCCCCGGTATTGAGATTGGCCACGACGTTGGGGGCGAACGGCTCGCCCGACAAATCCCCGTAGAACATCCCAAACTGGTCGTTGCCGCCAAGGAGTTCGATCGTTCCATCCGCTGGTTGCAAGGAGGTCGACCCTCCCGCGGGCAGACCGCCGACATTGGGCGTTGTCGCCGCGTCGTCGGTCAGGGTGCCGCCAAAAATGTCTACAATATCGTCGCCATTGCCATCGTAGTCGTTGACAAGGACTTCCGACGAGTTCGCGAACCCTGTAAACCGGGTGGTGAAGACGCCATCGATGTCCTGAAAATCGCCGGCCGTGCTGCACTCCACCGTAACGGACGTCGCCTGGAACGGATCGCCTCCGCCTTTTGCGGTGGCGGAGCAGGCTGCAGCGCCAGATATCTGCAACGTGGATGCTGCCGCCAAGGCAAGCAACGAGATGCCGGCCAACTGATAGGCTTCGTGCGGCACTCTCATCCGACCTCGCCCTTACGCGAAATTGATACCGGCACAAATCAAGGCAGATTGAATTGGACCACCGTCCCATCTGATTGGGACCCGTTGACAATCTGCTTGGCCGGAAGTGTACGCGGCGAGCCGCACTACGGCAATGGTTCGGCGCTCGCCCTCGGCGACTATCAGGCCATCTGTGGCCAGAAGGTCACTATAGAAAAGCTCGAAGCGAGCTGTTCACACCCAGGGCCACAGTTCAAAGAGCATATTCTAGAGATCAGAATAGGCTGCCGACACGGTCAAGTTTCCGGCATGTGCAATCTTGCGGTCGTAGCTTGCCCATATTTCACCACCACACTGCTCCGACCAGCGGTAACAGAAAGAAAAATCGGTAGGCAGATCCAGTTCCGGGGTCACGATCTTCGCGAACGGCGTCAGGAAATTCTCGAACCGGGCGGTGTACTTGTTCCTTCTGTAACGAGAGCGGTCCACTGTCTCGGGCAATCTCTCGATGATCGTCGTCACGCAGTCGCGGGAAACCAGAAAAATGCCCGTGCCGCATGACGTTACCCGGACAAAGCCCCCAATCTCCTGCCGGGGTTCGACAGGGGTTCCGATGAACTCCAGGCTTTGTGCGAAGGCCTTGTCGAAGGGCAGCGCCGACAGCGAGTGGAGTTTTTGGAGATCGACCAGGCGCCGGGGATACAAGGTGCCGACGACCGGCTTGTCCAGCGCCAGCATCGCCGCGATGAGGTCAGGAGAAAAGCCCATGTCGCTGTCGATCATCAGGATGTGACTGCAATCCGGCTTCCCGTAGTAGAAATTCGTCAGCAGATAGTTCCGGGAAAACGGGATGTCCGTGTACTCGATTTCCGACAGCGTGAAGGCGTAGCCGGACAGGCTCTTGTGGGTCAGGGCCGCGAAGAGGCTGCGAACGAACACGCTTTTGTAGGCTGCGCCATAAACCGGCAGCGCAAGGTTGATCTTGATCGGCATCGTATCCTCCACAGTCCAGTGACCGAGCGCATACAAATCCCTTTTCCCTATCTTTGACATGATACTTGGTATAAATTTTTGCAGGCCTTCGGCGGCACGGGGTCCATACGCTCAGGCATGATTGTGTTTGCGTGGTGGTGCGCTTCGAAGGTTGCAAGACCAGGATTGACGCAGACCGGAACGAGCATGCTGATATGACGCATTGCCACAGACTCCTGTTTCGCATCCCGCTGCTTCTGCTTCTCGTGCTTCTTGGCTCGGCTGGCGTTCGCGCCGCGGTCGAGCAGAACCCGTCGCCGCAGCCGCGCAACCGGCTGGCGATCGTCATCGGCAATTCGAACTACCAAAGCACCCGGCTCGAGCATCTCCCCAACGCGGCAAACGATGCCACAAGGCTTTCCGAGAGCCTGAAGCGGCTGAATTTCGAAGTCCTGACGGGAACCGATCTTTCGACCGAGGGTTTCGCCAAACTGCTTCGAGACGCCGATGTAAAGCTGCCGGACGCCAGCGCGGTGTTGATTTTCTATGCCGGCCATGGCGTGCAGTTGCAGGGTGAAAACTACCTGCTTCCGGTCGACACGCCCGATCCCGAAAGCCTCGAAAAACTGACGGCCAGCGCCATCAAGCTGAATGATGTGATCGCGAGGTTCGCGCGCCGGGACCGCCAGACATTCATATTCCTGGATGCGTGCCGCAACAATCCGCTCGGTGCCGGCGCCGGCGCGGGCAATGGCCTGGCGCAAGTTGACGTCGGTGAGAACACGTTCGTTGCCTTTGCCACTCAGCCCGGCAATGTCACGGCCGATGGCGGCGGCGAAAACAGCCCGTTCACCGTTGCGTTGCTGAAGAATCTCGAGATCCCCGGGCTCAGCGTCTCGGACATGATGATCCGCGTCCGCAACGAAACCGAAGCGTTGACAGCTGGCCGCCAAGTGCCGTGGGATCAATCGAACCTGCGCGAGCAGTTCTATTTCACGGAGCAGCAGGCACTCGATCCAGCACAATTGAGCGCAAGCCTTTCGCGAATTCTGGCGGACCCCATCGCAAAGAAAAGATTGCAGGTCGAGCTTGCCTCCAGCGATCTGCAAACTGCCGTGCTTGTCGTCGGGCAGACGTTGCGGTCGGTCGAGATTCCGGCACCGTCAGCCGGGTTGCCTGAGCCGGTCGGCACTCAGGTCGCCAATCTGTCTCCAACCGAAAGCGTTGAGGGCGCTCGCCAAAGCGTCGTCTCCGGCCTCGAAACCCTCATTGTCGGCGCATCGGCGGGCGAAGCGGAAAAGGACAAGGCGGGCGATCTTGCGCGCAGCATCCAGACGGAACTTCGTCGCCTGGGTTGCTACCGGATGCAGGTTGACGGCGATTGGGGCACGGGCTCCATCCGCGCCCTCACCGACTATTACAAAAACACCAAACAGGTCGCATCGACGACCGAGCCGACAGTCGGACTGCTCGGCGATCTGTTTTTGCGCTCCGGCAGAATCTGCAAGCAGCCGGTCATCGTAAAGGCCAAGCCGGCTAAAGTTGCGTCGGATGCCGACTCCTCGCGAACCGGTTCCAACCGCAAGACTGCGAAACGCTCGCAGGCCGCCCCGCAACGCCCCGCACCTCCCCCGCCAGATATTGGTGCGGGCATAGGCATTGGCGGTGTGTTTTAAGATATTGGCGATCAGACCTGCTTCGGGAGCGCGACCGAATCTTCCTTGATCATTGCCTGACGAACACGCCCGTGTAGGTCTGGCCGGCGAGCGTATTGGTTGCGGCCAGGGTTCCGTCGGGCAGCATCGCAAAACTGACGTCCGCGCCATTCGGGAGGCGCCCAAGCTTCAACGTGGTCCCTACGATTTTTCCTGCGCCGGCCGCCTCTCCCGGATTGTTGTCGCCCAGAATCCCCCACGCATAGGTGACCGTCACCTCTCCCTTCGACGAGACAGATTGAACAGCCAGTTTGCCTTCAGATGTGCCCTCCAATCGTCCGGCCCAATTGCCCGAAAAAGCAGCGTACTTTGCCGGAACGCCCTTTGCAGGAGGCGTGATCGTTACGGATTGATCGATGATGGCCGGGCCAGGGGCAACAGCGGCAGGATCCAAGGCCGGTTCGGGAGCGGCGGATTGCGGCGCTTCAGGAGCCGATTGGCAGGCAGCGAGCGCAAGGGCCGCGAGGGCCAGCATAAGGTTCCGCATCGAATTCTCCACATCGTCCCGACGGACGGTATCCGAAAAGCCCGCCGATCAGCCGAAAGTTCCCCCCGGGGCCGGATGTCGGAGACGCCTGACGGGCCGAACAGTGGCCCTAGTATAGCCGGGCGCCGGCCGTATGGCGACATTGCGCGGCCGGACCTCAGTGGCTGCTGCATGCCCGCCTCCATTGTCTCAACGACGCAGGCTGGCGTAGCGGGCACACTTGCGGATCTCTTCGCGAGAAATGCCAGCATCCGCCAGTGTGCTGTCCGGCACACGCCTCAAGCTCGCAAGCGTCTGGCGATAGGCAAGCCAGCGGGCGAAACGGCGTCGAAGTTCATACAACATGATCGTCTCCTTCGGCGCGCGGAATGCCGGCGCGCCTGGGTTGGTCGAAAGCGCAAAACATCGGCGCGAAGCGCATGCGCGATCGAAAGGATTGCGCTGGCTTCCTGGCCAGCCAGGCGCTTGTCACTGTCCCGCCAGGCGGGATTGTCCAACGCCTCCAATGCCTGCATACTTGCGTAAGATGGCCGCTTCGCGCTACAGCCACGGTCGCAACAAGTTTTTCATTTCTGCAAAATGGATATCGACTGGGACGATCTGAGGTTGTTTCTCGACGTTGCGCGGCTGGGTGGCTTGAGCGCAGCGACGGGGACCACGCGCCTCAGCGCAGCCACCCTTGGACGACGCGTCACCGCGCTCGAAAAGCAGATCGGCGAACCACTGTTCGTGCGTCAGCAGACCGGCTACCGGCTGACCCCGGTCGGTGAAGAACTGCTGCGCCGCGCCGAAGACGTCGAGGCAGCAATGCAGTCGCTGACCCGCTGGCGCGAGGGAAGCCTGCCCGACCGCATTGTCCGCGTCTCGGCCGGGCCATGGACCTCGGCCTTCGTTTCCGCCCATATCGGCGAGATCTGGACGGTCGATGACGGCATAAGGGTGGAACTCGTCACCACCACTGACAGGGTCGACATCGGACGCCGAGCCGCCGACATCGGCATCCGCAGCGAGCGACCGACCGAGCAGTGGCTGGCCGGCCGTCAGAGCGGCAAGGTCGCCCACGCCATTTATTCAGGGCGCCACCTGATCAACGGCATCGCCGCCGGGTTGTTCGTCGGCGTCACCGGCGACGGGGCAAACATTGCTTCGGCGCGCTGGCTGCAAGCCCATCACGGCGACCGCATCGCCGTGCGCGGCAACAACACCCATTCGGTGCGCGAACTGGTGGCCGCCGGCGCCGGCCTTTCCGTCTTTCCGTGCTTCGTCGGTGACAGCGATCCACGGCTGGTTCGCGTCGCTCAGCCTATCCCCGAACTCGAAACCGACCAGTGGATCGTCACCCATCATGAGGAACGTCACTCCCCGCCGGTGCGAAAAGTCGCCGACCGGATTGCCGCCTTGATGCGGGCGCACCAGCCGCTGTTTCGCGGCGAGACGCCCATCCGGTAAGCCTCGGCGTCGAGCGACCGCCAGCCGAGCCGCATGCTGGCGGTGCCGGCTTTGTGTCGCGAGCCGTCGTGCCGCGTGAAACTTTGCTCTCGATCAATGAATGCCCAATCCAGGTCGAGTAGGTTGTCAGGACTGAACGGTTCGTTTCGGCAGAGATGTTCGACGTTCAGAGATGTTCGACGTTCGCGGTGAGACCATCGATTTGGGCCAGCCTGGTGGGGCAATGCCTTGCCCTTCTAGTTCTTCCGACGAATTGACAATGGGACGATTGAAATCCGAAAGCAGGGCGTGATGACAGCTTGGCCCGGTCTTGCAGCTGACCTGGTCCAGGAATTGAAAGGAAGAGTTGGAGTTTGGGAGGGATAGCATGGGCGAGGATCTATCCGGTTATCATGCCGACCGCATTCAGGCCGCGATCGCTTCCGACGCGGCGGCAAAGTCCGCGCTGGTTGCCTCTTGGCGACGGTCTTCCAATTTGCATCGGCTCGATCCAGCCGACTGCAGCCCACCACGCTACCTGACGGCAATGGAACTGGGGCAGGCCCGGCAACGCATCGAGCCGCTTGTCCGGGCTGCCCAATCGAGCCTGGACCGCCTCTATCTTGCGGTGGGTGGCGTCGGATGCTGTGTTCTTCTCGCCGATCGTGAGGGCGTGCCGGTCGAACGACGCGGTGCCCAGGTCGACGACGAAACGTTTCATTCATGGGGGTTGTGGACCGGCTCGGTCTGGAATGAGGAAAGCCAGGGCACCAACGGGATCGGCACCTGCCTGGTTGAGCAGCGCGCGCTCACAATCCACCGCGACCAGCACTTTCATACGCGCAACACGGGGCTCAGTTGCACCACCGCTCCGATCTACGATCACCAGGGAGATCTTGTGGCCGCGCTTGACGTGTCTTCCTGCCGGGCCGACCTGACCGAGGCCTTCGCCAATCTTATCTCGGTGGCCGTGGTCGACGCGGCGCGCCGGATCGAGGCGGAGAACTTCAAGATAGCATTCCCGAAGGCGCGAATTCTGCTGGCGCCGGTGACCGACAAAGGTTCGGGCGCGCTGATCGCGGTCGACGCGGACGACTTTGTGGTCGGCGCGACCCGTTCGGCTCGCCTAGCGCTTGGAATTACGCAACAGTGTCTCGACAGGCCGATGCCCGCCGCCGATCTGCTTGGTTGGGCCGAGAGCGGCCCCGAAGTCCTCGCCGAGGCGGAGCGCGGCGTGCTGCAGCGGGCGCTGGCGCGGGCGGACGGAAATGTCTCGGCTGCGGCCCAGGCGCTCGGCATCAGCCGGGCGACACTTCACCGCAAGCTCAACCGGCTGGATGTCCACAGGCCTCACTGACCATCCGAATCCTCGCGTGACTGTCGCAATTCTGCGACACATGCCGCCCGCCCACTGTCCTCGGCACGGTGACAATAGCGGCGGAAATCGCAAGTCTCTCTTCCGAAGCGTCGCATCCCGCGACGTCGGCTTTGGGAGGAAGACACATGAACAAGGTTGAATTCTCACGCTCGGTCAAGGCGCCCTTCGACAAGCGCTACGGCAATTTCATCGGCGGCAAATGGGCCGAGCCGCGCTCGGGCCGCTACTTCGAGAACCACTCGCCGGTGAACGGCCAGCTGCTGTGCGAGGTGGCGCGCTCGGATGCCCAGGACATCGAGGCGGCTCTGGATGCGGCGCATGCCGCCAAGGACGCCTGGGGGCGCACCAGCGTGGCCGACCGGTCGCTCATCCTCAACCGCATCGCCGATCGCATGGAGGAAAACCTCGATCTCCTCGCTCGCGCCGAAACCTGGGACAACGGCAAGCCGATCCGCGAAACGACCGCGGCCGACCTGCCGCTCGCGATCGACCATTTCCGCTATTTCGCCGGCGCCGTGCGCGGCCAGGAAGGCAGCCTCTCGCAGATCGACGACGATACCGTCGCCTATCATTTCCACGAGCCGCTCGGCGTGGTCGGCCAGATCATCCCGTGGAACTTCCCGCTGCTGATGGCGTGCTGGAAACTTGCCCCCGCGCTTGCAGCCGGAAACTGCGTCGTGCTCAAGCCTGCCGAGCAGACACCGGCCGCCATCCTGCTCTGGGCCGATCTGATCGGCGATCTGCTGCCGCCAGGCGTGCTCAACATCGTCAACGGCTTCGGCCTCGAGGCCGGCAAGCCGCTCGCATCCTCGCCGCGCATTGCCAAGATCGCCTTCACCGGCGAGACCACGACGGGCCGGCTGATCATGCAATATGCCAGCCAGAACCTCATTCCCGTGACGCTGGAACTGGGCGGCAAGTCGCCCAACATCTTCTTTAGGGATGTTGTCGCCGAGGACGATGATTTCTTCGACAAGGCAATCGAAGGCTTCGTCATGTTCGCGCTGAACCAGGGCGAAGTCTGCACCTGCCCAAGCCGCGCGCTCATCCACGAATCGATCTACGACACCTTCATGGAACGCGCCCTCAAGCGTGTCGAGGCGATCGTACAGGGCGATCCACTCGACCCGGCGACGATGATCGGCGCGCAGGCCTCGTCCGAGCAGCTGGAAAAGATCCTGTCCTATATCGACATAGGCCGGCAGGAGGGCGCCGAGGTGCTGACCGGCGGGTCGCGCAACGTCCTGCCCGGCGATCTGGCGGGCGGCTACTACGTCAAGCCGACGGTGTTCAAGGGCCACAACAAGATGCGCATCTTCCAGGAGGAGATTTTCGGACCCGTGGTTTCGGTCACGACCTTCAGGGACGACGACGAAGCGCTGGCAATAGCCAACGATACGCTCTATGGCCTCGGCGCCGGCGTCTGGACGCGTGACGGCAACCGCGCCTACCGCTTCGGCCGCGCGATCCAGGCCGGCCGCGTCTGGACCAATTGCTACCACGCCTATCCCGCGCATGCGGCTTTCGGCGGCTACAAGCAGTCCGGTATCGGTCGCGAGACCCACAAGATGATGCTCGACCACTACCAGCAGACCAAGAACATGCTGGTCAGCTATAGCCCGAAGAAGCTCGGCTTCTTCTGATCGCCTCTTTGGCTCGCAGCGCGGCTCCGCGAGGGGCCGCGCCCCAATTTTGAAACCGGAAAAGACCATGCATGCGAAGGTCACGGCGACGCCGGCAGCCCTTGAACTGATCGCGGAGATCGTTGCCGAGCATGGTCCGGTGCTGTTCCATCAATCCGGCGGCTGCTGCGACGGCTCTTCACCCATGTGCTATCCGCGTGGCGGTTTCATCGTCGGCGACCATGATGTGCTGCTCGGCCACATCGAAGACGCGCCCTTCTACATCGGCGCTTCGCAATTCGAGGCCTGGAAGCACACCGATCTCATTATCGACGTGGTGCCCGGTCGCGGCGGCATGTTCTCGCTCGACAATGGACGGGAGAAGCGGTTCCTGACGCGGTCGACGATCTGCGCCGTTCATGGATAATGAGGATGTATCGGGCTGCTTCCTCTTTGTCTCAGCGCAACGAGCATCCCGGAAATCAGATGCAACATGTCCGCTTCCAAACTTGGACGAGCGGCATGAAGCGCAAATTCAGCGACGATGCGACGATGGACGAAATCATGCACGGGTCGCCGGCGGCCATCCGGGTGGTGCTCCAACACGGCCTGCTTTGCGTCGGCTGCCCAATTGCTTCGTTCCACACCGTTTCCGACGCGGCACGGGAGCACGACCTGAACGCGGACCAACTCAGCGCCGATCTGCAGGCGGCGGTCGAGAGTTCCCACTCCGACTAGCTCTTCTCCGAACGGCCCTCGGCGATCAGAAGCAGCCGGTGAGGTTCGACCACGGTCACCTTCTGGCGTCCGCTTTTGACCAATGCCTGCTCTTCCCAGGCCGAGAGCAGCCGGCTCACAGTATGGAGCGTCGTTCCTGTCATCTCGGCAATGTCCTGACGTGAGATCGGGAAGTCGATCAGGATTCCTTCCTCTGTCTTCCTGCCAGCCTGCTTGACCAGCTTGAGCAGCGCATGGGCAACGCGCTGTTCCACTTGCTCCGTGGCCATCTCGATGACGCGCGTGTGGGCGTCCTGCAGCCTGCTGCCGACGATTTTGTAGGTGTTGGCGCCGAAGCTCGGGAAATTCGCTGCGAATGTCGGCCACAAGTGACTTGCCCAGGCAAGAACCACGCAATCGGCGGCAGCGATCGCATTTGCCGGATAGGTGGTACGGCCAAGCGCATGGGCAATGCCCATCAGGTCGCCAGGACTTATGTACCGCACAGTCACCTCGTGACCGTCAGGCGTCGATTTCACCACACGCACATGTCCGTCGAGCAGCAGGAAGAAGGAATGTGCGTCCTGCTCCTGCTCGAACACCGGTTGGTCCTTGGCAATCCGGAGCGACCTGGCCTGGCCGAGGATGCGATCGAGATCCGTGGCGGCTATGCCCTCGAAGACAGGCAGCCCGGCAATCAGCGAGCGATCGAGGCTACCCAACTCTGTTCCCTCCCGAACTTGACCGCGGCCAACGCACCCGAGTCCCTCTGGTCCTGGAATGTCTCATGGGCGACCGATGGGCGGCAAGAGGCGCGTGCCTTGGCTCTCTCCCATGCGCCACGCTCCATGAAAAGCGCCAGGGATGTTTTGTTCCCGAGTTTGCGCCAGCGCAAATCGCCAAGCCGTCTGGTGGCTTAGAAAGGGCGCAACCGGTTGATGCCGTGAGAACTCAAGAAAGGATTTCCAAATGAAACTGCCTCTGATCGCCGCGGCCATCGCCATGCTGTCCATTGCCGGCACTGCAAATGCCGAAGAACATATCGTGCAGATGCTGAACAAGGGTGAGAAAGGTTCGATGGTCTTCCAACCCGCCTTTGTTCGGGCGGTGCCCGGCGACACGATCAAGTTTGTGCCGACCGACAAGTCCCACAATGCCGAGAGCATCAAAGGAATGATCCCGGACGGCGCCGAAGCCTTCAAGGGCAAGCCCAGCGAAGAAATAACCGTGACCCTCGCCAAGGAGGGCGTCTATGGGGTGAAGTGCGCGCCACACTACGGCATGGGCATGGTTGCGCTGGTCGTGGTCGGCAAGCCCGTCAACCTGGAGGCGGCTGAAGCCGTCAAGCAGGTCGGAAAAGCCAAACCCGTATTCGCCGAACTGTTCGCCGAGGCGACCAAGGCTGCTTCCAACTGACTCGTTTTCACAAGATGCCCTCCGGTTCGCAATCTACCGGAGGCACAGGCCGGACAGACCGGGGGAGCGGTCTGGTCCGGCCTGTTTCATATGGGGCGTCGAGACACGACACCATCCTCCCGTCCCCAACGTTTTGCCCTATCCAAGATTGCTGATCCGGAGCTGGCAGTTGGTGACGCTCAGCCGGCTCCGCTGCCCCGCCCAGTCATTCGAGCAACCCAACAAATGAAATCAGATTTGCGCCAGCGCAAAGACGCTGTCCGCGAGCAGGCTATTCTTGGATCATCAGATGGGTGAACAAAGGAGATGGAAATGCTTACGAGACGAGAAGCTTTGTTAGGCTCTGTCCTTACCGCGGCCGCCGTTGCCACCATTGGCCAATTGCCGGCCGTGGCGAGCGCGAAGGACGTCGCTGGATTGCCACGCGAAAAGGTCACCCTGGTCGCGCCGCCGTTCGTCCACGCCCATGAGCAAGTGGCCAAGGGCGGGCCCAAGGTCGTCGAATTCACGATGACGATCGAGGAGAAGCCAGTCGTCATCGATGCCGACGGCACGCAGCTCAATGCGATGACCTACAACGGCTCGATTCCAGGCCCGCTTATGGTCGTGCATCAAAGCGACTATATCGAACTCACCCTGATCAATCCCGACACCAATACGCTCGCCCACAACATCGATTTCCATGCTGCTACCGGCGCGCTCGGCGGCGGCGGGCTGACGCTGATCAATCCGGGCGAGCAGGTCACGCTTCGCTTCAAGGCAACCCGCACCGGCACGTTCGTCTACCACTGCGCGCCAGGTGGTGCGATGATCCCGTGGCATGTCGTGTCAGGCATGAGCGGGGCGGTGATGGTTCTGCCGCGCGACGGCCTCAAGGACGATAAGGGCAAGCCCGTTCGCTACGACCACATCTACTACATCGGCGAAAACGACTTCTACATCCCGCGCGACGAGCAGGGAAAATTCAAGAAATATGAAACGGCCGGCGACAACTACGACGACACCGTGAAGGTCATGCGCGGGCTGATCCCGACGCATGTGGTGTTCAACGGCAAGGCCGGTTCGCTGACCGGCGACAATGCCATGAAGGCGAAGGTCGGCGAAACGATATTGATCGTTCACTCGCAGGCCAACCGCGACACGCGTCCGCACCTGATCGGCGGTCATGGCGACTTTGTCTGGGAACAGGGCAAGTTCGCCAACCCTCCGGCCAAGGACCTGGAAACCTGGTTCATCCGCGGCGGGTCGGCCGGCGCGGCGCTCTACACCTTCCTGCAGCCGGGCGTCTACGCCTATGTGAACCACAATCTAATCGAGGCAGTGGAACTCGGAGCGACAGCGCACTTCACGGTCGACGGAAGCTGGGACGACGATCTGATGATGCAGGTCGAAGCGCCCAAGGCGATCGCCTCGTAGACGGGAGATCCGATGCTCGGTGCAATCCCGCGGCGGAGCCAAGGGATTGCACTTGGAGCGGGATTCAAAACCATGTCCTTCGATCCTGTCTTCACCTTCGGAACAATTGCGGCCGCCGCACTGATCGGCACGGGCATAACCCATGCGCTCGACAGCAGTTCTTCGGAATTTCCCCAAGCGGTAGCGGTGAGCGAACTGGTTGTCCTGGGACCTGGCTCGTTCGATCACCCACAGCCCGGGGAATTCCTCAAGGACAGCCATCCCGTCGCGGCGCCCATCGTGCAGGAAACCATCGATGCGCCACTGGAAATCATGAAATACCAGGTAGGCGTGTCGGACTATGCACGCTGCGTGGCGGACGGCGCCTGCAAGCCCGCCGACTCGCGCAAGATCGGCAACGTTCCGGTCACCGGCGTCAGCCACATCGATGCCGAAGCCTATGCGACCTGGTTTTCGGTCCGCACAGGTGCGACATGGCGACTGCCCACGGATGTGGAGTGGGCCTATGCCGCCGCCGAACGATTCCGAAGCGATATAGAGGGTGACGAAAACGAGCCGAACAACCCGGCGCGGCGCTGGCTCGCCCAGTATCGCGCCGAGAGCGCGCTCGGCCGGAAGCCAGATCCTGAACCAAGGGTGCAGGGGGCTTTTGGTATCAACTCAAACGGATTGGCGGACGTTGCGGGGAACGTCTGGGAATGGACCTCGACGTGCTACCACCACGCAACCATGGCCAGCGAGGGTGTGAGGATTGCCAGTTCGATCGACAATTGCGGCGTGCACGCCGTGGAGGGCTTCCACCGCACTTACATGTCGAACTTCATCCGCGACGGCAAGAGCGGCGGCTGCGCCGTGGGAACGCCGCCCGACAATCTGGGTTTCCGGCTTGTCCGCGACCGGCCTAGCTTTCTTCAAGCCACCATTCGCAGCTTGGGATTAACCTGACCGCAGCGGAAACAAGAGAGCATGAATGACTTCAAAATCAGCTTCGGTTGAGAGGGCGCGCCCCGTCGCGGAACAGCCTCTGAGCCATGTCGGCGTCGATCGGGCGTCGATCGGAAAACTGGTCCGCGTATTCTATGCCAAAATCAGGGGGAACGAGCGCCTCGGGCCGATCTTCGCGCGCGAGATCACCGGCGATTGGGAGCCTCATCTTGAGAAAATGACGGACTTCTGGTGCTCCGTCATCCTGAAGAGCGGCGACTATCACGGCCGGCCGGTGCCGGCGCACCTCAAACTCGGGGATGTCACTGAGGCCGATTTCGATATCTGGCAGGACCTGTTCGGCCAGACCGCGGCCGAACTCTTCGCCCCGGAAACGGCGGCGGTGTTTGTCGACCGGGCCGAACGGATCGCGACAAGCCTGAAGCTGGCGATGTTCTTTCGCCTTGGTCCAGCCACACCAGGCGAAGGCCAACAGGCGAACTTGGCGAAACCCGACCGGTTGCTTCAAGACTCGAAAGGCCAGCGCCAGGTTTGATTTTACGCAAGGAAAGCGTCGCTCGCGGCTCCTAGTTTCCTCGCATGGCTCTCAACCTCTTCGTCGGCACGATCGTCATAAGCCTGACGATCGTCATTCACACCTTCGGCCTCATTGCCGTCACCCGTGCGATGGGACATCTGGTGGCGCGATTTCGCATGCATGGTCGGCGAAGCCGGGTCGTTGCAATGATCAGCGTGGTGATGGGCCTTTTTGCCGTCATGACAGCCGAGGTCTGGTTGTGGGCAGGAGTGTACCGCCAGCTCGGCATCCTGCCCGACTTCGAGACCGCGCTCTACTTTTCCACCATCACCTTTTCGACCGTCGGCTATGGCGACGTGGTGCCGGTCCATGACTGGCGCGTGCTGGCGGCGCTGGAAGGCGTGAACGGCTTTCTTCTGCTCGGCTGGTCGACCGCCTATCTGATCGCGGCCGGAACGCGCATCGGCCCGTTCAGGGCCGGCGAGCACTTTTGACCGGTAACCCGGACCGTCTCACACTGCCACGGAATGCCTGCCCGTTCCCTTTTCGAGATATTTATCGAATTTCGCAGCCACCGTCCTGACAATGGGGCGGCTCTCCTCTGGCACGACGAAGGTTTCCCCATCGAGCGTGAGCATCTTGCCGAAGCCGTCGATGGCCAGCCGGCTTGCCTCAAGCAGCAGTCTTTCGCCGACCGTGCCGAAGAGTTCCACCAGATCGATTGCCGAAAAACGGAACTGGCACATCAGGCGTTCGATGATCCAGCCTCTGGCGACATCGTCGACGCTCAGCTCGATGCCGCGCGCCGTCGCCAGCTGCCCGCCGTTCACAACCTTCTCGTACTCGCCCGTCGCGGTGATGTTCTGTGCGTAGCCTTGCCGGAACCGGCTGATGGCGGATGGCCCGAGACCGATCAGCGTTTCGCAGCGATCCTCGGTATAGCCCTGGAAATTCCGGCGGATCATTCCGGCGCGAGCCGAGACCGCGAGCGTGTCATCCGGCTTTGCGAAATGGTCTATACCGATGACCTCGTATCCGGCGTCCTGGATCAGCCGGGCGGCAAGTTGCGACTGAGCCAACCGCTCGGCGGACTGGGGCAGCCACGCATCGTCGATCATCGTTTGATGCTTCTTGAACCACGGTACGTGCGCGTATCCGAACAGGGCAATCCTGTCGGGTTCCAGCGTCAGCGCCTGCGTGACCGTCGAGGCAACGCTTTCGAGCGTCTGGTGCGGCAGCCCGTAAAGCAGGTCGAGGTTGACGGAGTTCACACCGCGAGCCCGGGTGCCATCCACCACATGCTTGGTCAGCAGAAAGCTCTGTTCGCGGTTGATCGCCTTCTGCACCTTGGGATCGAAGTCCTGTACGCCAAGGCTGGCTCTGGTCATGCCGATTGCAGCAAGGGCGTCCAGACGGGTCTCGTCCATGTCGTTGGGATCGATTTCGACGCTGACACTGGCATCCGCACGAAATTCGAACCGGTCCCGCAGGAGCTTGCCGAGCGCCAGCATGTCGTCGGGTTTCAACATGGTCGGCGAACCGCCGCCGAAGTGGACGGCGCGGACGCGACCTTTGTCGCTCAGGAGGCGCGCAACCGTTTCGATCTCCCTGTGCAGAGCACTGAGGAAGGTCGTCACCGGCGCATAGTGTCGTGTCTGCTTGGTATGGCACGCGCAAAACCAGCACAGCCTGTCGCAATAGGGGACATGCAGGTAGAGCGATATCTCGTCATCGCTTTCGAGGCTTTCCATCCAGCCGCGAACCGATATGGCGTCGATGCCGGGATGAAAGTGCGGCGCGGTCGGATAGCTCGTGTAGCGCGGAACGTTTTCGCCCGCCGCGACAGTCAGATTTGCATGGGTGCCGTTGGCTATTTGTGTCTGCATGAGCGGCACTCTAGAAACAGCGGCCCGCCGAATCCTTGATCTTCGTCAAGCGGCTGGCGGCAAGGACAAACTGACGCAACGATTCTCGAGGCGGTGGTGGTATCCTGCCGGCATCTTGACCTCGAGCGATGAAATGACCGTCAGACAGGACATCCACAGTTCCGGCATTCCCGTTCTTTGCCAGTCCTGCGAGGCACGGCATCGCGGCGTCTGCGGCGCGCTCGATCCCCACCAGCTTGTCGAACTCGCCAAGACCTCGTCACGGCACAGTGTCGAGCCGGGGAGCGAACTGATCGGCGACGCCGAAACCGTCGACAGCTACTCGAACGTGCTGTCCGGCGTGGTGAAGCTGACGAAGAGCCTTTCGGACGGGCGCCAGCAGATTGTCGGCCTCCAGTTCGCGCCGGATTTCCTGGGACGACCTTTCAAGGTGGAAAGCGAGATCAACGCGGAAGCGGCGACGGCTGCCTCCCTTTGTTCGTTTCCGAAGACGGCCATCGAACGGATGATGAAGGAATCGCCGGAGCTCGAACATCGCATGCTCAAGCAGACGCTGAACGAACTCGACGAGGCGCGCGACTGGATGGTGACGCTTGGCCGCAAGAGCGCGTCGGAGAAAGTGGCGAGCTTCCTCCTGATGATCGCCAGGAACATCGATCCAACGGTCGGCCCAACTGCCAGGTCGGCGACTTTCGATCTGCCGCTGACACGCGCCGACATAGCGGATTTCCTCGGCCTGACGATCGAGACGGTGAGCCGCCAGCTGACCAGACTGCGAACCGACGGGGTGATCCGGATCGAGAACAACCGGCGTGTGATGGTGGATAGTCTCAGTCGGCTGGAGCAACGCTCCGGCGCCTAATGCATGTCGCCCCAAAAGTGGCCCGGTTTTGGGACAACGACATGCATAAAAACAAAGACCACGTGAAGCGCGTCGCCTGAATCCGTTCAAACGCGACGCGCTTTAGACCCGGCGGCGCATTCGGCACCCATTGCGGTTCTAGCCGAGATCGACAATCCCGATCTTCGGCAGGACGTGCTCCCGTTCGAATGCGATATGCCGGCGCAGGCTCTCGAAGAAGCCGCGCAGCATGAAGCCGACGGCTTCGGCATTGTCGATCGTCTTGCCATGGCCGATCGCCAGCAGGATCTCCGTCACCTCGGCGGCAAAGCATTCGTCTTCGACATGTTCGGCGCGCAGCCGGCGGGTTGAGGCAAGACTGGCCTCCCCGCGGCTTATGGCCGCCTCATATGCCGGAAAGATGATCGTCTCTTCATATTGATGGATGTCGCGCAGCAGCGGAACGATGGCGTTGGCAGTGCCCAGGCATTTCAGGCGATCGACGCGCGGCAAGGCATCGGCGATTTTTTCCAGCGCGTCGCAGAGCTGCAGCTTTTCCCGATGCGCTCGCTTCATCACCGCGGCAGGGATCGCCTCTCTGCCGGATCGGCCCGTAAGCATGCAATCTTCGCGGCGTGTTTCGAACAGCGTCGATCTCCCTTCTTTGTCCCTGTTCAATGGCAGCCTCCCAGTCTTTCGCGAGACCAACGCTGCCCAATCCGAAAGAGCTGAGCTTTGACATGGATCAAGGCGGCGACAACGCGACTGAGGAATTGGTGTCCACGCGGATTGACGTCCGCGCATCGGAATCCGAGGTCGGGGACATGTCATGAAGTTCGGCACACAAATCGTCGCTTTGGGCCTTTTCACATTTGCGGCTCTGGTAGCTGCCGGCTTCGGCGTGGACGAGCCTTTCCGGCAGCATATGTGGGTGCTGTTTTTTGTGTTGCTCGGTTTTGTCGCCGTCCTCATCCGCAACACGAGCTTCGAAGGTGCCGCTCCGATCGACCCGTCCACCTATATGGATGGACCGATCCGCTACGGCGCGATCGCCACCATGTTCTGGGGGGTCGTCGGCATGCTCGTCGGCGTGGTCATCGCGCTGCAGCTTGCCTACCCGGATCTCAACATCCAGCCCTGGTTCAACTTCGGCCGGTTGCGGCCGCTGCACACATCCGGCGTCGTCTTCGCTTTCGGCGGCAACGCATTGCTTTGCACGTCATTATACGTCGTGCAACGCACCTGCCGCGCGCGGCTGTTCGGCGGCGATCTCGGCTGGTTCGTGTTCTGGGGTTACCAGCTTTTCATCGTCATGGCCGCGACGGGCTATCTGCTCGGCATCACTGAGAGCCGCGAATACGCCGAACCCGAATGGTATGTTGACATCTGGCTGACCGTCGTCTGGGTCGCCTATCTCATCCTGTTCCTCGGCACGATCCTGAAGCGCAAGGAACCGCATATCTACGTCGCAAACTGGTTCTACCTGTCGTTCATCGTCACCATCGCGATGCTGCATGTAGTCAACAACCTGTCGATGCCGGCCTCGTTCCTGGGCTCCAAGAGTTACTCCGCCTTTTCCGGCGTCCAGGACGCGCTGACGCAGTGGTGGTACGGCCACAACGCCGTCGGCTTCTTCCTGACCGCCGGCTTCCTCGGCATGATGTATTATTTCGTGCCAAAGCAGGCGAACCGGCCGGTCTATTCCTACCGGCTGTCGATCATCCATTTCTGGGCGATCATCTTCCTCTACATCTGGGCCGGCCCGCATCATCTGCACTACACCGCCCTGCCCGACTGGGCGCAGACGCTCGGCATGGTGTTCTCGATCATGCTGTGGATGCCGTCATGGGGCGGCATGATCAACGGCCTGATGACGCTGTCGGGCGCCTGGGACAAGCTCCGCACCGACCCGATCATCCGCATGATGGTGATGGCCATCGCCTTCTACGGCATGTCGACCTTCGAAGGTCCGATGATGTCGATCAAGACGGTCAATTCGCTGTCGCATTATACCGACTGGACCATTGGCCACGTGCACTCGGGTGCGCTCGGCTGGGTCGGCATGATCTCGTTCGGCGCGATCTACTACATGGTGCCGAAGCTCTGGAACCGTCACCGGCTCTACTCGCTGCGGCTGGTCACCTGGCACTTCTGGCTGGCGACGCTCGGCATCGTCGTCTACGCCGCGGTGATGTGGGTGTCCGGCATCATGCAGGGGCTGATGTGGCGCGAATACGACGAGCAGGGCTTCCTGGTCTACTCCTTCGCTGAAACCGTCGCCGCCATGCACCCCTACTATGTCATGCGCGCCATCGGCGGGGCCATGTACCTCTCCGGCGCCCTGATCATGGCCTGGAACATCACCATGACCATCCTCGGATACCAGCGCGAGGAGGAGCCGATGCCCGGCTCCGTTCCCACCCTTCAGCCTGCCGAATAAGGAGCCAGAAAATGGGCTTGATGGACAGACACGCACTGATCGAGAAGAA
This sequence comes from Mesorhizobium calcicola, assembly GCF_042682105.1. Lineage (NCBI taxonomy): Bacteria > Pseudomonadati > Pseudomonadota > Alphaproteobacteria > Hyphomicrobiales > Phyllobacteriaceae > Mesorhizobium > Mesorhizobium calcicola. Next base: position 189,000 of record NZ_JBHUGY010000031.1, read on the forward strand.
CGCCACGCTTCTTCTTGTGGGCTCCCTCCTTGTGGTGACCGTCGGCGGTATCGTCGAGATCGCACCGCTCTTCTATCTCGACAACACGATCGAGAAGGTGGAAGGCATGCGGCCTTACTCGCCGCTCGAACTTGCCGGGCGCAACATCTACGTGCGCGAGGGCTGCTACCTCTGCCACAGCCAGATGATCAGGCCGTTCCGCGACGAAGTCGAGCGCTATGGTCACTACAGCCTGGCGGCCGAGTCGATGTACGATCATCCCTTCCAATGGGGATCGAAGCGCACCGGGCCGGACCTCGCCCGGGTCGGTGACCGCTACTCGAATGTATGGCATGTCGAGCACCTCGCCGATCCGCGTTCAGTAGTGCCGGAATCGATCATGCCGAGCTACGCGTTTCTGAAAGACACGCCAATCGAGGTGAAGGATTTCTCCACGCATCTGGTCGCCAACCGGCGTGTCGGCGTCCCCTACAGCGATGACATGATCGCGCATGCCAATGCTGATTTGATGGCGCAGGCCGATCCCAATGCCGACACATCCGGCCTGGAAGCCCGTTACCCCAAAGCCAAGATCGGCGACTTCGACGGCAACCCGCAACAGGTCACCGAAATGGATGCCCTCGTCGCCTATCTGCAGATGCTCGGCACGCTGGTCGATTTCAAGAACTACGACGAAGCCGCCGGCTACCGCTGAGGAGTTTTATCGATGGATTACAATTTGATGCGGGAGTTCGCCGACAGCTGGGCGTTGCTCGCCATGGCGCTTTTCTTTGCCGGCGCAATCGCCTTCGCGCTGCGCCCCGGCAGCCGCAAGCTGGCCGACGAAGCTGCCCGGATTCCCCTTGAGGACGACTGATCATGAGCAACGAGCATATCGACCAGGTCTCTGGCGTCTCGACCACCGGCCATGAGTGGGATGGCATTCGGGAACTCAACAACCCGCTTCCGCGCTGGTGGGTCGTAACCTTTTACATCACCATTGTCTGGGCGATCGGCTACACCATCGCCTATCCGGCATGGCCTCTGCTGCACTCGGCGACGAAGGGGGTGCTCGGCTATTCCAGCCGCGACGAGGTCAAGAACGAGCTGACCGCGGCTGAAGCCGCCAAGGGCAAGTATGTCGCGGCGGTAGAGCAGAAAACCGTCTCGGAGATTGCCGCGGACGATGCCTTGCGCGAATTCGCGGTCGCTGCCGGCGGCGCTGCTTTCAAGGTCAATTGCGTACAATGTCATGGCTCGGGCGCCCAAGGTTCCAAGGGCTTTCCCAATCTCAACGACGACGATTGGCTGTGGGGCGGCAAGGCCGAGCAGATCCAGCAGACCATCACGCACGGCATCCGCTTCGCGTCCGATCCGGACACGCGCCTGTCGGAAATGCCTGCCTTCGGCGACATCATCACCCCCGAGCAGATCACTCAGGTCAGCGCCTACGTGGCCAGCCTCTCCGGCCAGATCAAGGACGCAAGCCTCATTGAGCCCGGCGCCAAGGTCTTCGCGGAAAATTGCGTCGCTTGCCACGGCGACAACGCAAAAGGCAACAAGGAGCTCGGCGCCCCCGATCTGACCGATGCGATCTGGCTCTACGGGTCGGGCGAGGCAGCCATCGCCGCCCAGGTCCGCGCGCCGAAACAGGGCGTGATGCCGGCCTGGGGCGCGCGCCTGGGCGAGACTAAGGTCAAGGAGCTGGCGGTCTACGTTCATTCGCTTGGCGGCGGAGAATAGGAAGCGGGGGCCTATTCTCCTCCCTTCACCGCGCAGGCGACGAGGCCCGGCTCTGCCGGGCCTCGACTTGCATTCCGGCAACCCGGTTTGACTTGCATCAACGCGCCTGACCCTGCCTTGCTGCAAGACTTCCTTACGCCGGCAGCCCAGCATGGGCAGGTTGCCGCCGGCGCGAGTGGAGATGCATGTGCTGGACAATACGCAGGTAGAACGGCTTGAAGCCGAGGCGGTCAATTCCGCCAAGGTGCGCCAGCCAATGTATGCCGCGCGCAAGAAGATCTTCCCGAAACGCGCCTCAGGCAGCTTTCGCCGGTTCAAATGGCTGGTGATGGCGATTACGCTCGGCATCTACTACCTGACGCCCTGGCTGCGCTGGGATCGGGGAGCTTTCGCGCCGGACCAGGCCGTGCTGCTCGATCTTGCAAACCGGCGTTTCTACTTCTTCTTCATCGAGATATGGCCGCAGGAGTTCTACTATGTGGCCGGCCTTCTGGTCATGGCCGGCGTCGGTCTTTTCCTGATCACGTCGACTGTCGGCCGCGCCTGGTGCGGCTACACATGTCCGCAGACTGTTTGGGTCGATCTGTTCCTGGTCGTCGAGCGGGCCATCGAGGGTGACCGCAACGCGCGCATGAAGCTCGATGCCGGGCCGTGGACCGCGCGCAAGCTCGTGCTGCGGGTATCGAAACACGCCATCTGGCTGGTCATAGGGGCGGCGACCGGCGGCGCCTGGATCTTCTATTTCGCCGACGCGCCGACGCTGGTCGGCGAACTCTTCACCGGCACAGCGGCACCCGTCGCCTACATCACCGTCGCCGTGCTGACGGCGACGACCTATACGTTCGGCGGGCTGATGCGCGAGCAGGTCTGCACTTACATGTGCCCATGGCCGCGCATCCAGGCGGCCATGCTCGACGAAAGTTCGCTCACCGTCACCTACAATGACTGGCGCGGCGAACCGCGCTCGCGTCACGCCAAGAAAGTGCAGGCCGCGGGACAGTCCGTCGGCGACTGCGTCGACTGCAATGCCTGCGTCGCGGTCTGCCCGATGGGGATAGACATTCGTGACGGCCAGCAGCTCGAATGCATCACCTGCGCGCTTTGCATCGACGCCTGCGACGGCGTCATGGACAAGCTCGGCAGGGAGCGCGGGCTGATCTCCTACGCGACGCTCTCCGACTACAACGCCAACATGATGCTGGCGACCGCGGGCGGCTCCGGTTCAGTCAATCCGTCGCTGGTCCGGACCGCCGACGGCTTGTTCTCCGACAAGGTGGCCCATTTCCATATCCGCAAGATCTTTCGTCCGCGCACTTACGTCTACATGGGTGTGTGGTCGCTGATCGGCCTGGGCCTGCTCTATTCGTTGCTGACGCGCGACCGGCTCGAAGTCAACGTGCTGCATGACCGCAATCCGCAATTCGTCACGCTGTCGGACGGTTCGATCCGCAACGGTTACACCGTCAAGCTGCTCAACATGATCCCGGAGCCAAGGACGATCGTCGTCACCATGCAAGGCTTGCCAGGAGCTGACATGAGCGTGGTCGGCGACGATATCCCCACAGGCCGTTCTTTCGCCATCCCGGTCGAACCCGACCGGCTGAAGGTGCTGAAGGTTTTCGTGCGACAGCCGGCGGGTCAGATCCAGGGCACGGCGCAAACCTTCACGTTCCGGGTCGAGGACAAGGCGAGCTTCGAGTCGGACGAGTACACCGCCACCTTCAACGCGCCGGAGATCGCCAGATGAACGCCAACGCGCAGAAATCCCGTGAATTCACCGGCAGGCACATGTTGGCCATCGTCCTTGCCTTTTTCGGCGTGGTCATCGCGGTCAATCTGACCATGGCGACACTCGCCAGCACGAGCTGGACCGGCCTTGTCGTCGAAAACACCTATGTGGCGAGCCAGCAATTCAACAAAAAGGCCGAGGAAGGGCGCGCGCAGGCGGCTCTCGGCTGGGCCGGCAAACTGACCATCGCATGGGGCGAGGTCCGCTACAGCCTCACTGATGGCGCCGGCAAGCCGGTTCCCCTGCATGCCGTCAAGGTGCTGTTTCGCCATCCCGCATACGAGAAAGAAGACAAGTCCGTCACGCTCGCCCTCGCCTCCGGCCAGGAATTCGCCGCGCAACACATGCCTAAGGACGGCGTCTGGATCGTCGAAGTCGACGCCGATGCCGGTCTCGCGGAACCCTATCGCGACGTCCGCAGGATCATGATTTCCCACGGAGCGCTGCAATGAGCTGTTGTGCGCCGGGCGCGGAAATGGCGCTGGATCTTGAGACATCCGTCTTACCCTCGAGCCAGGAAATCCGATTGGCGAGCCGATCGCTTGGCGACGACCTTCACCAGACCGATCTTTCAGTGCCGACGGTTCATTGCGCGGCCTGTATCCAGGCGATCGAGACGGCGCTTGGCAGGCTCGATTACGTCGAGGGCGTTCGCGTCAACCTGTCGACGAAACGGGTCTCGATCCAGTGGCGCGGGAATGAAATTCCGCCGGTCGTCGCCGCGCTTGGACGGCTCGGCTACGAGGCGCATCTGTTCGACCCCGAGGTTGGCGAGAAGCACAAGACGCTTTCGGAACTGATCCGCGCCGTCGCGGTCGCGGGCTTTGCGGCGGGCAACATCATGCTGCTTTCGGTCTCGGTCTGGTCCGGTGCGGAAGGCGCGACGCGGGACCTGTTCCATTGGGTGTCGGCGCTGATCGCCATCCCTGCGCTCGCCTTCGCCGGCGGCATCTATTTCCGCTCGGCCTGGAATGCGCTCCGCCACGGTCGCATGAACATGGATGTGCCGATCGCGGTCGGCGTCTCGCTCGCCTATGCCATGAGCCTCTACGAGACCATCAACCATGGCGAGCACGCCTATTTCGACGCGTCGGTCTCGCTGCTGTTCTTCCTGTTGATCGGCCGCACGCTGGATCACGTGATGCGGGAGCGTGCCCGCACCGCGGTGAACGGCCTGGCGCGGCTGGCGGCGCGCGGCGCCATGGTGCAGCGCGATGACGACACACGCGACTACCTGCCTGTCGGCGAGATCGAACCGGGCATGCACCTGCTCGTCGCTGCCGGCGAAAGGATCCCCGTCGACGGCAGGATCATTCGCGGAGCCTCCGATCTCGACTGCTCGCTGGTTTCCGGCGAGAGCACGCCGAAAACCGTGGCGTCAGGGGAACGGGTTCAGGCCGGCACGCTCAATCTTACCGGCCCGCTGACCGTCGAGGCTACCGCTGCTGCAAAGGACTCCTTCCTGGCGGAAATGGTCAGGCTGATGGAAGCCGCCGAGGGTGGTCGTGCGCACTACCGCCGGATCGCCGACCGCGTCTCGGCGCTCTATGCGCCGGTGGTACATCTCACCGCCTTCGTGACTTTCCTTGGCTGGATGGCGGCAACCGGCGACTGGCATCGGGCAGTGACGATCGCCATCGCCGTTCTCATCATCACATGCCCATGCGCGCTCGGCCTCGCGGTGCCGATCGTGCAGGTCGTCGCCGCTCGGCGCCTGTTCGAAAACGGCATCATGGTCAAGGATGGTTCGGCCATGGAGCGCCTGGCGACGATCGATATAGCGGTGTTCGACAAGACCGGAACGCTCACGCTCGGCCAGCCCCGGCTGGTCAACGCGTCGTCGATCGATCCGGCGATGCTGGCGATCGCAGCCGACATGGCCGCGCACTCCCGCCACCCATTCTCGAAGGCCATAGCCGGTTTCGCGAATTCTGTCGGTCAACCGAAACTGGAGGCCGTCAGCGAGCACCCCGGTTTCGGGATCGAAGCCACAACCGCGGACAGCACCTGGCGGTTGGGTCGGCGCGGATGGGCTGGATGGAAGGCGCGGACCGGTGGCGAAGGCAGGTACGGCGGGTTTGGCGGAACGGTTCTTTCGAAGAATGGAACGATCGTCGCGTGCTTTGTCTTCGAGGATGCACTGCGTGCCGATGCCAGGACGAGCATTGGCGAGTTGAACGAGGCCGAGGTGTCGGTGGAAATGTTGTCCGGCGACACCGCGGCCGCTTGTCGTGACGTTGCGGAAACCCTCGGTGTCGAGCGTTTCGTTCCGGCCCTGCTGCCGTCCGGCAAGGTCGAATGCATAGAGGCGCTGGCCAAAGCCGGACACAAGGTGCTGATGGTTGGTGACGGGCTCAACGACACGCCCGCACTGGGCGCGGCGCACGTCTCGATCGCCCCGGCCACCGCTGCCGACATCGGACGCAACGCCGCCGATTTCGTCTTCCTGCGTGAAAGCCTCCTGGCGGTGCCCCTCGCCCTCGACATCTCGCGGAAGGCCGGACGGCTGATACGCCAGAACCTTGCCATCGCGATCATCTACAACACCGTTGCCGTGCCGATCGCCGTTCTCGGCCATGTCACGCCGCTCATCGCGGCGATAGCGATGTCCGCCTCGTCGCTGCTGGTCATCGGAAACGCGTTGCGGCTGCAGGGCTTTGGGCCGGATGCTCCAGCAAGAAGCGCGGCGCCCGACAGGCGCTCCAGCATCGGCACATTGGCACAATCCTCATGACGACGCTCGTCTATCTCATACCTGTGGCCCTGTTCCTCGGCGCGCTCGGGCTGGCCGGCTTCCTGTGGGCCTTGAGGAGCGGTCAATATGAGGATCTCGACGGGGCGGCGGAACGGATTCTCATCGACGGGGACGACAAGTCAAATTGACGTCCGTCGATGCCGGGAATGATGCAGATCAAGGTATGTCCCGCACAGGCTTCGATAATGATCCGATAGATATTGGAGGAGGCAGACATGCAAGCCGAAGCCATAATGACCGCACCGGTCATCGGAATAGAACCAACGGCGTCAATCTCCGATGCAGCAGGATTGATGCTGTCCAAAAAGTTCAGTGGCCTTCCCGTCATTCGCAGCGACGGCACGCTGGTGGGCATTGTCAGCGAGGGCGATTTCCTGCGCCGGGGAGAACTCGGCACCAACCGCAAACGCTCACGCTGGCTGGAGTTTCTTGTGAGCCCCGGAAGGGCCGCTGACGAATATGTTCAAGCCAACGGACGCCGTATCGAGGAGGTGATGACGACGGATGTCGTCACGGCATCGCCTGACGCATCGCTGCCCGAGATCGTCGAGCTCATGACGCGCCATCGCGTCAAACGCATTCCGGTTGTCGACGATGGCAAGGTTATCGGTATGGTCACCCGCTCCGATCTTCTGCGTGCGCTGCTGAGTGTCTTGCCCCGATCGGCTCCGGCAGCCATGGACGACGAACGGATCCGTCAGGACATCATCGCCGAGCTTGCGAAGCAGAAATGGGCCGGCAAGGACATGATCGACGTGACCGTGGACGAAGGGGTGGTGGAACTGAGCGGCGCCATCTTCGACGAACGCGAGCGGCAGGCGGCCATTGTGGCCGCCGAAAACGTCGCCGGCGTAAGGGCAGTGAAGGACAGCCTTTTCTGCGCGGGGCCGCTGTCGGTGGTGCTTGTCTCTTAGTTCAGCACCACAAGAATTTGCGAACGCATGATGACCCCAGCATTCAAATTGGAAAGACGTCCGCGTTGAGCCTAGAGCGGTTTGCGTTTTGTCTGAATCAGGATTCCCAAGATTGAGCAAATCAGATTCGATGTTCTGACCGTTGGAGGTCGGGACAGATGGCCAAGCCTTATTCGATGGATTTGCGGGAACGGGCACTGGCTCGCCTTGAAGAAGGCGAGACGAGCCGAGAGGTGGCTGCGGCGCTGAAGGTGGCAGTTTCGAGCGTGATCAAGTGGGCGGCGCGCAAGCGTCGGCTGGGCAGTGCGGCACCCGGCAAGATGGGCGGTCATCGACCCTATCTGATTGACGGGGAGCATCGTGCTTTCGTCCTGAGCGAGGTCGAGCGGGATGCCAACATAACGCTTCATGAATTGACGGCCGCACTGGCTGACCGGGGTCTCATCATCCACCCCGCCAGCGTCGGTCGCTTCTTGCATCGCGAGGGCAAGAGCTTCAAAAAAAACCGTTCTGCCGGCTGAGCAGCTCAAGCCGAAGCTGATGCGTCGGCGGGCGCAATGGATGCGCTATCAGACCCGCATTGACCCAACGCGCCTGGTCTTCCTGGATGAAACGTGGGTCAAGACCAACATGGCGCCGTTGCGTGGCTGGGGTGTGCGCGGCAAGCGGCTGATGGCTCACGCGCCATATGGTCATTGGAAGACGATGACCTTCATCGCCGCGCTGCGGCATGATCGGGTAGAGGCGCCTTGGGTCATTGACGGACCCATCAATGCGCAGGCCTTCCGTGTCTATGTCGAAACCGAACTCATCAAGACACTGAAGCCGGGCGACATTGTCATTCTCGACAATCTCGGGTCTCACAAGGGCCAAGCCGTCCGCGACATCGTCAGGGCCGCCGCAGCGCGGCTCTTCTTCCTGCCGCCCTACAGTCCAGATCTCAATCCAATCGAGAAGCTCTTCGCCAAGCTCAAGCACTGCATGCGACGTGCCGCCAAACGAAGCATCCAGGCCGTACACAACGCTATCGCCCGCACCCTCGACGACGTCACCCCAAATGAATGCAACAACTACATCGAAAGCGCAGGCTATAAGTCAACCTAAATGCGAACCGCTCTAGGTCGCAGCCATCGCTAGCAACGGTCGAAGCAGCAACAAAGCGAATGCGATAAGCGCCGCACCCGCGACCCTGTCTGCCATCTCTTTGCCTCCATTCAGCTGCCTGCCGAGCAAAAGCCACGTCGATCCGGTGGCGGCTGTGATCACCAGAAGTACGATCCAGAAGAAGCCCAGTTCGTACGGCCTCGCGTCCACCGGCACGATTGCCAGACAATAAATAAAGGCTTTCGGATTGAGGGCAGTCGTTACCAGAACAGAACGGCTATCCCCGTCTTCGGACGCGTCGATCCGGCCGCTGCCTATCAGGCGCAGGCCAAGAATTACGAGCCATAAGGCTGCGACCAGCTTGAGTACCTGGATGGCGCCGGATGGCAGCAAGGGTCGCAGCGAAAACCAGCAGGCCGCAGCGATCCCGTATCCGCAGGCTTGTGCGACCAAAGGTGGAATCGCCTTCCGTCGCTTGGCCGCGCCCGCCATCAGAAGGGCATTGGTCGGCCCGGGCGCGATAAAGAGCAGAAATGCTTCCAGAAAAAATAGATCGTCCAAACTGCCTGGTCCCATGGGATGCAAATCTATCGGCATAAATTCCGTTTGCGTCGACTCTCGTCAAACCCTGCCGGGCCGTCAAACGCGTTTCTCGGCGATCGCCTGACGCATCGTTGACCGAGATCTTCGAACGCGCGACGCGCGTCAAGCGCATTCTCCGGTCGTGGACGGTGGGAAAGTTGTTGGCATCGCCATCCGCTCCGACCGTCCGCGCGCCTTGCTCAGTGGCCTGAGACGCATTTGTGGTGAACTTCTAGCGTTGGCCGGCCGCGTGCTGCAACCGTGCGATCAGATCGCGGTTGCGGCAATAGTCTGGCGGGTCGTCAGCGTGCTCGTGTTCGTCAAGCCAGGTCGAGCATTCGTCCTGGTGCCCGCAGGAGCGGCAGCGGTCCGCCGCGCGATGGGTGACAGCGGCATGGTCCGCCACGACCTTCAACTGTCTGTCGACGCCAAGCTTGCGCATCATGCGATCCATCAACGCGGTCCTGGCGTCAACGGAAATCAGGTAATCGAGAAGGTTCATGTCGATCGCTCCTTGCCTCTTGGCGATCATTGCCATGCTGGCAGCTGCTGCATTGATCTCGGTCAACAGGCGGCCCGCTCCGGTCGATCATTCCAGCTTGTGACCGCAAGCGGCGGATTTGACGTTCCTGATGCGGCCGGCGGTCAATACGACATGAAGCGATTGATGCCGCTCTCATGGATCAGCGTGCGCGTGACGCCGCCGAATGCCCATTCTCGCAGGCGGCTATGCCCATAGGCGCCGGAGACGATCAGGTCCGCATGGATCGAGCGCGCAAATGTCAGCAATCGATCGCCGTCGGCCTCGCCGGCAATCAGTTCGGTCCGCGCCATGATGCCGTGATGTTCGAGAAAAACCGCCACATCGGCGAGACTGTCACGAATGCCTTCGTCGCGGTCGGTATCGATTTTAGCAACGACGACTTCATTGGCCTTGGCCAGAAATGGCAACGCATCCGCCATCGCCCGCCGCGCTTCCCGGGCGTCCTTCCAGGCAACCAGCACGGTTTTTGCCATGACATGTTCGGTATTGCTCGCGGCAACCAGGACCGGCCGACCAGCACCGAGTGCGAGGCTGCCGACATCCACGGCGCGAAAGACATTTCCCCCTGTCTCGCTGCCGGTAACGATAAGATCGGCGGCTCGGGCGGAAACACTCAGGAAGCGGGTCGGGCTGCAGACGGCTTGGCCCCATTCGCTGAAGATTGATGCCGGAACCAGTCTCTCGAATTCGGCGCGCAGTTCGGCGAGCCGCTTTTCGATTTCCGTGCGCTGGATCTGCATGATCTCCCCCTCGTAGACCATGCCATCGCCTGTCGCGACCAGTGGCGGGACATCTGCCGCCGCCAGGCCGATGAGACAGGCCCCAAACCGTTCCGCAAGCTCGACCCCCAGCTTCACCATGGGTGCAGGAGGTGCATCGACGGCAAGGTTCACGATGATTGACTTGTAGGACATTGCACGGGCCTTTCACTGAAAAGATCGAATGCATGATGAATGACATTCGCCAGCGCCCAACGCCTTGATGCGCGTCAAAGGATCCGCCAAGCACTTCAAACTTCTGCCTGAATCAGTTTTGCGTGCGCGGCCGGGAGTGATAGTTAGCCTTTGTTGCATGTGTGCCGAACCCAGGGGCCTCAGGTGAGCCAAAGCGACGCGGTTTTGTCAGCCGGCGGGACGATGCTGAAATCAGTCTTGTCGCAAATGTTCGAGCAGGCTCCGGGCTTCATGGCTCTGATGCGCGGACCGGACCATGTCTTCGAACTGACCAATGCCGCCTACCAACGGCTGATTGGCGACAGGCGGGTGATCGGAAAGTCGGTACGCGAGGCCCTTCCCGAGCTGGAAGGGCAAGGCTTCTTCGAACGGCTGGACCAAGTGTACAAGACCGGCGAACCGTACAGAGGCCAGGGCATGAAGGTAGCCCTTCGCAACAAGGACGACGAGCCGGCGGAAGAGCGCATCCTGGATTTCGTCTATCAGCCGATCAAGGCCGACGATGGCCGCATCGGCGCGATCTTCGTCGAAGGCACGGATGTCAGCGAACTCTCCTTTGCGAATGCCGCACTTCGACTGCGTGAGGATCACCTGCGCTCGATCCTGGCAACGGTGCCAGACGCAATGGTCGTCATCGACGAACAAGGCCGCATCCAATCTTTCAGCACGGCCGCGGAAATGCTGTTCGGCTACAAGTCCAGCGAAGTCATAGGCCAGAATGTCAGCCTGCTGATGCCGTCGCCTTATCGCGCCGAGCACGACGCCTACCTGCACCGCTATCTGACGACCGGCGAGCGCCGGATCATCGGGCTTGGTCGCACCGTCACGGGGATGCGCAAGGACGGTTCGACCTTTCCCATGGAGCTTTCCGTCGGCGAGATGCATCCGGGAACCGGACGCTTCTTCACCGGCTTTTGCCGCGACCTGACCGAGCGCCATCGGGCAGAAGCAAGAATACAGGAGCAGCAGCAGGAGCTTCTCCACATGGCGCGGTTTACCGCGCTTGGCGAAATGGCCTCGACGCTCGCGCATGAGATCAACCAGCCGCTGACGGCGATCACGAACTACCTCAAGGGCAGCCGCCGGCTTCTCGAGAAAAGCACGGAAGAGAACGCACCAATGCTGAAGGAGGCGGTCGAGAAGGCAGCGGAACAGGCCTTGCGGGCGGGAAATGTGATCCGCCACCTTCGCGACTTCGTTTCAAGAGGTGAAAGCGAGCGCCACGTCGAGCGCCTGCCGGCGCTGATCGAGGAGGCGTCATCCCTGGCCCTGGTTGGCGCAAGGGAAGCCGATGTGCGTGTCAGCTACCAGCTCGATCCTGCGGCCGAACTGGTCTTGACCGACCGCATCCAGATTCAGCAGGTTCTGCTCAACCTGATGCGCAACGCGGTGGAGGCCATGCAGGGAACGGTCCGCCGCGAGTTGCACGTGATGACCGTTGCCAGGGACGACGGAATGGCCGAAGTGAGCGTGATCGATACAGGGACTGGCCTCGCGCCGGAGGTCTCCGCACAGCTTTTCCAGCCTTTCGTCACCACCAAGAAGCAAGGCATGGGTGTCGGCCTCTCCATTTGCCGTACTATCGTCGAATCGCACGGCGGTCATATCTGGGCCGAGGCAATGCCGTCTGGAGGAACCGCTTTCCGGTTCACCTTGCGCGTCGTGGACAAGGAAGAGATCGCCAATGGCCGGGAATGAACTCGTGCATGTGGTCGACGATGATGTCGACGTTCGCAAGTCGCTTGGGTTTCTTCTGGCCACAGCCGACTTTGCAGTGCGCCTGCATGAATCCGCGACAGCCTTCCTGGCCACGGCAACGGACAATGTCGACGGTTGCATCGTGACCGATGTGCGCATGCCGGGTATCGACGGCATCGAGTTCCTGCGCCAGTTGAGAACCCGCGGACACAGGCTTCCGGTTATTGTCATGACAGGCCATGCCGATGTGGCGCTGGCCGTTCAAGCGATGAAGGAAGGCGCTGCCGATTTCATCGAAAAGCCGTTCGACGACGACATTCTGATCGAAGCGATTCGTTCAGCGCTGGGCAATCGCAATCGAGTCGATGCAACCCATCCGCAATCCGCGGAGATCCGCGGGCGCCTGTCAACGCTTTCGGAGCGGGAGCGGCAGGTGCTGGATGGCCTTGTGTCGGGACTGCCCAACAAGACGATCGCCTATGATCTGGGAATCAGCCCGCGGACAGTCGAAATCCATCGCGCCAATGTCATGAGCAAGATGGCCGCGAGCAGCCTGTCACATCTGGTTCGCATGGCGCTGATCGTGGACCCCAGGAATTAAGGCGATTGAGGAAGGGAATTGCCGATATTTGTCGGCGCCCTCTGTGAGTCCCAGTCGCGCCAATGGGTCGGGTGAATGTCGACATATGCGCCGGTCGCGGCGCTCTTCCATCCATTCCGTGTCTTCCTGCAGGGAAATACAAGCACATGCTCGCCATCCTCGTCGAGGACGGCCAGTTCGAGATCGCTGTCGAACGGAGCGCTTAGGATCGGTTTCCACATCCCCCCAGGATGCGCAAAGTGCCAAGCCCCCGCCTTGATTTGAATCATTTTCCGACAAACCAAATGCATGCCACATTGAGCCGGCAATCATGTGCGTTGCCGGACCGACCGCTTGATCACGATCAATGTCCGCCTTGGGGGTCAAAACCATGACACTGGCAGGGGTGTTGAAACCTCGGTCCAGCGCAGCCTCGAAAAGCAGGAGATCGCGCCAATGTTGATCCGCACTCTTTCCGTGCTGGAATGCACGAAATTACTGACCGCCAATCGTGTCGGCCACCTGGCCTGCGCGAAGGACGGCCAGCCCTACGTCGTGCCGATACACTACGCCCATTCGGACAACCACCTTTATGCGTTTTCCATGTTGGGCAAGAAGATCGAATGGATGCGTGCCAATCCATTGGTCTGCGTTCAGGTCGATGAGCGCGGCGAAGGGCGAACATGGAGAAGCGTCGTCGTCCACGGCCGCTATCAAGAACTTCCCGACCGGATCGGTCACAAGGTGGAGCGCGACCATGCGTGGTCGATGCTGAGCAAGCATGCCGATTGGTGGGAGCCTGGCGCTCTGAAACCGGTCGAACCTTCACTTGCCGACAGCACGCCGCATGTTTTCTTCCGCATCCATATCGAGCAGTTGTCCGGCCGGGAAGCAATGGAATAGCCTGACACGAACATCCAATGGACGACCGGTCATGGCCGACCTTGGCGCATTCGCCATTGGACGCCGAGCCACTACAGGCTTCGATTGCCGAGGATTCGCCGAGGCAATGCACAAGCCCCGTAGCAAAGCGGGCTGAAAGGATGCTGGGATTGCCCTGCGTTCAGGGCATGAACAGGCTTGCGTGGATTGCTCCTAAGTAGTTTCCCGTAGGGACATAACCGAATTTCGTGTGGCGCGGATTCGAGCGATTGCTGTGACACGGATCAACCAGGGAAACAGCCATGCACGCCTACGAAACCTCCAGAATTGCACTGCCCTTGAAGCCTGCCCAGCCGGCAAGCTACGGCTCGGCACCGCTGCAACCGATCAGCTTCTTTCCTGCCGGTTCGGAAATCTATGCCCAGGGCGAGAAGGCCGGAGCTTTCTACCAGGTCGAGTTCGGCGCGGTCCGTGTCTACCGCCTGCTTGCCGACGGCCGCCGGCAGATAAGCGCCTTTCATCTGGCGGGAGAGACATTCGGCTTCGAAGCCGGCACGACGCATCATTTCTTCGCCGAAGCGATCAATGCCACAGGTGTCCGCGTCTTCCGTTTGGCTGCCGGGACCGACATGTCGCATCAGTTGCTGCCGCTGGCGCTCAAGGGGCTGACCAGAGCTCAGGAACACCTGCTGGTCCTCGGTCGTCAGAACGCCATCGAACGCGTCGCTGCCTTTCTGATCGACATGGCGGAGCGGCAGGGCGGATTGCGGCAAATCGAGCTGCCGATGTCGCGCATGGATATCGGCGACTATCTCGGCCTTACCATCGAGACCGTCTCGCGGGTTTTCACCAAGCTGAAGGAGAAAGGCGTCATTCGACTGCTCAATCTGCGCTGCGTCGAAATCGTCAAGCAGGACGTACTAAGCAATATGGGCGAATGAAGCGCGGCTCGGTTCGTCGAGAGACGGTGAGTGAACTGCCGAGCGCGAAAATCCCGCGGTCGTCCTTAAGCGTACCGTCAGCGCGCGGATTCATCTAAAAGGCGATCACGGCCTTGATGAGCCCGGACTTCTGATGTGCCCAGCGAGAAATATCGTGCGGACTGTTCTGAAGGGTCGTGTGGTGCGTTATCAGCTTGGCCACGGGAATGGCACCATGGTGCATTGCCGCCATGACGTGGTCAAAGTCAACGCGAAGCGCGTTGCGGCTACCAATCACCATCATCTCGCGTTTGTGGAATTCTGGGTCGGAGAAGCTGATCTCGCCCTTGACGACGCTGACCATTACCAACGCGCCGCCATGCGCCACATAAGCGAAGGCGGCTTCTATCGAGGCCTTGCTGCCGGTGGCGTCGAAGACGAGGTCAAAGCAATCGCCATCGGTGCGCTCCCTCACCGGGTCGACGGGTGACACCGTCGCACCATCGATAACGGGAAAACCGAGTTGACCTTCGGCAAAGTCGAGCCGCTCCCTGCTCATGTCCATGATCGTCACCGCCTGGCCGGCAATACGCGCAAACAGTGCCGTGCCAAGTCCGATGGGTCCGGCGCCGATGACCAGCGTGCGTACGCCAGCAGCAAGCTTGGAGCGCCTCACCGCATGGGCGCCGATCGCCAAAAACTCGACAGCGGCCGCGTCAACGAATGACAGTCCTGCGGCCGGGTAAAGGTTGCCGGCAGGCACCAGCAATTCTTCACACATGCCGCCGTCGCGATGAACGCCCAACACTTCGATTGATACACAGCAATTTGGCTTGTCGCGACGGCACGCAATGCATTTGCCGCAGGCAAAATAGGGATTTACGACGACCCGCTCACCGCGCGCGATGGCAACGCCTTCGCCTACCGCGGTCACGGTGCCAGAGAGCTCATGCCCCATGATACGCGGATAGGCCAGGTAGGGATGCTTGCCTTCGAAAATGTGGTAATCGGTGCCACAGATACCGACATGGCTGATGCTGACCAGCGCCCATCCGGCGCCAGGCCGGCCTGGAGCGGGGCGATCCTCGAAGATCAGTTCGCCGGGCTTTCGGCATATGAGCGCTTTCATGCGGACCGTCTTCCTGAAATGTTCCAAAAAGAACCCGGCGGTTGAGACAGACCGCCGGGCCAAGGTGTGGAGCCTATTCGAAGTCCTTGACGTTCTGCGGCGTCACCAGGCCGGCGCCGGTGTCGACATTGGCCTCCACGGTTTCCCCGCGGATCGCCTTGACCACCGTGTCGATGCCAAGTTCACCCATTTTTGCTGGAAATTGCGCGACGCTGGCGTCTTCACCGCCCGATTTGATCGCTTCGATCTCACCACAGCAGGCGTCGAAGCCGACAAGGATGATCTTGTCGTTGGCGATGCCCGCATTGCTGATCGACTTGACGGCTCCCGGGATTGGCGGGCCACAGGCCGAGTAGATCGCCTTGAGATCGGGATTGGCGGTCAGGATATCCTCGGTCACGGACGTGCCGAGCTCGAGCGTGCAATTGGTTGCACCCTTGCCGACGACGTCGACCTTGACGTCGCCGAGGCCCTCCATCATGCCGGTGACCCGGTCGTCCAGCGCCGGCACGCCGGGAACACCTTGCAGGATGCCGATCTTGTCGCCGCTCTTGAGCACGGTCTTCAGGTACTCTCCGGCAATCTTGCCGCCGTTGAGATTGTTGGTCGAGACCAGCGCCGTCTGACCTTTCCAGTCAGGAATGCTGTTGTCGACGAGAACCACCTTGATGCCGGCGGCGACGGCCTTGTCGAGCGCTGGCGCAACGGTCGGATCGACCGGAGTGATCGCCAGACCCTTGACGCCTTGCGTGATCATGGATTCGATCAGCGCGATCTGGCCTTCAATGTCGGTAGCCGCCTGGCCCTGGCCGGTGACCAGCTCGATCTCCGGATGAGCGGCCGCGTATTTCTTGGCGGCATCTTCCATGGTCGAGTAGAACGGCACCGGGAATTTCGTAATCAGGCCGACCTTGACCTTGTCGGCGGCCGAAGCCGGCATCGCAAACGCAACGGCGATCGCCAGCCCAGCGAACAGTTTTCGGTTCATTGGCATTCCATTCCTCCCTTGGAATTGAGGCGTCTTCCGGCGGAAGTCGCTTCAGGCATTTGCGGACCGGAACGGTCCCCAAATCTCGATCGGGTCAGGCTCCAACGATCATGGAAACCAGCTCCTGCTTGTTGTCCTTGGTCGGCACCAGTTCACCAACCTTGCGGCCCTGGCGAAGCACCACGGCGCGATCGGCAAGCTCGACGACATGCTCCATATTGTGGGTGATCAGGATGACGGCGTTGCCCTGGTCGCGCAGGGCGGCGACCAGGTTGAGCACCTGCCGCGATTCACGCAGGCCAAGTGCGGCCGTCGGCTCGTCCAGGATCACAACCTTGCGGGCAAATACGGTCGACCGGGCAACGGCGATGGCTTGCCTTTGTCCACCCGACATCATGGCGACGACGGCGTCCAGCCGCGGCAACGTGACCTTGAGGTTTGCCAGCAAAACGCGGGTCTCGGCGTCCATCCTGCGCTGTTGGAGAAATCGCAGGCCGCGCGGAAGCCATTGCGGCCAGGCCAACTCGCGACCTGCAAAGAAGTTCTGTCCGGGCGTCAAATTGTCGAACAGCGCCAGGTCCTGGTAGACGGTTTCGATGCCGGCAAAGCGTGCATCCGCCGGCGAGCGGATCTGGGTTTGCAAACCGTCGAGAACGATGGCCCCGGTGTCGAGCTGATGGACGCCACTGATGCACTTGGTCAACGTCGACTTGCCAGCGCCGTTATCGCCGAGAAGCCCGAGGATCTCGCCGCGCCGGACCTCGATGCTGACATCGTCCAGCGCCAGAACCGAGCCGAAACGCTTGGTAGCACCACGCACCGCGAGCACGGGGTGGTCGGCGGTGGCCGCATGATCGCCATTGGACGCAACGGCGCTCATGCTTGCCTCCCGGCCTGCACAACGCGCACGCGCCCTTCGAGGTAGTTGCGCAGCACATCGGACTCAACCGCTATGACAATGACCACGCCGATGACGATGAGCTGGAAGAAGACGTTGACGTTGAGCAGGTTGAGCGCGTTGCGGATGACGCCGATCATGATGGCACCGATCAACGCATGGCCAAGATGGCCGCGGCCGCCGAGAAAGCTGGCACCGCCGATGATCACCGCGGCGATCGTATCCAGTTCCAACAGATTGCCGAACAAAGGCGAACCGGCGTCGGTGCGGCCGGCAAGGATGACGGCGCCGATGCCGGCGCACAGCCCTGAGATCACATAAACCGAAACCAGGACCCAGGACACGGGAATGCCCATGCGCACCGCCGCGTCGGGCCGGCCGCCTACGGCATAGATCCAGCGCCCCCAGACCATCGTCTTGGCCATGACGAAAAGCAGCGCGGCAACGCCCGCAACAACAAAAACCGATCCAGGCAGACCCCAGACCGCCTCGCGGCCAAGCGCATCGATGGCATCTGGCATTCCTGGGATGGCGCGCCCATCGGCCAATTGGAGCGCCAGGCCCTTGGCGATGCTT
This sequence comes from Mesorhizobium calcicola, assembly GCF_042682105.1. Classification (NCBI taxonomy): domain Bacteria; kingdom Pseudomonadati; phylum Pseudomonadota; class Alphaproteobacteria; order Hyphomicrobiales; family Phyllobacteriaceae; genus Mesorhizobium; species Mesorhizobium calcicola. The sequence continues at coordinate 207,034 of NZ_JBHUGY010000031.1, forward strand.
AGTGTCGCCAGTGTGATGATGAAAGGATGCGGCAGCCGGCCGAAGACGTAGAAGAGCCCGTTGATGGCGCCGACCGCCGCACCGCAGCCAACCATCACCGCAATCACCGCGAAAGCGGGAGCGCCGGCGTGAAAGCTGAGCGCGCCGACAACAGAAGCCAGTGCAACGTTCGAGCCGACGGACAGATCGATACCGCGCGTCAGGATGACCAGATGCTGTCCCATCGCCACAACCGAGATGACGGCGGTCTGGGCGAGGATGTTGCTGAGGTTGCGCCCGGTCAGGAAATAGGGTGACAGAAAACTGAGAACGGCGATCAGCAGCAGCAGTATGATGACCGGGCCAGCGCTCAGCAGCGTCAGGCCGAGCGCCAAGCCAGGTACGGCTTCCGGCTTTTTCGAGGCCAGCAGTGCGGTCTCGCCGACAGCCGTGCCGGTGTTTCCCGTTTCGGGCAAATCTTCCTCCCCGCCGAAGCCATGCGGGCCTCGTCGTCAAAAACCGTTGCTGTATTTTAGGTTCTTCTTATCGATAAAAAACAACCGGCATCGCTCTCGGTCAAGTTGTTTTTTATGGATAAAGTTCATGCTAGAAAGAACAAGGTATTTCTTAGGGGAGGTCCGATGCGAACCGACACCGTCTACAAGAAGGCCTTCAATCGAACTGCAAGTATGCTGCGCGATGGACAACTGGTCGGGAACTTCCCCTCCGAGAATGAGCTGAGACGGCGAATAGGAGTCAGCCGCACGACCGTCCGGAAGGTTCTGCAGGAACTTGTTCACCGCGAACTCATAACTGAGCGCAACGGCATCCGGGCGGCGGGACGAGCGGTCGACGAAAATGACTACTATCCCGACGCCCAAACCACGTCACGGGCCAGGCATGTCGAACAGCAGTTCATGGAGTGGATGCTGCGGGGTGACACCAGGCCTGGAGCAAGCATCAAAGAACTCGAGCTTGCGCGGCAGTTCGGTGTCGCAACCAACGGAATTCGCGAGTTCCTGATCCGCTTCAGCCGGTTTGGACTGATCGAGAAAAGGCCGAATACGGGCTGGCTTTTCAAAGGCTTCACGGAGGATTTCGCACTTGAGCTGTTCGAGATCCGGGTGATGTTCGAGCTGCGCTCGGCGCATCTGTTTTCACGGCAGCCCGACAATTCTCCCCTGTGGGGCAAGCTCGCCGCGCTCAAGATTGCGCATACCGAACTGCTGAAGCGGATTGAAAGCCGCTTTCACGACTTTTCCGGCCTCGACAACCGGTTTCATCGGGTCATAAACGAGGCGTCACCGAACCGCTTCATCGACGATTTCTACGACATCATCAGCTTCATTTTTCACTACCACTATCAATGGAACAAGCAGGATGAAAAGCAGCGCAACCAGGCGGCGATCCTCGAACATCTCGCCTATATCGATGCGCTCGAAAGCCGCGACTCCGAGCGGATTGAGCGAGCGTGCCGAGGGCATCTGGCTTCGGCAAGAGCAACCCTGATGCGTTCGCTGATTGGATTTGATGAATGATGAAATCGACTCGCCTTTGAAGGGAACCGACGCATCCCCCGGGATGCGTCGAGACCAAAGCTCAAGCGTGACGGATTTCCGTTCCCAGCACCTTCAGGCATTCCCGGATGAACGCTGCAAGCGCCGTCCAACCCTTGGCCGAAACCATCGTCCCGTCCACATAGGCTTCGGTGGGAGTTAGATCGATGTAAGTGCCGCCAGCAAGCGTCACCTCCGGCTCGCAAGCCGCGAGCGCCGCCACCTTCTTGCCACGAACGACCCCGTCGACCGCAATCAGAATCTGGACACCATGGCAGATCGTGAAGATCGGCTTTTTGGTCTCGTGAAAATGACGCACCATTGCCTGCACGCGCTTGTCGGTGCGGATGTATTCGGGGCCACGACCGCCAGCGCAGTAAACGGCGTGGTATTGATCCAGCTGCTTCTCAGCGTCGGAGAAGGTCTTGTTGATCAGCGCATAGTGGCCGAGCTTTTCGGTGTAGGTCTGATCGCCTTCGAAGTCGTGCAGCGATGTCTTGATCACGTCACCGGCGTTTTTGTCGGGGCACACGACGTGGACGGTGTGCCCCACCGCTTCCATCGCCTGCTGATAGACAAAGATTTCATATTCTTCGGTGAACTCACCGGTCAGCATCAGGATTCTCTTGCCTGGCATGGTCGTTCCTTTCCTATGACAAGGGGGCGGGCGAGACTTGCGTTCGCCCGCCGATTTGGGTTTTCAGAAGGGTGAAACGGGGAAGAAGAATTCCTTGGCATTGGCCTGCGTGATCAACGGCGCATCCAGCTTGACGTTGCCCTGGACCGGTGACTTCCGAAAGCACCGTCACGGGACCATGCTGCTTGGAGAGATTTTCCGCCCGCAAGACCGGATCCGAACGCCTTGCGCGGTCACCCCCATGCAATTCGCCTCCCTTCCCTGCATCGATACGGGCCGCAATGGACATCGGGAGAGTCTCAGTCGAACGCCAGCAACAAACGGTCGCGGGAATGCTCGATATGACGACGCATCGCCTGCTCGGCCGCGGCAGGATCGGCCGCAGCGAAAGCAGCCAGGATGGCCTCATGCTCGTCGAGCGCCTCTTCGGTGACGCGCGAATGGAACATCAGGCGAAATATGTGGAAGTGGGTATGCTGGTGCGCCAGCGTCTCGCGCACGAGCTCGTTGTTGGCGAATTCCATGACCCTGTCATGGAAAATGGCGTCCTGGCGGGCAAAGTTGGAATACCGCAGGCGCTCGTCCTTGCCCTCACGACGCGCCATGACGCCCGCCGATTCCTGAAGCAGGGCGAGCTTTGCCTCGTCCATGAGGGCGGCTGCCTTGGCTGCGCCATGAGGCTCGAGCAACAGGCGAAGCTCGTAGAGTTCGTCAAACCGTCGCTTCGTGATCTGCGGCGCGGCACGGTAACCGATCAGATGCGTCTTCAGCACCAGGCCTTCGCCTTCGAGCCGGCCAAGCGCCTCGCGGATTGGCGTGTGTGACACATCGAACTCCTTGACCAGGCTGTCGACCGTGATCCGGGAACCTGGTGCAATCCTTAGCGACATGAGTTGCGCAAAAATCGCTTCATAGACGTCCTCAACCAAGCTGCCCGATCGCTGGATACGCCCGCCGGCGAGGTTCGTTTCGTCTGCAATGGGTAAGTTCATGGCCTGCATGTTTTGCCTCTTGACACATTGAGTTGCTAGCACGATGCTCCGGCGAATACAATCCTATATCCTATACGATTTTATAGAGGATATTTTTTGAGACTGTTTCGAAACAACGCAATGGCGCTTGCGATGGCCCTGCTGGAGCAGCGTGCCGCGCCCGCGGCCCATGCCCGCCTTTGGACCGAACTGAACGCCCTTCCAATCCAGACATCATCACAGGATACAGAGCATGAGCCTTTTCGCTGCCATAAGGCTGCCGAGTGAAATCCTCTTCGGGAAGGGCCAACGCCACATCATTCCGGCCGTCGCGGCAAGGCTGGGGCGTCGCGCGCTCGTCTGTACCGATGAACGATTTGCCGCCACAGGCCCATTCGGGGAGATCGTCGCGGCGCTGCGAGCCGCCTCGATCGATGTGTTCGTGCATGACCGTGTGCTACCCGACGTCCCCCGAGACACCGTTGCCGTCTGCGTCGAGGAGGCGCGGGAGTTCGCGCCCGACATGGTGATCGGCATCGGGGGCGGCAGTTGTCTCGACCTAGCCAAATGCGCCGCGTTGCTCATCAGTCACGGCGGCCAGCTCCAGGATTACTACGGCGAGTTCAAGGTGCCCGGTCCGACGCTGCCGTTGATCGCGGTGCCGACGACAGCCGGCACTGGCTCTGAAGTGACCCCGGTTGCAGTGATCTCCGATCCGGATCGCACGCTGAAGGTCGGCATCTCCAGCCCGTATCTGATCGCGGCCGCGGCTATCTGCGACCCTGAACTGACGATGACATGCCCGCCGGGATTGACGGCGATCGCGGGCGCCGATGCGCTGACGCATGCCATCGAGGCCTTCACCGCGGTCAGGCGCGGGACCGATCCCGGCCTTCCGCAAAAACATGTCTTTATCGGCAAAACCGCCTTGACCGATCATTTCGCACTGCTGGCGATCAAGCTGCTTGGCCGAAGCCTTGAAACGGCATACCGCCAGCCCTCCGACGAGGACGCCCGGGCCGACGTGATGATGGGCGCACTCGCGGCCGGCTGTGCGTTCGGAACGGCCGGCACGGCGGCAGCGCACGCCGTGCAATATCCGGTTGGCGCGATCACCCACACCGCTCACGGATTGGGTGTCGCGACCATGCTGCCGTATGTCATGAAGTACAACAGAACAGCCGCGGCAACCGAGATGGCCGAGATCGCCAACGCGCTCTCCCTCGATGGAAGAGGCCGGACGCCCGACGAGATGGCCGACGCGACCATTGGCGAGGTCAGCCGGCTGTTTGGGGCAATCGGGATCACCCCCTCGTTGGCCGAGTTGGGGCTGCCCGCCGAAAAGCTCGATTGGACGGCGCAACAAGCGATCGGCATCGAACGCCTCATCAAGAACAATCCGCGTCCATTCGATTTGGGATCCATGCGACGCCTGGTCCAGGCCGCCTTTGATGGCGACCTCGCCAGCTGTGCCATGTAAGCAACCGGGAATATCGAGATGAACACGTCTTCACAGGCTCTGGCGGATGATCAGGGCATCAGCGAGTTCCACACAATCTCGCACGGGCTGTATATTGGCGGCCAATGGCGGCAGTCCGCGGATGGCAGGGGAATTCGGGTCATCGATCCTTCGACGGAAGCCATCATAGCTGCCGTACCCGATGCGACCTTGGAGGACGCGGCCGCCGCAGTTGACGCCGCGGCCAAGGCAGCGCACGGCTGGCGGACGATGTCGCCGCGAAGGCGTTCCGAGATACTGCGGCGCTGCTTCGAGCTGATGACGGAGCGATCGGAGGCGCTGGCAACCCTTATTGCGCTGGAGAACGGCAAGGCCCTGCGAGATGCACGCGGCGAGATCGCTTATGCAGCGGAATTTTTCCGTTGGAACGCCGAGGCGGCGGTTCGCATTACCGGTGAATTCGGCACTGCCCCCTCCGGCACCAACCGCATCGTGGTCGACTACGAACCGATCGGCATCTGTGTCCTGATCACGCCTTGGAATTTTCCTGCCGCGATGGCGACGCGCAAGATCGCGCCGGCACTTGCCGCTGGATGTACGGTGATCCTGAAGCCGGCCAGTGAGACCCCCCTCACGGCCTACGCGCTCGCCGCGCTCTATCAGGACGCAGGCGTTCCACCGGGGGTAGTCAACGTCCTGACAACCACAAGTCCCGGCCCTGTGACGGCCGCCATGCTGGCCGATCCGCGAGTGCGCAAACTCTCCTTCACCGGCTCGACGGGTGTCGGGCGCGCTTTGCTGGCAGAGGCCGCCAAGCACGTTGTCTCGTGTTCCATGGAACTTGGAGGCAACGCCCCATTCATCGTGTTCGACGACGCCGATCTCGAAGCGGCGCTCGATGGCGCAATGGTGGCGAAGATGCGTAACGCCGGTGAAGCCTGCACGGCCGCGAACCGCCTCTACGTGCAATCCGGCATCTATGAAGCCTTCTGTGACGGACTTGAGAAGCGAATGTCATCGCTCATGGTCGGGGCGGGGACCGACCCGGACACGGAATGCGGCCCCATGATCACCAGAAAGGCGGTCGAGAAGATAGACCGCCTTGTCACTGACGCGGTCGCACGCGGCGCGCGGATCATGTGCGGCGGCTCCGTCCTGTCCGGAGGTGGATTCTTCTATCCTCCCACGGTGCTTCGCGATGTGCCGGGCGACGCAAGGATGGCACATGAGGAGATATTCGGGCCCGTGGCGCCAATCTCTAGCTTCGAAACCGAGGTCGAGGTCATCGCGCGCGCCAATGACACCGAATATGGGCTTGCCGCCTACATTTACACGCGCGATCTGGCGCGTGGAATGCGGGTGGCTGCCAGGATCGAGTCGGGCATGATCGCACTGAACCGCGGCCTGATGTCGGATCCGGCGGCGCCTTTTGGCGGGGTCAAGCAGAGTGGCCTCGGCCGCGAAGGTGGCCAGCACGGCATTTCCGAGTTCATGGAGGCGAAATACATCGCCGTGACCATCTGAGCAGACACCATGCTGAAAGATCCGTTTCGCATTCGCGATCATGTGGTCGAGTTCGACGACATCGTCGCCGAGATCGTTCGCAGAAGCGAGGATGCCAGGGCGAACCTTCCAATGGTCGCCGATGTCGCCTACGGACCCGATGCCACCGAAACCGTCGATCTGTTCTTTCCGGAGGGCAAACGAGATCGCCTGCCGGTGCACATGTTTGTGCATGGCGGCTACTGGAGAATGTTCTCCAAGCGCGACTATTCATACGTCGCGAAGACGATTACCAAGGCCGGGGCCATTGCCGTCATCCTCGACTATGCGCTGATGCCCAAGGTCAGAATGGCGACGATCGTCGACCAGGTGCGCCGCGCCAAGCAGTGGGTCCTGGCCAACATCGCCGACCATGGCGGGAGCCCGGCAGAGCTGACCGTCAGTGGTCATTCGGCTGGAGCACATCTTGCAACGTTTCTGTTCAACAGCGAGCAGACCCCCTCGAATGTGAGAGCCGCCCTTCTGCTCAGCGGGCTCTACGATTTGAAACCGCTCCAGGATTCCTTTCTCGCCAACGAGATCGGAATCACCGATCAGGAAGTCGCCACGTTCACACCGCTTGCCTACCGCCATGATGCTCAAACCAAGACGACGGTTTTGGTCGGAGCCGATGAGACGCCGCCTTTCCATCGGCAAGCGGATCGCTTCACAGCGAGCTTGCTGCGGGAGGGCTCGCCAGTAACGTCGCTCGTTCTTGCGAACCGCAACCACATGGACAGTGTCAGAGATCTGGGCGTGCCGGGAACCCAGGCTGGCGATTGCCTGGCGGACCTGATTGCACACACCCGCTGAGGCTGAATGTGGGACAACGTCGTTCCGCTACCCCCGCCGCCTCTAGGCTGCCCTGCCTTAGATGCGCTGCTCGCTGCCGGGATCGAACAGGTTGACGCTCGCCGGATCGACCGAAAGAAAAATCGGCTCTTTTCTGCGGCCTGCAAACCTCGGCGGCAGGCTTGTTCACCTGCACGCGACCTCCCCCGAAATATCAGATCAGCAAACTGATCGATCAATCGGAGTTGAGGTAGCACCATTCCCCCGCGCAACCACCGCGGAGCGCAACCGGCAAAACGACGGATCGCTACTGACGTGTCAGACGAGACCCAGGTTCCGCTGCATCGCGGCCTGGAAATGTGACTGCAGCTTTCCTTCGGCGGCGTCGGCATTCCTTGTGCCGCAAGCCTCAAGGATGTCGAGGTGCTCCTTGAGCGTCCGGACCATGATAGGTGTGGTGATCTTCCTGTCGAGCCGCAGCAGACGCAGATAATTGTGCATGCGTCGGTAGGTGCTATCGATCAGAGGATTGCGCAGTGCGGCGATGATTGCGCCGTGCAGTTCTCCCTCGAGCGCATCCATCTCCTCCAGTTGTTCCTTTCCGAGGCCATCTCGCTCGACGCGCCGAAGTAGCCGGGAATGCCGGATTTCCAAGGCATTCATGACGGCTTCATCGCCTTGCTCGGCAAAGACGCGGATCGCCGAGCGCTCAATGATGGCGCGGAATTGGTAGGTTGCGCGCGTAAGCTCCAGGCCGGGCCTGATGAACTGGATACCGGAGCGCGGGTGAATGGTCAGAATCCCTTCCGCCTCAAGAACACGCAGAGCGTCGCGAAGCGGGGCGACAGGCACGTCGACGATCGCGGACAATTCATTTTGCGAAATGAAAGCCCCGGCCGGAACACGCCGATCGAACAAGCCCTCCAGTATCCGCTCATAGGCAACATCGCTCATGCGGGTGCCTGCCGCGAGGGGATGAGAGACGGTTTTTGCTTTGCCCGCCACTTGCGACACCTCCGTTGGTCCGATAATAAGATGCGATCTGATAGATCAGTTGATCATTGTAAACGATCAGAAAGCCTTTGTGATGAGCCTTTCGCATTTTCGTATAACCCGATTTCAGTTCGCCCGCGACCGGATAATCGGGGACAGTCAGGTTCGAGCGGACGACGTCAACGTCGCCGCGCTGGAACTCGTTTCCGAAAGTGGCGAGGTGGGCCTGGGGTTCATCCAGACGCTCTTCAATCCGCTGCCTGACCAGACGGAGATCGAAGCTGTTTTCGAACACGAGGTTTGGCCGACCCTGAACGGACACAAGGCGATCGCGCTGGTTCACCGTGTGAACCGCCCGCGCGGCGGCAATCAACGGGGCTACACGCTGCCCTTTCACGAGGCGGTTCAGGTGGCGCTTTGGGATCTTGCGGCGAAAGAAGCTGGCCTGCCCCTCCATGTCTTGCTCGGCAGTCGCCGCAACCGGGTGAAGGCCTACGCCAGCGGCCTCGATTTTCACCTCGACGATGATGCCTTCGTCACGTTGTTCTCCCACGCGGCGTCGCTCGGCTACTCCGCTTTCAAGATCAAGGTCGGCCACCGGGATTTCGACCGCGATCTGCGACGCCTGGGACTGTTGAAGACCTGTGTGCCGGCAGGGTCCAAAATCATGATCGATCCGAACGAGGCTTGGAACTCGAAGGAGGCGCTCATGAAACTGGTGGCGATCCGCGATGCCGGCCACGATCTTCTCTGGGTCGAGGACCCGATCCTGCGTCACGACCATGAAGGGTTGAGAACACTCAGGCATGCCGTGACATGGACCCAGATCAACAGCGGCGAGTATCTGGATCAGCAGGGCAAGCGGCTTCTTCTGGAAGCGCATGCGGCCGACATCCTGAATGTCCACGGTCAAGTGACGGATGTCATGCGTATCGGCTGGCTGGCCGCGGAACTCGGGATACCGGTCAGTATAGGCAACACTTTCCTGGAAGTCGGCGTGCACATGGCGGTCGCACTTCCTGAAGTCGAATGGTTGGAATATTCATTCCAGAACTTCGATCATCTGGTGGATCAGCCCATCGAAATCCGAGATGGTTACGCTTATGCGCCCGATCGACCCGGCCACGGACTGGTGTTATCGGAAAAAGCGCGCGCCGAATGGATGAGGCCAAAGCGCCTGGCACGGTCGGAATTGGGCACTGCACCAGAAAATCCACGCCTTCCGAAGAAGAAGTGAGTTGAGATAGACGTGGGATGCTGGTCGATGGGAAGGCCGCGCTCGGCGCGGTCAAGGCAGGAGATTTTGTGCATACCCGAACACTGATCGGGGCGTGCGCCTGGCGACGCGCTTCAGGCTTTTGTTTTATGCATGTCGTTTCCCAAAACCGGGCCACTTTTGGGCGGCATGCATTAGGCCACGACGGTCGGTGTGGTGTTGGGGAGCAACGCCTCCTCGGCCTCATGCTCGTCTGGAAGACTTTCCCCGTGAACGAGCAGCGGCGTTCCTATCCAGATCGGATCAATCAGATGGTCCCGCCGCGGGTTCGTGGTGTTCGGATGGACGAGAATGCTGAGGCCGCGATGGTTGAGCATCAGCCACGGCACCAGGCTGGTGAAAACGTCGTTTGGGAATGAGACCTGAAACATCGATTGGTCATGCGGCCCGACCTTCTCGTCATGCCAATTCCCGAGCCGAACGAGAAAGCGCTCGCCGATCGCGGCGCGCAGCCATTCCGCGACTGGGCGGGTCTTCAGTCGGTCGTAATAGACATGCGCATGATAGCTGGCGATTTCCGAAAGCAGCCTTGGCGCATCTTTCTCGTCGGAAAGGCCCATTTCATATCTCCCACAGGGGCTCATGACCCAACTTATTCCGGCGGCCAAGATACTTAAAGGCTGTCTCGAAAGATGCCCAGCAATTTGGTTCTGGAGAACAGCTTTCCTTGACGGGAGCGGCTAGGCGACCAATGTACGGGGGCCATCTTGTCTGCAGGATTTTTTGCTTATGACAGCCTCGATCTACGATATTCCGTTCAGCCGCGCCGACGGCTCGACCACAAGCCTTCGTGAATATGCCGACAGGGTCCTGCTGATCGTCAACGTCGCCTCCAAATGCGGCTACACCAAGCAATATGATGGGCTGGAGGCGCTCTACCGCTCCTATCGCGACCAGGGTTTTGTGGTGCTCGGCTTTCCGTCCAATGACTTCGCCGGCCAGGAACCGGGCACAGACGCCGAAATCCAGGAGTTCTGCCGGTTGACCCATGGTGTCGAATTCCCGGTGTTCGCCAAGATCGCGGTGAAAGGGCCACGGAAGCATCCGGTCTATCAAGCGTTGATCGAGGCGCTGCCGAAGGCTGTCTTCCAACCGGGTAGCACGCTGGCGGCCCGGATGGCCGGGAAAAGTGCCGCGCCCGGACCCGACGAGGTGAGTTGGAACTTCGAGAAGTTTCTGATCGACCGCAAGGGGATCGTCGTCGCCCGCTTTGGCTCCGACACCGAGCCGCAGGACGAGGCGATCGTCGGCCCTCTCCGCAAGCTCCTGGCGGTGTGACGCAAGAAACAGTCTGCTGGTGCGGCCCTTCCATGGCTGCGTGCTGCATGGTTTTTTGGCACCGCCGCTTTGCAGCTTCAGTGGTAAAGCCACCCATCTAACCCAAGGAGAGTAGGCCATGGATCTGCAACTGGACGGCAAACGCGCCCTGGTCACCGGCGGCAGCAAGGGAATTGGTCGCGCCATCGCCCGGCAACTGGCGCTGGAAGGCGTCGATCTCGTCATCGCCGCCCGCAACGTTGCCGATGTGGACATTGCCGCGCGCGAACTGGCGACGGAGACCGGACGCAAGATCGTCGGACTGACCGTCGACACACAGGACGACAGCTCGGTCAGAGCGCTGGTGACTGGTACGGTCGCGGCACTCGGCGGCCTCGACATCCTGGTCAACGCCGCGGCCAAACCGGGCGGGCAGGCACCACCGCCGAAACTGGCCGAGATCACCGACGACCTGTTCTGGGATGACGTGAACGTCAAGGTGATGGGCTATCTTCGTACGGCGCGCGAGGCCGCTCCTCACATGGCCGCCGCGGGCTGGGGCCGGATTATCAACATAAGCGGCCTCGCCGCGCGCCAGACCGGCTCGATCGTCGGCTCGATCCGCAATGTTGCCGTCTCTGCCCTGACCAAGAATCTCGCCGACGAATTGGGCCCGAAGGGGATCAACGTGACAGTGGTCCATCCTGGCCTGACCCGCACCGAAAAGACCGCTCCCCTGGTCGCCGCCCGCGCGGCTTCGGCAGGCGTTTCGCCCGAGGAGATCGAACAACGTCTTGCCGCCAATGTCACGATCGGTCGCCTCGTCGATATGGCCGAGATCGCCGACGTCGTTGCATTCCTGGCTTCGCCGCGAAGCGTTGCCATCAACGGCGACGCGATCGCCTGCGGCGGCGGGATCAAGGGGCCGATACACTATTAGCCGGCAACGGCCGCCGGCTGCGGAGATCTGCTACCTGTGCGTCAAAAATTCTCCACCCAAGGCCGCAATTCGATCTCCCACGTCCAGGCGCTTCGATGCTGCAGATGGATCGCGAGATAGGCATCGGCGATCGCGTCCGGCGAAAGCCAGCGGTCGGGCGGGGTCGAGTCCGGCGACCGCACCGGGTCGCCGGATGCTATGCCGCCATCGATGACGAAATGCGCCACGTGGATGTTCTTTGGCGCAAGCTCGCGCGCCATCGACTGCGCCAACCCACGCAGACCGAACTTCGGCATTGCGAAACCGGCAGAAATGGCGAAGCCCTTGACGCTGGCCGTGGCTCCCGTGAACAGGATCGATCCGGCGCCTGCGGCCTGCAACCGACGTGCGGCTTGCTGGCCGAACAGAAAGCCGCCATAGGCACCCACGAGCAATGCTTTTTTCACCTCCTCCGGATCGAGATCGGCAATGCCGCCGCGCACCCGGCCGGCCGCATTGAAGATCGCCAGCGAGAGCGGGCCGATGCCATCCACCGCATGGAACAGGTCTTCCACCGATGCCGGGTCCGACACGTCGGTTGAAATCACCTCGGCGCCGGTCTCGGTGGCAAGCGCGTCGAGCTTTGCGACATTGCGCGCCGCCAGCACCAGCTTGAATCCCTGGCGGCTGAATACCCTCGCCAACGAGGCGCCAAGCCCGGATCCCACACCTGCGATAACAGCGACGTTGGTTGTCATGGTTTTTCTCCGGGGTTGCGTCCTTCACGGCGGAGCCGGACGAAGGCCTGCTGCCTGCAGCCTTCGGGCGCACCCACGCGGATCATCAGAGCCCGCACATCGGCTCGGTCGTTCAGACGATCGGCGCCCTGGTCGTGCTGGCGATCTTCGCAGCGCTCGGGCTGGACCCGGTGCTCAACATGTTCACCTGGATCAGCCAGGTCGGCACGCTCGGCGTGCTCGGCATGATGACCGTCACCTCGCTCGCGGTCATCGTCTTCTTCCGCAAGAAGCACAGCGGCGCGCCAGCGCTGTCGACCGTGATCCTGCCTGCCCTGTCAGGGCTCATCATGGCCGCCCTGTTCGTCTACATCTTCCTGCATTTCGGCGACCTCACCGGCACCACCGGCGGCATGCTCGGGATCATCTTGCCGGCATTGATCCCGGCCGCCGCCGTGGTGGGATACATATTGGCGTTGCGGCTGGAGAAGGCCGATCCAGTCCGCTTCGCCAATATGGGCGTAAACCAGATTTAGGAAACGATGGGCGGAATCGAATCCCGTTCGGAAGATGGCGGCGGCGCGAAATAATCGCGCCGCCGCCATTGGTCTCAATGGCGCGCCATTGGTGCCGCCCGAGCGAGTTTCGCGCCCAGGCTCATGCCTGAACCGCGGCTCCTCCGTTCTGCGTGGCGTCGCAAGCCTGCAGAATCGCCTGTTCGCTCCTTACGTTAGTCGTGCTCGCGTCGTGCGCGGCGTGGCCAGGAGCAGGCTCGTTTCGCTGCCCGTTATGCCGGCTATGAGGCGGATGCGCCGCAGCACTGCATCGAAATCGGTCAGTGAGGCGGTCCCGAGCTCGACCACCAGGTCCCAGCGGCCATTGGTGGTGTGGATGGTCGAGACTTCGGGGAAGCCGCCCAGCGCACGGACCACGCGGTCGGCGGCATGGCCCTCGATCTCGATGAGCATGATACCGCGGATGCGCTGATCGACGGCATCGGCGCGCAGCACCACCGTGTAGCCGATGATGTCGCCGGACCGTTCCAGCCGCTCCATACGCGCCCTGACCGTGGCGCGCGAGACGCCAAGATCGACGGCGAGGTCCGACACGCTGCGCCGCGCGTCATGCCGCAGCAACGTCACCAGCCGTTCGTCCAGCGCATCCATCAGGGTGTTACCACTTTGATCAATTCTGCCGCCATTACGATAGATGATGCTTTGCGAATTGCCAATTCTACCTGTTCATGTTGCCGGCTCGCCATGATCTCCTCTCGCCCATTCGAACTTGGGGAGCGAGAACAACAATGCTTTGCAGAATCGTCGGGGCGCCGGTGCAGGACGGTGCCGGCAGAATGGGCTGCGAAATGGGGCCGAGTGCGCTGCGGACCGCCGGACTTGTTGAGGTGCTGTCCGGCCTCGGCCACGCTGTCGAGGATATGGGCGCCGTCCAGGCAATTCCGGCAAAGCGCGTCGTGCATGGCAATTTGGCGCTGAAGGCCCTGCCCGAAATATCGGCCTGGACATCCGCCATTGCCGCGGCCGCCTACGCGGCGAGCGAGGATGCCATGCCGATCTTTCTCGGCGGCGACCATTCGATCTCGGCCGGGACCGTGTCGGGCCTCGCCCGCCGTGCCGCCGAGACCGGGCGCCCGCTGTTCGTGCTGTGGCTCGACGCGCATCCGGACTTCCACACGCTCGACACCACCGCCAGCGGCAATCTGCACGGTGTCCCGCTCGCTTATGCCAGCGGCCAGCCGGGTTTTAGTGGCTATTTCCCGGATCTGCCGGCAGCGGTCGATCCCACGCGTATCTGCACCATGGGCCTGCGCAGTGTCGATCCGGCCGAGCGCAGCGCGCTCAGCGAGGCCGGCGTGACTGTGCATGACATGCGCGCCATAGACGAGCATGGCATCGCGCCGCTGCTGCGCGCCTTCCTGGCGCGCGTGTCGGCGGAAGACGGGCTGCTGCATGTCAGTCTCGACGTCGACTTCCTCGACCCGTCCATTGCCCCGGCAGTCGGCACCACGGTTCCCGGTGGCGCGACGTTCCGCGAGGCGCATCTGGTGATGGAGATGCTGTCCGACAGCGGCCTCGTCTCCAGCCTGGATCTGGTCGAGTTGAATCCGTTTCTGGACGAACGTGGCCGAACCGCGACGCTGATGGTCGACCTGACGGCGAGCCTGATGGGCCGCCGCATCATGGACCGCCCGACCCGCAGCCATTCCGGGAGTTTTTGATCATGACTACGGCAAAGCTGAACATCGTCCCCTTCGTCAGCGTCGACCGCATGATGAAGCTGGTGATTGCCATCGGTGTCGAGCGCTTCCTGACCGAGCTCGCCAGCTACATCGAGGAAGACTTCCGTCGTTGGGAACTTTTCGACAAGACGCCTCGCATCGCCTCGCACAGCCATGACGGCGTCATCGAACTGATGCCAACAAGCGACGGGCGCCTCTACGGCTTCAAATACGTCAACGGCCATCCGAAGAACATGCGCCAGGGTTTGCAGACGGTCACTGCCTTCGGCGTGCTCGCCGATGTCGGCAGCGGCTACCCGATGCTGCTCACCGAAATGACCATCCTCACCGCGCTGCGCACCGCCGCCACATCCGCCGTCGCGGCCAAGTATCTGGCGCCGAGCGGCGCGCGCACCATGGCCATCATCGGCAATGGCGCGCAGTCGGAATTCCAGGCGATCGCCTTCAAGGCGCTGACCGGCGTCGACCGGCTCAGGCTTTATGACATCGACCGGTCCGCCTCGCTGAAATGCGCGAAGAACCTGGCTGGCATGGGTTTCGACATCACCATATGCGAAACCGGTCAGGAAGCGGTTGAAGGTGCCGACATCATCACGACGGTTACCGCAGACAAGCAGTGCGCCACCATTCTCACCGACAACATGGTCGGCGCCGGCGTCCACATCAACGCCGTCGGCGGCGATTGCCCCGGCAAGACCGAACTGCACAGGGATATCCTGCTGCGCTCCGACATCTTCGTCGAGTTCCCGCCACAGACACGCATCGAGGGCGAGATCCAGCAGCTGGATCCCAACCATCCGGTGACCGAACTCTGGCAAGTGATCGCCGCCAGGGCGCAAGGCCGCCGGGACGCCAAGCAGATCACGCTGTTCGATTCGGTCGGCTTCGCCATCGAGGATTTTTCGGCGCTGCGCTATGTGCGTGACCAGTTGCAAGCAACCGGCCTCTACGAGGAACTCGACCTGCTCGCCGATCCGGACGAGCCGCGCGACCTGTTCGGCATGCTGCTGAGAGCGGCCATGCAGCCGGCAGCTTAAGAAAACTCGCCCAAAAGCGTTCGCCGTCTCGCCCCAAGGTTGGTGACACCGGTTCGACAGCTCGCTTGACGGTGCCCTTGCGCTTGCCTAATCCAGTTCCATGTCGAAGACGGAAGATTCCAAGGAAGGGCGGCGACCCGCGCATCGCGTCCGTGCCGTCCCCGACACGCCTCGGCGCGAAGAACAGCGCGCCGAGCGCCGCCGTCAGTTGATCGATGCTGCCCTGGAAGCAATCGCAGAGCGTGGATTTGCGGCCTGCACCGTTTACGATATCGCCCGGCACGCCGGCCTTTCCCATGGTCTGGTCAACTTCCATTTCGACAGCAAGGAAAGCCTGTTCGAGTGCGTGATCGACACGCTGGCAGCAGAGTTTCGGGCCGCCTGGCAGCTCGCCTTGCAGCGTTCAGAAGCCGATCCGGCGGAACGCGTAAGGGCGCTGGCGTTGGCTCCACTGGACAAGGCGATCTGCTCGCGCAGCAAGCTGTCGCGTCTCATGATCTTACCTTCCTGCTAAAGTTCTCGACGGCGTTTACCACTCCCGTTCTTGTAGGCTATCTTGACCTGAGAACTTTGCTGCAGCGCAAACAAGGTGGGAAACAAAAAGGCCGCGGTGCGCCACTGCCGCCCGCCGCGGAGATTCCACGGCTGCGCGGCTATGCGCGCGCGCTGCTGCGGGACCGCGATGCCGCCGACGACCTTGTGCAGGACAGCCTCGAACGGGCGCTGTCGAGGATGGCGAACTGGACGGCTGGCGATACGCCGCGCCGCTGGCTGCTCACGATCATGCACAATCTGTTCGTCGACCAGTTGCGGCGCGCCAAACGCCATGCCCAGGCGGTGACCACGATCTCAGAAACGATAGATGCGATCGCGACGTCGCCACAGATCGACAGGCTCATATCGGTGGACGTGTTCTCGGCGCTTCAGCAGATCAATCCTGAACGGCGTGCAGCACTCGTGCTTGTCGCGGTCGAAGGCCTCTCCTATGCCGATGCCACGAAAGCGCTGGGTATTCCGGCAGGCACGCTGACGTCGCGGATCGCCAGGGGCAGAGAGGAGCTGCGATCGATCCTCGAAGGTGTCTCGCGGCCAGGACGACCAGGGTGAGCGAAGAATGAACCGGCGCCGTTTGCATGACGAGCCCAAGGCACCGGCCGTCCACGCCGGCGGCGTCACTGGATGATATCCGGCGAACGGCGGAGCCAGCGTGGGGCCGGACCGCGGCTGCCGCATCGAGAACTGCTGGAGCGAGCGGGTGGGATCGAAAGATTTTTGCACGATGACGACTTTGCCATCGCTATTGGTTTGCGCTTCGAAGGCCAAACCGCTCTGCAATCCGTACCAGATCGGGCAAGGTTCGGACCGCCATCTTCCGCATGAGATGCCCGCGATGGATCTTGACCGTAATTTCGCTGAGGCCCATCTCGCCCGCTATCTGCTTGTTCATCAAGCCCTTGGTCACGAAAAGCATGACCTCCTTTTCGCGAGAAGTCAGTGTTTGGTACAGGGCTGATATCGTCGCCGCTTCCTGGTCGGATTCCCACCTTATGCGATCGGTCTCGAGCGCGCCGTAGACCGCATCAAGCATGTCTTGGTCCCGGAATGGTTTGGTCAGAAAATCGATCGCCCCGGCCTTCATCGCGCGCACCGACATCGGAACATCGCCGTGTCCGGTCATGAAGACGATCGGCATTTGAATGTTCGACTTTGCAAGATGAGCCTGGAAATCGAGGCCGCTTACGCCGGGCAACCGGATATCGAGCACGAGGCAGCTTGGCGTTTCCGGCAGCTTGCCCTGCAGGAATTGGCTGGCGGAGGCAAACAGCTCGACATGCAGCCCCACGGATCTGAACAGGCCCCTCAGGGCATCCCGCACAGCATTATCATCATCGATGACATAGACGGTCGCCGCAAAAGCGGTCGACCCGGTTCGGCCTGGATTGGAGCCTGCTGTCACGATAGCGAAACGCCTCTCACGATTCCTGCTGCAGAATGGCACAGCGCCATCTTAGCATATTTATCTGGCAAGGAGGCCCGCCACAGGGCGAGACGTGGTCGCGACTTGTCGGCAACGCCGAGAGAGATCGGACCGCTTGCGCGATGGGTCGTTCAAATGCACTGTCTGTACCACCGATCCACCTGCCGGCGCAGTTCATGCGCGCTGATGCGCAGCGGTGCCAGACAGGCGATCACCGAAACCTGCCTGGAATTCAACCGCACAGGTTGGCGGCAATCTTCCCGGAACGAACGCAAATGCCGATTTGGAGCGGACGCGACTTTGCTCCAAGATCATGGAGGTGGCAGCGCTCGGATCACCACGAAGAGGTCATTCCGGCTTGTTTTCGCGAGGCCAGTTCAGGGCATTGTCGATGCACCGGATCATGGCGACGGCGTCAAAAGGCTTGTAGAAGAAGCCTGCCGCCCCCGCAGCAAGGGCATTTTGCCGGATGCGTTCTTCAGGATAGGCCGTGATAAAGATCACCGGAACGGTGTGGCCACGTGCCGAGAGCAACGTCTGCAGCTCCAAACCGTTCATTCCCGGCATCTGCACATCGGTAATGACACAGCATGCGTCAGCGAGCCGGGGCGAACGCAAGAGTTCCTCACCCGAGGCAAACAGGTTCGCGGCAAAGCCGAATGAACGCATCAGATTCGCGGTGGACGTGCGGACCGCCTCGTCGTCGTCAACGATGGCAATCATCGGAATTTTCGGCATCTCGGTGTCCTCCCGGAGACTGTGTCATCCGGCGTCGCCCGGCGCGATGTCATCTCGGCGTCAGCATACAGCGCAGAGCCAGGACCGAAACTATACAGAGGTTTGAGCGAGCTGAGGTTCACAGGCAGCGATGCCGTGACCTGGCGACCGGTCGGAGAACCGTACGGTTACGCCTCGGTGTCAAGGTTCAACTGCGCGGTGGGATATCACTATCGCACGGCGCCGTCGACCTCCCGCGCAAGGTTGCCGTCATCACCAGAGCGCCCAAGGCCCCGCCGCCAATAGTAGATACCATCGTATATGCCGCATAGATGATGATATGATTCATTCAGACTGCCATTCAATGGAGCAGGTTTCCCACCCGTGTACCTTTGCCCGGCAAGCAGAAGGAAATTCTGAGGGCAGAGGAGCATCGTCCCAATGCAGTTCCACTCATTATCTGAATCCGAATATTACGATCGGCAGCCGGGAGAGGATCGGCCCGTCCTTCCTCGGCGCGACGGCATGGCCCGACCGATGCACGCCGCCGGCCCGCCCCAAACGCCTGAATTCGGCTCCTCATTGTTCGACCCATTCGACGCAAGCTGCAGCGCCTACCCGGTAGCACCAGATTCCGGCATGATTTCGATCCCCCTCACTCATATGAATGTCGTTCTCTCGGTGTCCACCGCAGCGATGCTGCAACCCTGTCGCGGCGGTCTGACGATGCATGCAAATGCAGTGGCAGACCCTGATCCCGCGGCGGTGCCCAGGGGGGGCATGGCGCAATTCGCCGAAGTAGGCCGAAGCGTGATCGACGGGCTGAATATCTTGCACGCGCCCCGGGACCTCGGCCTTGCCGAGCTGGTTCCGGAACGGCACTCCTCTGATCCGGTCGTCGAGCGTCTTTCCAGAGCGCTCGAGGCGGCCCAAGGCAGCCATGATGGATTTGGCAATCTCTATGCCGACGCGGTCCGCCTTGCCATCGTAACCCGCTTGCTCACGTTGCGCTCAGATCCGCAACCGGACCTGGATGAGCCGGCGGCACGCGCCACGGCCGCGCTGCCGAAATGGCGGTGGAAGCGCGTCGTCGAATACATCGATTCACATCTCGATGAGACGATTACGCTTGCCGACATGGCGGCAGTGGCGGGGCTCAGCCGAATGTATTTCGCCGCACAGTTCCGGGCCGCCACCGGCATTCGCCCGCATGAGTTCCTACTGCGGCGACGGATTGACCGCGCCAAGCAGATGCTCCTCGAGACCGAGATGACCCTGGTCGAAGTGGCGCTGAACGTGGGCTTTCAGAACCAAGCCCATTTCACCACGATCTTCAGACGTTTCGTTGGCGAGACACCCTATCGCTGGCGTTGCGGCAATCGCTCGGATGTTGCAGATCGCGCTTCCGACAGCGATCCCGCCAGTTGGCGCTACACGCCTCGTGGGTCGGATATGCGGCCCATTCAGCTGGCATCTCCGGGAGAGTTGCCACCCCGCAGCGCTGCCGGCGCAACATAGTCGACATCGCCGGCGGCACCGCTGCTGTGGAACGATGTTGCTTACTGGAATGCTCCTTGCCCAGGGAGGATTCTTCAGCTCTCCGTAAAGGCATCTCCAATGGCCAATGATATCCGTCCCTACAATGCCCCGGCCGGCGGATGGGGAGCGCTCAAGGCGCTGGGCGAACACCTTGTCGAGCAGGGAATCCCGATCAAGGGGGCGGTCACCCTGGGGCGTATGAACCAGCCGGAGGGATTTGATTGCCCCGGCTGCGCCTGGCCGGACCCCAAGCACACTTCATCCTTCGAGTTTTGCGAGAACGGGGGCAAGGCGGTTGCCTGGGAAGCCACGGCGAAACGCTGCACGCCGGAGTTTTTCGCGGCCCATAGCGTTGTCGAGCTTTCAAGCTGGAGCGATTTCGATCTCGAGATGGTTGGGCGACTGACCCATCCGATGGCCTACGACGCCGCATCCGACCACTACGTGCCGGTCGGTTGGGACGAGGCCTTTGCAACCGTTGCCGGCCACCTCAACGGGTTGCCGGATCCCAACATGGCCGAGTTCTACACATCCGGCCGCACCTCGAACGAGGCAGCGTTCCTCTACCAGCTCTTCGTGCGCGAGTTCGGCACCAACAATTTCCCTGATTGCTCGAACATGTGCCACGAGGCTACCAGTGTCGGCCTGCCGCACTCGCTTGGCGTCGGTAAGGGTACCTGCCTGCTTTCCGATTTCGACAAGACGGACTGCATCTTCATCTTCGGACAGAATCCGGGCACGAACAGCCCTCGCATGATGACGAGCCTGCGCAACGCCTCGCGGCGCGGCGCAACCATCATGTCCTTCAATCCGTTCCGCGAGCGCGCCCTGGAGCGATTCCAGTCGCCCCAGAGCCCAGTCGAAATGGCAACGCTTACGTCGACGCCGATCAGCGCCAAGCTTTATCAGGTGCGAGTCGGCGGCGACGTCGCGGTCGTCAAGGGAGTGATGAAAGTTCTCATGGAGGCAGACGATGCGGCGCGCGCAGGCGAACTGCCGGCGATCCTCGACTGGGATTTCATCAAGGGCCATACCACGGGTATCGAGGCTCTCGCCGCGGACCTGCGGGCGACGCGATGGGAGGACATCGTGTCTCAGTCGGGGCTCGCTCGCGACGACATCGAATATGCCGCTCGCGCCTATATGCAGGCCGAACGAGCGATCATTGTCTATGGCATGGGCATCACGCAGCACCGGCGGGGCGCACAAAGCGTGCAGCAGTTGGCCAACCTCGCGCTGCTGCGCGGCCATATCGGCCGGGAGGGCGCCGGACTTTGCCCCGTACGTGGCCATTCCAACGTCCAGGGCGATCGCACGGTTGGCATCACCGAAACGCCGACGAAGGAATTTCTCGATCGGCTCGAGCGCCGCTTCGGCTTCAAGCCGCCATCCCAGCACGGCCACAACGTCGTCACCGCACTGGAGGCCATGAAAGACGGCAAGGTGAAAGTGTTCCTCGCCATAGGTGGCAACTTCGTATCCGCCATCCCCGACTGGGAGGTGACACGCGCTGCCTTGCGCAAGCTCGACCTGACGGTCCAAGTGTCGACCAAGCTCAATCGCAGCCATCTGATACACGGGCGCGAAGCGCTGATCCTGCCTTGCCTCGGGCGCACCGAAATCGACGTCCAGGCAACAGGGCCGCAGTCGGTCACGGTCGAGGATTCGATGTCGATGGTGCACGCCTCGGCAGGCCGCAATGCTCCGGCGTCAGAGCACCTGAGGAGCGAACCTGCAATAGTCGCCGGCATTGCGCGGGCGACGCTGGGTGCACGTTCCGTCGTCGACTGGGAAAGCTTTGCCGCCGACTACGACCTTATCCGCGACGCGATCGAAGACGTGTTCCCGATCTTCCAGGGCTACAATGCCCGCATTCGCATTCCAGGCGGCTTCCATCTGACGTCAAACGCGCGCGAACGCATCTGGGCGACAGCTTCCGGCAAGGCGAACTTCCTTGTCTTCGACGGTCTCGGCGAGGATCCGCCCCAGGACAGTCTCGACGTACTATGGCTGGCGACGGTGCGCAGTCATGATCAGTACAACACCACGATATATTCGATGTCCGACCGCTATCGCGGTGTCTTCGGTCAGCGCGACGTGGTCTTCCTCAACGAACAGGAGATGGAAAGGCGTGGTCTCCAGGCCGACGACCGCGTCGACTTGATCACTGTGTCCACCGACGACGTTGAGCGCCGCCTGTCCAATTTTCGGATCGTCCCGTATGCGTTCCCGAATGGCAGCTGTGCTGCCTACTACCCCGAGGCAAACCCTCTCGTGCCGCTCTATTTGCACGATCCGATGAGCTTCACGCCCACCTACAAAGCAATTCCAATTCGCATTTCGCGCTCGCGTGCCGAGGCGGTTTGATCATCGGCGTGGCCGCGTGCCTCAGTTCATCCTCGCCATGGACTTTTCCTACCGTCTCGATGTCGTGTGCTTCTCGTTGACAGACGTTCCTTCGCGAAAGCGAACGGACTCAATATCAATACTTTTCGAGGCGTTGCCCACGGCGAAGCGTTGCGTTGGAGGCGAAGCTCGCATGCACGCTGCGCACGCGCCATTCTGCCGAACTCCTGAGGCGCCCGTCCGCTCCTCCCGCGGGTGCCCGAACTGGCGGTGGGTCGCATCAGCGATCCCCGCCTTTTTTGTGGCTTCGGTCGTTGCGGACGGCTGGCGCGCCCGTCACGTTCACCGCCGGACCTGTCCGTGCGCGGCGAGAAAGGCAGGGGCGTTTCTGAAAGACGCCGAACCGCGAAATCGAGATTGTCGCAACGAGCTGCCTCCGCCAACGCCTCGGCAGCGGAGCCGGCCGCAGGATTTGCTGCCGCATCGCCGGCCTCATCTCGGTCATCGGCGCGTTCGATTGTTTGCAAGAAGGAAAGAAGAGACCCATGCGCGAGATTATCAATGCCATCGCAATTGCCATCACTCTCGGCCTGTCCGGAGCCGCCGTGGCGGACGCCGCAGACAATGCCAAGCCCGCGCCCAAGCCCGCGCATGCCGTGGCGCGCAACGTCGTGCTCGTGCACGGAGCGTGGGCGGACGGATCGAGCTGGGCCGAGGTGATCCCGCTCCTTCAGGCAGCCGGCCTGAAAGTGACCGCGGTGCAGAATCCGCTGACGTCGCTGGCGGACTCGGTCGCGGAGACGCGCCGGGCGCTGGCGCTGCAGGATGGGCCAACCGTGCTGGTAGCGCATTCCTGGGGCGGCACCGTCATCAGCGAAGCGGGGACTGATCCCAAGGTTACATCGCTGGTCTATGTGGCTGCGCGAGCACCGGATGCCGGTGAGGATTTCGTCGCTCTCTCCGCAGAATTTCCCGCCGGACCCGTCCGGGCCGGCATCCAGGTGAATGATGGTTTCACCAGATTGTCCGAAGATTCATTCCTGAAGTATTTCGCGAACGGTGTCGCGCCCAGGCAAGCGAAGATCCTGTATGCGGTTCAGGAACCCACCGCAGCGACTATCTTCGGCGGACGAACCACCGAAGCCGCATGGCATTCCAAGCCATCGTTCTATGCGGTGTCGAAGCAGGACAAGACGATCAATCCTGACCTCGAACGGTTTCTCGCGAAACGCATGCACGCGACGACGGTGGAGATCGATGCGGGCCACCTGTCGCTGGTTTCCCATCCCAAGGAGGTCGCCGACCTCATTCTGGCTGCCGCGGGCCGATGACATTGGATTTGAAACTGCCCCCGGCGAAGCGATGCGGACGGGCCTGCCGGCCTGGGCGGGCCGTCCCGACGACGACCCGCCCGCTGCGCGCTGCATCCACATGCAGGCAGGAATGGTCTCGCTCGCTGCACTGATGTGCCCAAACCAGCCCTTGCCCGGCAAAGCTGACGATGACTGACGGTCGCGTCCGGGGCGAATTGCGCCCGGCCATGAGCCTGGCGGCGTCACAGGGCAAGGCTCGGCACCGACGTCTTTTTTGAGCGCAAGCACCGGACATTCAAAGCAATGGGCGCAAAGTCATTTCGCAGACACGCACTAAAATCCGGCTATACGGCGACGTTCATCGCTTGAGCCGTTCCGACTAACGTCGCCAGGAAGGTCATCGGCTGAGATATGGGCATCGTTCGGTTCGCGCTGCGATTTCCGCACACGTTCTACGTGCTGGCTGCCTTGATCCTCTTTCTCGGCGCCGTCGCAAGTCGCGAGATGCGGACGGATATCTTTCCGGAAATCAACATTCCGGTGGTGACGGTAATCTGGAGCTATGGCGGCCTCAGCACGCCGGAGATGGAACAGCGCGTCACTACGTACAGCCAGTATGCGATCAGCTCGAACGTCAATGGTATCAGGAACATCGAGGCGCAGACTTTAGGGGGACTGTCGGTCCAGA
Organism: Mesorhizobium calcicola; assembly: GCF_042682105.1. Lineage (NCBI taxonomy): Bacteria > Pseudomonadati > Pseudomonadota > Alphaproteobacteria > Hyphomicrobiales > Phyllobacteriaceae > Mesorhizobium > Mesorhizobium calcicola. The sequence goes on from NZ_JBHUGY010000031.1 coordinate 231,027, forward strand.
AGATCTTTTTTCAACAGGACGTGAATCTTGACCTCGCGATCGCGCAGATCGTCTCGGCGACAAACGCCATTCGTGCCCTCCTGCCACCGGGAATCCAGGCACCTCTCGTGGTCCAGTTCAACGCCTCCAGCGTGCCGGTCCTGCAGATCAGCCTGAGCTCGGACACACTCAACGAGCAGCAGCTCTACGACTACGGCATCTACCGGATCCGCCAGCAATTGGCCCCGATCCCGGGTATCACCCTGCCGACACCGGCGGGCGGAAAATACCGCCAGATCATGGTCGACCTCGACCCATCGAAGCTTCTTGCCAAGGGCCTGACGCCTCTTGACGTCGTCAACGCGGTAAACGCGCAGAACCTGACATTGCCGTCGGGCACCGCCAAGATCGGCAACACACAATACGTCGTCCGCACCAACGCAACGCCGGCAACCATCGACGAGCTCAACGATATTCCGGTCAAGGTCGTGAACGGGGCCACATTGTTCGTCAAGGATGTTGGCCAGGTCCATGACGGATGGCTCGTTCAGCAGAATATCGTTCGCGAGAACGGCAAGCATTCGGTCCTCCTCAGCATCATCAAGAACGGGAATGCCTCGACGCTGGAGGTGGTCAATGCCGTTCGGGACGCCTTGAAGACGGCGCGTGCCGCAGCGCCTCCGGACATGGAGATCAGAGAGCTCTTTGACCAGTCGGTGTTTGTCAGGCAATCGATCGCGGGCGTGCTGCGCGAGGGCGCGATTGCGGCCGCGCTCACCGCGCTGATGATCCTGCTGTTTCTGGGATCGTGGCGATCGACGCTGGTCGTCATGATCTCGATCCCGCTTGCGATTCTGTCGTCGGTCGTCGTGCTGTATTTTCTTGGCGAGACGCTCAACACCATGACGCTGGGGGGCCTGGCGCTGGCGATCGGCATCCTCGTCGACGATTCAACGGTGACGCTCGAGAATACCCATCGCCTGCTTACCGAGGAAGGGCTGCAGCTGCCGCAGGCGACGCTGCATGGCGCAGCCGGCATCGCCGTGCCGACCCTGGTGTCGACGCTGGCCATAAGTTGTGTGTTCACATCGGTGGTCTTTCTAGAAGGGCCAGCAAAATATCTGTTCACACCGCTCGGTCTCGCCGTCGTTTTCGCGATGCTCGCGTCCTATGGGCTTTCGAGGACGCTCACGCCGATCACCATCGGGTTGCTGCTCAAGCGGGAACGCCACGGCGCGTCGACGGGCTGGTTCGGCAGGTTTCACGCCAGGTTCGAACGCGGTTTCGAGACCATGCGCCAGCGCTATGCAGAGTTGCTGGCCGTACTCCTGAAGCGGCGGTTCATCGTTCCCGTCATTGCCGTTCTGGTGCTCGCACTGGGTGGAGTGCTGTCGACGCTCGTCGGTCGCGATTTCTTTCCCGCGATCGACGGCGGCCAGATCCAGCTCCATGTGCGGGCTCCCGCGGGAACCCGGATCGAGGAAACGGAAAAGATCTTCCAGGCCGTCGAGGATAAGATCCGCGACATCGTTCCCGACCGCGATCTCGGGCTTGTCGTCGACAACATCGGCCTGCCGGCGCGTGCCTACAACCTGGCGTTCACCGACGGATCGACCATTGGTGTGAATGACGGCGTGATCCAGGTCGCATTGAAAGACGGCCACGCGCCGACTGCCGACTATGTGCGCACGTTGCGCGCGGCATTGCCCACCGCTTTTCCAGACGTTCAGTTCTACTTCCAGTCGGCCGATATCGTCACGCAGATCCTCAATTTCGGACTGCCGGCGCAGATCGACGTCCGTACGGTCGGCTACGACCGTGCCACGAACCTGCGGACCGCGATGGAGCTGCGGCGCCGCATCGCGGCCGTTCCCGGCGTCGTCGACGCACACTTGCAGCAGGAGGTCGATGGCCCCGCGTTCTACGCCGATATAGACCGCACGCGGGCGGCGCAGCTTGGCCTCAATGCCAGCACGATCGCCAACAACATCAACGTAAGCCTAAGTTCCTCCGAACAGGTGTCGCCGAACTTCTGGACCGACCCTACCACAGGCATTCCCTATTATCTTGCCGTCCAGACACCCGAACACGAGATCGCCTCTCTGAACGATCTCGGCAACATGCCCGTGTCCTCGACGGTCAACACCGCCGGCGCACAGGTTCCGGGGCTGCTCAGCAATGTCGCGACGTTCAAGCGCGACAGCCTGCCGACCAACGCCAATCAGGTGAACGTCCAGCCGGTCTACGAAGTCTACGCGAGCGTGCAGGGTCGCGATCTCGGAAGTGTCTCCCGTCAGATCAGCGCGATCGTCGCCGACCTCCAGAAGCAGCTTTCGCCCGGAAACAACATCCAGGTCATAGGCCAGATCCAGAGCATGAACGATGCCTTCTGGGATCTCGGCGTAGGCATCCTGTTCGCAGCGGTGCTCGTCTATCTGCTGACGGTCGTGAACTATCAGAACTTCAGCGACCCCTTCGTCGTCATCCTTGCCTTGCCGGCGACCTTGTGCGGCATCGTGACGATGCTGTTCATCACGGGCACAACGCTCAACGTGCCCTCACTGATGGGAGCGATCATGGCAGTCGGGGTCGCTTCGGCCAATTCCATTCTGCTCGTGACCTTCGCCCGAGACCAGCAGCTCGCGGGCAAGTCCGCGTTCGAAGCGGCGATCGAGGCCGGTCATACCCGGATCAGGCCGGTGCTCATGACCGCAGCCGCGATGATCGTTGGTATGGTTCCCATGGCGATCGGCGGGGCGGGCGAAGAACAGAATGCCGCGCTGGCGCGCGCGGTCATCGGGGGACTTCTGTTTGCAACACCCACGACGCTGCTCGTCGTGCCGTACCTGTTCGCGATGCTGCGCAAGGGACAGGATGGCAAGACGGCCCATGGCGTCTTCGAAGAGGAAATCGCATGACACCGAGGGACCCTCCGGATCTGCCCGCCGACACGGCGATGGATCGCGCGACAGAGCGGCCGCCGCGCCGGGGTGGAGGCTGGCTGCTCGCGTTGGGCGCGCTCATCCTACTGACCACGGGACTGGCCTATGGCGCTCAGGGATACTACTCGCGGAACCGGGAGACGGCGGCCGTCGCCGAGCAAGCGCGCGACTTCGTCCCGAAGGTGCGCGGTGCGGCGGTAAGGCCGAGCGGCGACATCGTGCACGTCAGTTTGCCCGCCACCACGACTGCCTACGACGTTGCCACCATCTTTGCGCGAGCCAGCGGCTATATCGAGAAGCGCGAGGCCGATATCGGGGACAAGGTCAAGAAAGGGCAGTTGCTGGCCAAGATTGCCGTGCCGGAACTCGACGACCAGATTCTGCAGGCCCAGGCAACTCTGGGGCAGCTCAAGGCGGCACTGCGACAGGCACAAGCCAATCTCGACCTCGCCAAGGTGACATGGCAGCGAGACAATCCCTTGGTGATCCAGGGCTGGATCACCAAGCAGCAGGGTACGATCGATGTACAAACCCTCAAGGCGCAGGAGGCGGCTGTCGGCGTCGCGCAGGCCAATGTGAATGCGCAGCAGGACCAGTTGCGCGTGCTCAACCAGCAACAGGCTTACCAGCAGGTCGTCGCCCCGTTCGACGGCATCATCACCCAACGCAACATCGATATCGGCAGCTTGGTGCAGGCTGATACGACCAACAGCACTTTCCTGTTCACCATCATGCAGGGAGATGTGATCCGTGCCCAAGTCTTTGTACCCCAAGACCTGGCCGTTGGCGTGACCCCAGGGGTCAAGGCCACAGTCCAGGTTCCCGAAATCCCCGGCCGGACCTTCCCCGGTACAGTGACGCGGATTGCCGATGCGCTGGCGCCAGGCACGCGGACTTTGCTGACCGAAATCGACATTCCGAACCCTGACGGAGCCCTCACGCCCGGCACCTATTGCACGGTCGAGCTCCAGATTCCGCGCAAGACGCCCAGCTTTTCCGTGCCGGCGGATGCGCTCATCTTCAACGCCGACGGGTTGCAGGTTGCCGTGGTCGAGGATGGCGTTGCGCACATCCGAAAGATATCGGTGGCGCGCGATCTCGGAACGGAGGTCGAGGTCCGTGACGGCGTCAAACAGGGTGACCTGGTGATTCTCAATCCGCCGGTCGAACTTGCCGAGGGCAGCAAGGTGCAGATCAGTCCTGCAGCCGCCGGAATACCCTAGAGCCGGATGATTTCAGGTCGAATCGACCTGAAATCTGAATCCGCCTCTAACTCAAAGAGATAGAGCATGATGTCGTCCGAAAACCGCTTCGCACTTTTCGGCATCATGCTCTAGTTCCGTTCACCCTGGTTCAGTTCAAGGGCGCCCGGCATGAAAATTGAGACCAACACTCCATACTACATTATACATGCATGATACCTTGATATACTGCGTATTACTTTCGATCTCTGCTAAATAAGCGATGCAGGCCGAGAACAGCAGAGGCGAGACGAACATCGTAACCCGAAGGTTCCCGAGTGCCTGTAGCCGGAATGCGGTGGACAAATGGCCGCCTTCCTCAACGAAAAGGAGAGTTTAATCATGCGTTCTATCCCTCTGAAGGCGGCGCTTGCCGCGATGATCGTCGCCATCCCACTCACCGGCGCTTTTGCCGCCTCGTCGCACGGCGGCCGCGACGGCGATCACGGCCGTAACGACGGGCGTGGCAGCAGCGAATATGGCGACTTCTCGCAGAATGGATGGTTTGACGGCATCAACTCGTTCAGGGCCCATCCGACTGCGGGCAAGAATCTCCTCCAGCAGTTCATGGGCGACTGAGAAGGCCTTACCGTCTCGCCGCAGCCCCGCCGTCTCTCAGGAACGGCGGGGTCTGCAGCATGAAGTCCACGCGCATGCCACAGGCGCAGAAACCCAGCCGCCTGCGGGAAAGCCTGGTTACCTGGAGTATCCCTCAAACCAGCCATGCTTTCGACTTCTCATGCCGCCGAACGAGATCATGAACATGCAGCGCCGCTGACAAACCGTTCGACTTGGCGGTTCGTTCGCATCGTCTGCCGGCATCGACTTGGCGCAACTGTTTTTGCCCCAACCGTGCTTGTCCCGACCGTGGCCGGGACGACGAACCGGAAAATGCTGCCGTGCGGAAGATTGGGCGTGGCCCACAGCCGACCGCCGTGGGCCGTGACGATAGAGCGGCATATCCACAGTCCCAAACCCATGCCCTCGCACTTGGTCGTGAACAGGGGATCGAAGATGCGGTCGACAAGCGCTGGATCGAGCCCCGTGCCCGTGTCCTCGACTGCAACCAGCACATTCCCATTTTTGTCGAACCGGGTGCTGATCCGCAACTTTCGTTGCCGATCCTGCACGGTGCTCATCGCCTCGATGCCGTTCGCGACCAGATTGGCGACGACCCGTTCCAATTGACCGTGATCGCCCCTGACCGGCTCCAGGTTCTCAGCGAGTTCGACCTCGACCGCGATGCGGTGAAGGCGCAGATCGAGGCTGACGAGGTTGAGGAGGTCCTTGATCAAGTCGTTGATGTCGAGGTTGGCCGCCATGGGTGGGGATTTTCGGACCAGATCCCGAACACCTCTGACGACGGCGGCGGCGCGAAGGGTGTTGCCGATGATCCGTTCGATGGCCTGTTTCGCCTCATCGAGATTCGCCGGGTCTCTCGTCAGCCACAGCAAGGCGGTTTCCGCGTTTGTCAGGATGGCGGTAAGCGGCTGGTTCACTTCATGCGCGATGCACACTGCGCGCTCGCTTATTGTTGTCGATTGGGTGCCATACATCAGGTACGGGCTCCTACGGCAAGAGGGTGCGATTTGATCGTGGGCGGTACCGAGGGCTGCAGAAGATCTATCAGCCTGACCTTGCGAACGGGTGCGATGAGACTATTCCTCTGCCGGGGAGGAAATCTTCCGGAGCGTTCGGTGTGATGAAGCTATGCGAATGTCCAACATCATGATCCCCTCCAGTGTCGATTGCCTGGAATTTCATGCCATGGATTATCCGCCCTATGAGCGGCGATGCGAGTTTAGCGTTGCAAATTGCTGTAAATATTCGCGCCCAAAATATTGGCGGCCAAGACAGACAGTGAATAGCCACATGCGTGGAGGATCGCTCCAGGCGCCTGGCTGTGACATGAAAGAGCCTTGGGGTTGAAGGCGAACCGCGGCTGGTTTGGCGAGCTCAGTTGGTCGAGTTCAGCTCGTCGAGAAGTCGGCGCGCGGCAACGAGGTCTTGGGTTTCAAACCCCTCTGTAAATCGCTGATGGATGTCTTCGAGCATGGAGCGGGCGTCCCTGCCCCGGTCGTGCTCCTTCCACATGCGCGCCAGCGGGATTGCAGCTCTCAGCTGCCAGCTCAAGGCCGATTGCTTGCGGGCGCAATCGATCGAGCGAAGCAGTGCGCACTCAGCCGCCGGAAGGTCCGGTCGCGGCTGCGCCAGCAGGATTTCGCCTCGGGCCCGCAGCAAGTCGGGCAACCACAATATCCCGCCGACCTGCTCCGCACGCGCCACAGCCTCGTCTATCGTGGCCAGCGCTTCCTGCGGCCGTCCGGAAAGGGCCAGTCCTTCGGCCAAGGCACGCCGCGTCGGCAGCGTCACGACGCGGTACTGATCGGTATCCATCGCCCTCAGCCCGGCCCGCAAGATCTCGACGCCCGATGGCGCATCGCCGTTCGCGACCATGAGTTCACCTTTCAGCGCGAGGCCGACGGCGCGATAGGGAGCAAGGGAGTATTTGATTGCCTGCTCGATTACGATTTCGGTATGCTCTTCCGCTGCCCTGAAGTCGCCACTCCAGTGGAGAACAGGGACGAGATAGATGAGAGCAATGCAATATGAGACTGGGTGATCGTAGCTCTGCGCCCTCTTGATTCCCTGACGTGCGACTTTGCAACCCTGATCCGCGAAGCCGCACAGCCACAAGGACCTGGCGAGCGTTGCGAGCCCCGATACATGGTGGTCGTGGCCAAAGAAGCTCACCCTTCCCAGCCTGAAATCCGCCGCCAGCTTCGAGCCTTGTTTGCAGTGGCGCAGCGCAGCCGCCTGATTGCCGGTCAAGTGATATGATCCGCCCAGCATCCATTCCGTCATTGCGTTTTCGGTCGGGCCTCCGCTTGCCTTGGCAACGGCAGCGCTTCGTTTGGCGGCCGCCAACGCGCCGCTGAAGTCGCCCTGGCGCGTGAGAAAAATGTAGAGTCCAGAAAGCAGCTGGAGTTGATGCCGTCCGTCCTGCAATATTTCGGAGAGTTCCAGGCCGCGCTCGATCCCGGCCCTGACTTCCAGGCTGTTACCGCGGGCATACATGGATGACATCGCCAGGGCTCCCTGGAGTTCCAGTTCCCATCGCGTTCCGTGATCCGCCTCTCGCAGCGCGCTGAGGGCTCGCCGGCACCATTGCCGACACTCATCCAGCAGTGAAAGCCCCAGGAATAGCGAAGCCGCATGGGCAGCCAGCTCAATGGCGAGAGACCGGTCATCCGGGCTGGAAAAGCTCCATGCGAGCGCTTTGCGAACGTTACCGATGTGGGGAGCGTGGACGGTAACGTTGTGGCCATCAAAAGCCGACCCTTTGGCCATGCCCTGCTTGAGAAGGCCGGTGAAGTAGCCAGCGTGACGTCGTTCGGCAGCTTCTGCTTGCCCGTCTTCGGTGAGCTTGGCCGCAGCATAGACGCGTGTCGTATCCAATAGCCGGTAATAAGCAGGTCCGCTGGTCGAAAAGACCCCCATGAGGGACTTGTCGACCAGGCTGGCGATCGCGGAGGTCACTGTCTGCGTCTCACCATCGGCATCCCCGGCAACCGCATGCGCCGCCGCCAGCGTGAATTGGCCAACGAACACGGACAGCCTGCAGAGAATTCTCTGTTCGTCCGCCGACAGGAGCCTGAAACTCCAGTCGAGCATGGCCTGCAACGTTCGATGCCGGGGCAATGCGCTGCGCCAGCCCGGCAGGAACAGCTCGGCGCCGCTGTCCAGGAGATCGGCGGTTCCTTGAATGCCATGGGTGCCCACACGGCTGGCGACAAGCTCTATCGCCAAAGCGATCCCGTCGAGCCGGCGGCAGATCTTGGCGACGATTGGAGCTTCGGCGTCGCTGAGCCGGGCATGGTGCCCGCTCGATGCCGCCCGTTCCATGAAGAGCTGCACGGCGGGCGAAGCCAGCGCTTGAACGGCGGATGGCGTTTCGTCAGGCGGACTGTCGAGAGGCAGCAGCAAATGCACATACTCGCCCTCAACGCGCAACGCCTCGCGACTGGTCGCCAACAGGTGCACCGACGGCGCTGCGTGAAGGAGGCGCGCGCAGAGCGGCGCGGCCGTCTCGATCACATGCTCGCAATTGTCGAGAACGACGAGGATCCGCTTGTCAGCCAGGAAGGCGCGTATGTACGGCTCGTGATCCGGGCCCTGGACAAAGCAGCCGAGTGCCGAGGCGACGGCACTGGGAACGTCTGCCGGGTTGGTGAGCGAACCGAGGTCGACAAAGCAAATCGCATCGTCGCCGAATTCCTGGCGCAGCGCATTGGCGACTGCCACGGCGACGGTCGTCTTGCCTATGCCACCTGGTCCGACCACGCTGACCAGGCGTCGCGACAAGAGCAGCGAGGACAGTGTGGCGACGGTCTCGCTGCGGCCGACCAGCAACTGCGATGGTGTCGGGAAATTCGGAGCCCGCGCCGGGCCTGCAGGAGCGGCAATCGGGGCAGTGCCGCCCGCGCCGGAGCGCCGGACCGGTGCAACGAAGGTGTAACCCCGGCCGGGAACGTTGACGATGTACCGGACGCCATCCTTGCCGTCCCCCAGCACTTTGCGAAGGGCGGCGATGTGCACGCGAAGATTGGCTTCCTCGACGAAGACGCCGGGCCAAACCAGATCGATCAGTTCTCGCCCGCTCACGACCTCACCCGGCCGGCCGGTCAACGCAATCAGAACGTCGAGAGCGCGGCCGCCGATGGCGACAGGTTTGTCATCCCTGAGCAGCACCCGCTCTGCCCCGATCAAGCAAAAGGAGCCGAAAGACAGGGCCTCACCCGGCTCCAGTTCGCCGCCATTTGTGATGGCGGTCATGGGGAGACGAGATGACGGAGCGAGCCACCGTGACCAGGATTCATACTCTCGAACCGTCGGATCACCTGCCATGATTATTCACCATCGCGCGACCGTCAACCCGGCGACAAGCGCCACCGCAACGACGCAACCCTGCCCAACGCCGTTGCGTTCTTCTGGATGAATGACCTTGGCCAGGCGGCCTGATGAACGACGAACATGCGGGTTCACGGCGCGAATCCCGCTACCTCGAGTGCACTGTGGCCCCCGGCACGGATTTCCGTTGGCAGCACCTCCTGGATCAGAGCCGCATCGCCCTTCGTGCGCGGCGCCATGGCGCCGAGCAGGGCCTCGGCAAGCCGCATGCCAAGCAGGCGGAAATCGGTGTGAAAGCATGTTGCCTCGGGTGACAGAAACCGGGCCGACGGCTCCTCGATGAAACTGATCATCGAGAAATCGCTGCCCGGACGCAGGCCGGCTTCGGACATCTTCCGATAGAGCCCGATCGCCATCGTTTCGTTGGCCAGGATGCCAGCCGTCGGGCGTTTCGAGACCGATAGCAGCCGTTCGCCGAACTCGTACCCTCCCCGCTCGCTGGCCTCTACACGAAATATGAGATCAGAGCGGAAAGGGATGCCATGGCGTGACAGGGCCGCTGTGTAGGCGTCCGTCATGACAAAGCCGTAGTTGATCTCATCCGAACTCGTTACGCACGCAATCTCCCTATGGCCCAGTGCGGCGAAGCGGTCGATGGCCGTTTCGGCGAAACCCTCGAAGTTGAGGTCAACCCAAGGAAAGTCGCCCGGTGAGGTGCTTCGGCCGAAAGCGGCGAATGGCATCTCTTTTTGCAGAAGATAGTCAATGCGACGATCGATCCGCTGGATATCGGCAATAATCAGGCCGTCGACGAGGCGCCGCTCGGTGACCCGCCGCAGATAGGCGAAGTCCGGATCGTTCGGGTCGTCGAAAAGGACCATGAGTTCGAGCCCGCTCTCGGCGATGGCAACGCGCAAGCCCTCCATGACGATCATGAAGATCGTGTCGGCGACGGCAACCTTGCCGCTGACCGGTACCATCATGGCAACCATCCCAGTGGCCCCCTGACGAAGGCTGCGGCCCGACTGGTTCGGCGCGTAGCCGAAGGTCGCGGCGGCCTCGATCACGCGCCTGCGAGTCTCCTGATCGACATATCGGCGTCCGTTCAGGGCACGCGAAACCGTCCCGATCGAGAGGCCCAGATGCGCCGCCAGCGCGCGAATGCCGACTGCCTTGGCCACCATTGGATCGGTTCCGGATACAGAGGTCAGCTATGGCACAGTAGCATTTCCCGACGGTCTGTAAACGTTTCTCTATATGGGCTGGAAACGTTTTTTGATCTGAGACCGCTCACGCCAGCCCGGGAGAGGCTTGCGTGGAGGGTGAAGGCGCGCCGCGTTGAAACGGCTTTTGCCGACGCGCTTTAAGCCTTTGTCTTTATGCGGAATTCAGCTCGTCGAGAAGTCGGCGCGCGGCAATGAGGTCTTGGGTTTCAAATCCCTCTGTAAATCGCTGATGGATGTCTTCGAGCATGGAGCGGGCGTCCCTGCCCCGGTCGTGCTCCTTCCACATGCGCGCCAGCGGGATTGCAGCTCTCAGCTGCCAGCTCAAGGCCGATTGCTTGCGGGCGCAATCGATCGAGCGAAGCAGTGCGCACTCAGCCGCCGGAAGGTCCGGTCGCGGCTGCGCCAGCAGGATTTCGCCTCGGGCCCGCAGCAAGTCGGGCAACCACAATATCCCGCCGACCTGCTCCGCACGCGCCACAGCCTCGTCTATCGTGGCCAGCGCTTCCTGCGGCCGTCCGGAAAGGGCCAGCCCTTCGGCCAAGGCACGCGATGTGGCCAGTATCACGACGACAAACTGCTCGGCTTGCATTACCTCCAGCGCCGCCCGCAAGATCCCAACGCCGGACGACACTTCGCCGTTCGCGACCATGAGCTCGCCTTTCAACGCGTGGCCAAGGGCCCGAAAGGGAACGAGTGAATACTTGATGGCCTGCGCGATCGCGCGTTCGATCGGCTCCGCCGCTTCCTTGAAATCACCGCTCCAGAGGAAGACAGGGGCGGAATAGGTGAGAGCAACGCAATATGAAAAATGATGGTTATACTTGGCGGCCTCATTGATGGTCTGCCGCGCAGCGTTGCAGGCTCGATCCGGAAAGCCACGCAGCCACAAAGAACGTGCCAGTGCACACCGCGCGCGCGTTTCAAAAAACAAGTTGAACTGCACCGGGGCGACATCCGACGCGAGCTCAAAGCCAAATTCACAGTGGCGCTGCGCGGCCGCTTGGTCGCCGGCAAAGTGATGCGATGCACCCAGCATCCATTCGGCCAGTACCTTTTCGGCCGCGCCTCCAGAATCTTCGGCAATGGCGGCACCTCGCTTGGCCGCTGCCAATGCGCCGCTGAAATCGCCGAGACGCGTGAGAAAAACATTGAGATCGCCAAGCAGGTAAAGCTGACGACGCCCATCTCGCAAATTCCCCGAGAGTTCCAGGCCGCGCTCGATAGCAGCCCTGATCTCCTTGCTGTCGCCCCACGTGCACATGGAAGACATTGCCAGAGTCTCCTGGAGATCCAGTTCCCGTCGCGTCCCGCGGTCCGCCTGCTGCAGCGCACTGAGGGCTCGCCAGCACCATTGCTGACACTCACCGAACAGTGAAACCTCCAGGAACAACCGAGCCGCATGGGCGGCGAGTTCAACGCCGATGGAACGGTCGCCCGAGCTGGAAAAGCTCCAAGCGAGCGCTTTGCGGACGTTAGCCATATGCGGGGTGTAGGTCGCTGCGTTGCGGCCATCAAAGGCCGAGCCTTCAATCGCGGTTGCCTTGAGAAAAGCGGTGAAGTAGCAGGCATGGCGTCTTGCGGTCGCCTCTGCCTCGCCGCTTTCCGCGAGCTTGGCCGCAGCATAGGCGCGTGTCGTGTCCTGGAGCCGGTAGTAGGCAGGCCCGCCTGCCGACGGGATCCAGATGAGAGACTTGTCGACCAGGCTGGCGATCGCGGAGGTCACTGTCTGCGTCTTGCCATCGGCATCCCCGGCAACCGCATGCGCCGCCGCCAGCGTGAATTGGCCAACGAACACGGACAGCCTGCAGAGAATTCTCTGTTCGTCCGCCGACAGGAGCCTGAAACTCCAGTCGAGCATGGCCTGCAACGTTTGATGCCGGGGCAATGCGCTGCGCCAGCCCTGCAGGAACAGCCCGCCGCCGCTGTCCAGGAGATCGGCGGTTCCTTGAATGCCATGGGTGCCCACACGGCTGGCGACAAGCTCTATCGCCAAAGCGATCCCGTCGAGCCGGCGGCAGATCTTGGCGACGATTGGAGCTTCGGCGTCGCTGAGCCGGGCATGGTGCCCGCTCGATGCCGCCCGTTCCATGAAGAGCTGCACGGCGGGCGAAGCCAGCGCTTGAACGGCGGATGGCGTTTCGTCAGGCGGACTGTCGAGAGGCAGCAGCAAATGCACATACTCGCCCTCAACGCGCAACGCCTCGCGACTGGTCGCCAACAGGTGCACCGACGGCGCTGCGTGAAGGAGGCGCGCGCAGAGCGGCGCGGCCGTCTCGATCACATGCTCGCAATTGTCGAGAACGACGAGGATCCGCTTGTCAGCCAGGAAGGCGCGTATGTACGGCTCGTGATCCGGGCCCTGGACAAAGCAGCCGAGTGCCGAGGCGACGGCACTGGGAACGTCTGCCGGGTTGGTGAGCGAACCGAGGTCGACAAAGCAAATCGCATCGTCGCCGAATTCCTGGCGCAGCGCATTGGCGACTGCCACGGCGACGGTCGTCTTGCCTATGCCACCTGGTCCGACCACGCTGACCAGGCGTCGCGACAAGAGCAGCGAGGACAGTGTGGCGACGGTCTCGCTGCGGCCGACCAGCAACTGCGATGGTGTCGGGAAATTCGGAGCCCGCGCCGGGCCTGCAGGAGCGGCAATCGGGGCAGTGCCGCCCGCGCCGGAGCGCCGGACCGGTGCAACGAAGGTGTAACCCCGGCCGGGAACGTTGACGATGTACCGGACGCCATCCTTGCCGTCCCCCAGCACTTTGCGAAGGGCGGCGATGTGCACGCGAAGATTGGCTTCCTCGACGAAGACGCCGGGCCAAACCAGATCGATCAGTTCTCGCCCGCTCACGACCTCACCCGGCCGGCCGGTCAACGCAATCAGAACGTCGAGAGCGCGGCCGCCGATGGCGACAGGTTTGTCATCCCTGAGCAGCACCCGCTCTGCCCCGATCAAGCAAAAGGAGCCGAAAGACAGGGCCTCACCCGGCTCCAGTTCGCCGCCATTTGTGATGGCAGCCGACCTGGCCGCTGGCAGCCCCATGCTCGAAGATCCGGGTGGCCTTCTTTGCATCCTTTTACGACCTTTAACTCGTCAAGGCCGGTCCTGCGGGGTCATGTTGAGCAGTACCCGAAGGAAGCAGCGAACCAGAGCCGTCAACGCATCCTGGTGCTGTGGCTGCGCGACGCGAAAACGACAAATTCTCTCGATGGCAGCAGATGGAATGCATTGCGCTAGTCCTTGTTGATGAAGTCTGGGACCAAGGTCCATTCAAGGCTGAAAGGCGCGGTCGGGAGTAAGGGATCTTGCTCCCGCAAATCTGTATTGGACCAATCTTGGCCCTGGCAGGTCCGCTTTCTGATCGTCGCTCTGGAAGACTCTAAGCTGTTGGGCGTAGACCGCCCGCTCAAACTCGCCGTAGCGCTTCATGCAACGCAACGCGATTCCACGAAGGGCGGGGCGCTATGCCACAGAGAATGCCCTGCAACTCCGACATCGATGACCCCGCTCCAAGCTCCCCTCGACAGCGATCGGAGAAATGTCGTTCCACACGCTGCCGCGGAGAGATGCGCAAGGATAAAGGAAGCGTGTCCGGGCCTCCATTCTGGCTTGGTACAGATCCGTATGCGATCGGTGGGTTGGACTACTACCTAGGTCTATCCAAAATAGCCCTGAGGCTAGTTATGGGAGCAGGTGCCGAGCGCAGCAGTTCGGCCATCCTGACCAGATCTGCCAGGGATTTCGCGCCCATCCTTCTCATGACTTGAGCACGATAAATCTTAACCGTGGATTCTACCACCCCAATCCTTCCGGCAACCTGCTTGTTCATCAACCCCGCCGTCACGAGATCCATCACCTCGCGCTCGCGCTCGCTTAGCGTTTGAAATCGGGTGAAAGTCTCGATCGCCTGCCGATTGCTGTCCAGGCGCATGCCGTCCAACTCGATGGCTCTTGTGACGGCATCCAGCATTTCCTGTTCGCGAAACGGCTTCGTCAGAAAGTCGACTGCACCTGCCTTCATGGCACTCACCGCCATCGGCACGTCGGCGTGGCCGGTCATGAATATGATTGGAATACGGACGCCGGCTGCGACAAGGCGGGCCTGAAAGTCGAGACCGCTGATGCCGGGCATACGAATGTCCAGCACGAAGCAACTCGCAAGATCGGGCAATTCCATGTTCAACAGCTCGGTCGGAGACGAGAATGCCTTGCTCTGCAAACCGACGGATTCCAGCAAATCGACCAGCCCTTCTCGCATCGAGACATCGTCTTCAACGATGAAGACGAACGCATTTTGGGTAGTCCGCGCATAAATGGGGGCAGCCACCGAACAAGCGTATGACTGCGTCGGCCGCAGCAGCAGGCGTTCATATTTTCGGGTCATCAGATCACTTGTCATCACTACTCCCCTCGGGTGGGGCCAAAACGGCCCGGGCGACCGCCGCTAGCAGTGCTGAAGCATCGAAGGGCTTTCGAAAGAAACCATGATGACTTTCAGCCGCCGCGCGCCTTTGGTCTGCGGCTTCATGGCGCGCCGTAATGAAAATGACGGGCAAGTCGGGGCGAACTTTTCGCGCTCGCCGACGAAGCTCGAAGCCGTCGACAACTGGCATGCCGATATCGGCAATCAGGCAATCTATCTTACGCAACATGTCGCGTTCGAGGAGAGACTGAGGGGATGAGAACAAACAAACCGAGTGCCCCGCCGACTCCAGGAGGTCCTCGATCGACTCGAGGACCCGAACGTCGTCATCGACAACCGCGATCGTTGATTTCCGTGCAGCTTTCATTTCGAAGATGTTCCCGCGCGCCGAGAATGGGTTACTGGTACTTGCAGCCTTTCGGCGATCCTCACGAGATCGGCCAGCGACGCAGCCTGCATCTTGTGCATGATCTTGCTGCGGTGGATTTGCAGCGTCACCTCACTGATCCCAAGTTCCGCAGCCGCCTGCTTGTTGAGCAGACCGCTGATGACCAGCGGCAGAACCTGGCGTTCGCGAGAGGTCAGGGAGGAAAGGCGGCGCGTTAGCGTTACAAGCTCGGCCCGTTCCAGGCGGGCGCCGCAATCCAGATCGATCGCCGTGTGGATGGATTTCATCAACTCGGTTTCGCTGAACGGTTTGGTGAGGAAATCCACGGCGCCGAGTTGGATGGCGCGTACAGAAGATGGAATGTCGCCGTGTCCTGTGATGAAGATGATAGGCGGATGTTGCTCGTGGTCGGTCTGTTTCTGGAATTCCAGCCCGTTGATGTCCGGGAGTTCGACATCGAGGATCAGGCAACCGGGCAGGTCCGGCCGGGGAAAAGCTAGATAGTCGGCAATCGAGTTGAAGGCGACGGAAGCCAGGCCTCTTGCCGTCAGAAGCTCGCACAGCGCCTCGCATATGCGCTGGTCGTCATCAACGATGAAAACGATGCAGTCGTCCTGGGTCATACCGCGTCGCCCGATTGGATCGGCAGCGTAAACGAGAACACCGTTCCCCTTGGCTCGATGTTCTCTGCCCAAAGCCGGCCGTCATGCGATTCCAGTATCGAGCGACAGATTGCCAGACCCATGCCCATCCCCCCCGCCTTGGTCGTGAAGAACGGTTCGAAAATTCGTTCTGGTTCGGCAATTCCCCCGCCGTTGTCGCGGACGTCGACCAGGATCGCATTCTCTCCATGGCGGCGGGATCCAAACTTCAGCGATTTCGACACGTCGATTGTCGACTTCATTGCGTCGATCCCGTTGCGGACCAGATTGACCAGCACCTGCTGCATCTGTACGCGGTCCGCGAGCACCGGCGGTAGGGCCGCATCGAGATCCGTCTCAACGAAGATGCCCTGCGAGATTATTTCGTCGAACATCAGCTGACGCACCTCGCTGATCACCTCGTTGAGATTGATTGAAGCTCTGGACGAAGCGGTCTGTTTGAAGAGTGCTCTTATTCGGCTGACGACCTCGGCTGCTGCCATGGAATCGCGAACCATTCGCTCCGCGGTAATGCGTGCCCGCTGCAGGTTTGGAGGATCCGCCGACAGCCAGCGTTGGCAGGCATGGCTGTTGGTGATGACAGCCGCCAAGGGCTGATTGACCTCGTGCGCGATCGAGGCCGACAGCTCGGCGAGGCTCGCAAGCTGCGACGCGCGCGAAAGCTTGTCCTGCGTCGCACGAACGACGTCATGTGCTCTCATCTCGTCATCGATGTCGATGATGACGCCATACCACTTCACGATGCCGCCATCGTCGTCGCGTAGCGGCTGGGCGCGATTGTCAACCCAGCGATAGATGCCATCGCCCCGGCGGTTGCGGTACCGCATGGCGAAAGGCTCCCCGGTCTTCAATGAGTGCATCAGGCTTCTCTTCACAGCCTCCAAGTCATCGGGATGCATAAGACGTCCGAGTGCCCCGTCTAGCTTGGAACCCTCCTTGGGCTCGCTGTGGTCGATCTTGCGGCCGTAGTAGGTTTCCAACTGCTTGTTGATGTAGGCTGGTTCGCCTTCGGGACTGACGGACCAGACGAGTGTCGGTATGGTGTCGACAAGCTGCTGGAGTTCATACTGTCTGGCTCGCAATCCCTCCTCGGCCCGCTTGCGATCGTCGATGTCGGTGTTGCTCCCGAACCAATGGGACACAGCGCCGGAGGCATCGCGCACTGGTTCGCCCTGGAAAAGGAACCAGCGGTACTGGCCATCGAAGCGGCGCAGCCGTGCCTCGATCTCGCCCGGCGCGCCAGCTGCCAGGAGAGATCGCCAGTATTCGACAACCCGGTCCCGGTCGTCCGAATATATGGCGGCAGTCCAACCCCAGCCGGTTGCCTGCTCCTGAGACAGCCCCGTGTATTCGAGCCATCTCCGGTTCAGGAATTCGATGGATCCGTCTGGGCGGGCGGACCAGACCAGTGTCGGAAGAGCATCGATCAGCCGCTGGAGCTGAAACTCCTTGGCCTCCAAAGCCTGTTCCACTCTCTTGAAGTCATCAATGTCGGTGAACAGGCCGTACCAGCGTACGACTTTGCCATTCTCGTCGAGGATCGGCTCGACGCGTGCATGGAACCAGCGATATACGCCGTCGGACCGCCGCATCCGGTACGCACGATCCAGTGGCTCGCCTGTTTGAATGCAGTGAATCCGCGCCGCCGCAACGCCGTCGCGTTCTTCCGGATGAATGATATTGAGAAATCCCATCCCACTCAGCTCGGAGAAATCCATTCCAAAATAGTTGGTGCTCGTCTTGTTGGCGTAGTTCTGATTGCCCTCGGAGTCGGCGGTTGCGATCAGCCCCGGAATGTTGTCGAGAATTGACCGGACATTGCGCTCGCTTGCGCGCAGCGTTTCCTCCACGACCTTCTGGTCGTCGATATCGAGCAGGATTCCGTACCACCCGACGAACTTGCCGTTCCGATCGCGCCTGGGGCGAGCGGCGACACGGAACCAGCGATAGGCGCCATCGTGGCGACGAAGCCGGTGCACGCCGTGAAATTCTCGGCCATCCTCCAGGCATTGCGACATGAGACTTGCAGTTCGGTCAAAATCCTCCGGATGAATAACCTGCCTGAGATCGCTGGTGTCGACGATGCCGAGATAGGCTCGAAGGTTCGAGTTCGCGTTGGTCAACCGACCTTCCATATCGACGATCCATGCCAGGCCGGGAATGCGCTCCAGGATCTCATGCGCTTCCGCGCGACCCAACGCACCCCGGCTTTGCAGCCCTTGAATAAGAAAGCCGGCCAAGATCGCAATCGCGGCGAGGAGGACCAAACGCAGATAAATAGTCGGTCCGGCGGTCACTGCCAGTTCGCTGGACAGCCAGAACACCAACAAGCCGGCGCCGGAAATGGCTATTGTCGAGCCATATTTCCGCAGCGGCGGCATTGCTTTCATTTTTGGACACCTCCCGACGCGGCTCCTGCTGCCGCGCCAAAGCGGCATCAGGGCCTCGCCCTGTAAGAAGACAACACAATCGGTCCCCCGAGATGTCGGACTTCTACCACACTATATCAGAACAGAATGCCGCCCAGGCATAATGGAAAGATGTGATAGACAGCCGGTCGCCCGCCGCTGCCGCAGCACCGTGAACTGGGCGGACAGCACCGGGCGACGCTCAAATACGTGGAATCCCGGCGCGCAGGCAACTGACACCGGTCTGCCGAGCATCCCTACACTCTGCGACCCCGGCGGTGATAACCGCAAGGAAGGGCCAGTGGCGGCAAAGCAGATAAAGCCGTTCCACAAACCAGCCGGTACGCTGGTGTCGAACGTGATGGAAGGCGGCCCAATTGAAGACGGCCAATTCAAGACCGCCCAACAGTGGCAAGCAGATGAATGTCGGGCAGATGAAGGTCGTATCCGTCGCATTGGGGACAGGCCGCTGGCGGCAGCGAACCTGTCGGAATCGGTCACGATGTGACCTACCTGCGACGGACGGCTTCCAAGGTCGAGGCCACCGATTTTCTGCGGTAGCGGCTGCCGGCGAAATATGACGAGGAGATTACTAATGGACTGCAAACGAGCGCTGTTGCAGGTTTCATCGATTGGTGCCGGCGTTTTCATGTCGATCTGTCTCGCCGGTACCGTGGCGACCGCCACAGCCAAAAATCAGGACACTGCGGCAGCCGTCGTTGCCGACCAAGTGCGAAGCCAAGGCTTCCCTTGCAAAAATCCGAGTTCTGCGGAGCGCATTGAGGCCGAGTCCGCCCCCAATCAGACCGTCTACCTGCTCAAGTGCGAGGGCATGACCTACCGGGTGCTCTTGATTCCGGATCAGGCGGCTGAAGTGGCCAGAGTTGACTGAAGCCCAATGCGGATCCCAGCGAGGAGACACTTCCAAAATCGAAATGGTCGATCTTTCTTGAAAGACATTGCGTCGTCCCGCAAGTAACCGCCGCAGTCTCGCAAACAAAAATACAACCCGGAAGCAACCAGTACCAGCTTAAATAAATCGGCTTGATCGGAAGTTCATCAGCGAGGCTAGCGCATCCGATCGGCCATACGCCGGATAGACGGTTCCGCACGAGGAACACGCCACGGCGCCAGGACCAAGGCCTCGCACGGATCGCGACCATGTCAACTTTCAATATCCTCCGCAGGCACCGCGCCGTGCTGCTTTTCTCCGCCGTCCTCGTAGCGCCGCTCGCCACCGTGGTCGTTCTGGACGCGAGTTTGGCCGATACGCACACGGGCCCGTCCCCGGTTGCCTCCGCCATTCCCGCTTCGGCCACCTCCTATGCTCCGATCGTTGCGGCCGACAAGCCGGCGGTGGTAACGATCACGTCGATCGTGAAAACTTCATCGGCGCCCGATGATCAAATCCAGCCCTCGGACAGCGGTCCGTCGTCCGATGAGCGGTTGCCTCAATTCTTCAGCAATCGGGGTATCCCGGCACCCAAGGCACCACCGCAAGGAGCGCCGCAACTGGCAGAGGCCCTCGGTTCCGGCTTCATCATCAGCTCAGACGGCACCATCGTCACCAACAACCACGTCATCGACGGAGCTTCCGATATCATGGTGACGCTTGACGATGGGACCGAGCTGCCGGCGACCCTTGTCGGCCACGACGCAAAGTCGGATCTTGCGGTCCTGAAAGTAAAGGCTGGGGAGCCCCTTCCCACTGTTGCCTGGGGTAATTCCGACGGACTGAGGGCAGGCGATCCGATTCTGGCGATTGGCAATCCGTTCGGCATCGGAACGACAGTCACCGCGGGAATCGTGTCGGCCCGCGGGCGCGACCTCAACGGTGGTCCCTACGACGACTTCCTTCAGATCGACGCGCCGATCAACCATGGCAATTCGGGTGGACCGCTTGTCGACACCAGCGGCGCTGTCGTGGGTATCAACACCGCGATCTACTCGCCCAATGGCGGCAGCGTCGGCGTCGGATTTGCGATCCCTTCCAATGAGGCCAAACAGATCGTCGCCAAGCTGGTGAAGAACGGTTCGATCGAGCATGGGCTGCTTGGCATCGAGATGCAGCCGGTTACAACGGATCTCGCCAACGCCCTCGGTCTGCCGACGCCTGAAGGTGCTTTGGTCGCTCAAGTCGGCGATGGATCACCCGCCGCTCATGCGGGCATCGAGACCGGCGACGTCATCACCGGATTTGCCGGTCAAACCATCACGGAGCCCAAGATCCTGTCTCGAGCCGTGGCGGATCTCTCGCCGGGAAAAAGGGAGGCGCTGTCCGTTTGGCGCAATGGAAAGACAGTTGCGTTGTCGGTCGTCGTCGGCGGCAATGATGACAGCGTCAAGCAGGTAGCCGCAGTCAACTCCTCTCAGCCGATGCATTCCAGTTTTCCAACACTGGGCCTTGCGCTTGGTGACCTCGATCAAACCGTCCGCAAGGCCCTGAGTGTGCCTGCGCAGGTGCGTGGCGCCGTGGTCGAGGGTGTCGATCCAGACCAACCGGCAGCCACCTCCGGCATTGAACTGGGCGACATCATCGTCTCGGTCAATCGCGTGCCGGTACAGACTGCCAAGGAGACGAGCCAGGCCATTAGCGCCGCAACAAAATCCAGCAAGAAGTCGGTGCTGCTGCTGATCAAGCGTGGCGAACAGCAGACCTTCATCGCCGTGCCATACGGCAATGGTTGACATGAAACGTGCGGATGCCAAAACCGCCGGGACGGGACTGTCAGAGTGACGCGAAACGATTTCAGTCTCCTGGAGGGGGCGAAATTGCAGGTCGCCGAGTTGGCGCCCCCTTGGCGAGAACGATGAGACGGAAAGCGGAACGGGCACAGAAAACGCGCCCGCCAATTGCGCCAGAAACCAGATCCCCGATCAAGGGCAGGAAAGGTGAGAGCCAGCACGAAGTCTCGATCGAAGAGAGCTGGCTTCACAGGGGACGAGTTCCACGAACTGCGAAATTCCCGGCCAAACTGGATCACAGCCAGCCGGGCCGTCTGGGGCTTATCCAAGGCTGCGTTGGTAAGCACTCGGAGTCAGGCCGGTCGCCTTGCGAAATGCAGCCGTGAATGAGCTGGTCTCGCTGTAACCGACAGTCAATCCGATGTCCGTCACCGAATGAGCGCGCGACGCAAGGAGACCTTTGGCATGCTCGATTCGACGGCTGGTAAGGTACCGATGCGGAGGCATCCCAAAAGACAGCTTGAAGGCGCGGCAAAAATAGCATGGGCTCAACCTGACAAGCCGCGCGAGAGTGGCGAGCGGTACCGGTTCGCCCAAATGCGCCTCGATATGCGTCGTGACTATCCGCTGCTGCCAAGGCGCCAGCCCGCCTCGAAACTGAGGTTCGGCTCTCGGCGTCCCCTCGTGGAAACGGATCAGCTCATGAGCCAGGACGATGCCCAGTGCTTCCAGGTAGCGCCGATTCTCCGGGATTGGACTTTCGAGCGACCTCATCAGTTTGAAGGCCGTGCCCAAAAGCGTTGCGTCCTCAAAGAAAAGCCTCGCCGCGAACGTCACATCCGTCATGCCAGCGCTGAACGGAACCTGCAGCTTGGCAGGATCAAGGTAGACAAACATGAGACGCGCAAACGTCCGCGGCGCATGCCATTCAAGATATTCGCGACCGGCGGGCACCAAGGTAAGCCGGCGGCCAAAATCCCGCAGTTTCGATCGGGGCAAACCCTCGACGAAGGTATCACCGTCTCGCCGCGTACCCTGCTCGTAGACCACCAGCAAGTGCATGGGCGCGCGAAACCGGAATTCGAATTGGTCATGACCGGCGGCCTGGACCACCTCGGCAACTATCCCATCCGAAATCTCCGTGCGGCTGCTCACCGCGTCGGCTGACGATATCTCGACACGGCAATCGGCCCCTTCGGCGCTCCGGCGCCGGAACTGCGCATGCGCCACTGAGTTGGTACGTTGTGCCTTTCCGCCGTTGAACGGAGCACGCCAATCCGCCGACAGGAATGGTCCCATTTGCTCCGGTCGCCGAGCATTGGCCGCGAAGGCAGCAATCGCGAGTGTATCGATGTCACTGGAGGCTGGATTCATTAACATGGCTTGGCGCACATCCTTCGGGTTATCCCATCGGATGCCAGCGTAAGGCGCCGGCGATGATTTATCCCATTCTACATCCGTCGGCGGTTATAGAGTATTGGTTTGAACTACTCATACTTTGGTTTGTGATTGGACGCCGCGATCGATAGTAATGGTGTTCGTGCCGCGCGGACCAATTGGCCGGTTCTTCAATTGCGGCCGATCCCGGGTGATTGGTCGATTTGGCGCTATTGGACGTCACCTCTTGATGATCTTGAACGGGGTTCCCTGCATGGCCTGGGCTTTTTTGACGTTCGGCGCGAAATCCGCAAGCTGGATGCAAAGCCGGCAAGAACGACAAAGCACCGGCGGCAAAAAGCACTAGGTTGTAGGTCGGCGCTGCGATCGGTGGTTTCGATCCCATTTCCGTCCACCATCATGGCAGCGCTCCAACTCGTGCCAGATTGATCCTACGGGCCCCTCCCTCCCTCGCCCGCTGATCGATTGTGAAGGCGCTCTTCCCCCCGGGAGCGTTTCTCACCGCTCGAGTTCTTGGGCCGATGACATACCGTCATCGGCCCATTTTTTGCTCCTGCCTCCCGAGCAAAACCGATTCACGGCGATCGCCGAAGCGTTGCCGGTGTCGGCACCTTCGGCGACGCGACTTGCTGCGATGCATCGCGCGATTTCGCAGATACGGATCCGACGCCGGCGCTCGACCGCCTCATCGCGACGTCTTGGACAAGGAAGGAATCGACAGCGCTGTCGGCGATTCGCCAAGCTCTGTCACAGATGAGGCCAATTCAAGTCGACGGCGCGGTCAAGGCAGCCTCAACCGCAATCACCGCGTCGCATGAGGCCTTGTCATCAAAACCCGTTCATGCCCGAAAACAGGCCGGAATCGGCCGAGGGATACTCGTCCCCGTTGTTGTCGGGCTGCGCTACGGGCTTCTTGGCCGACCTGGTTGTCGGTGCTTGAACGTGCCTCGGCAACAATGAGTGGTTGCCGTTCGTTTTTCGTTCGACATGAACGAACTTCGCCTGCATGTGTCCAGGAGGCGAACTTGCCGCAGCAGCTGCCCAAGCGGTCGACAGGAGGATTGCCGCGAATGCAGCCGCGATTGAGAGAGAGCTCATGTGTTTCACCTGTTGTTCTATTGCACAGCCGGGGAAACTCGAATTGACGACAGAATTGTCGCTCATGCCGGCGATGTTCATATAAGTTTCGAAACACGTCCTGAGGCACTATACGTAACGCACCCAACGTGGCTGTAATTGTTTATCTTCGTTGTCTTGAAGTATAATTCGGCCAACAGGAAGTGAGGCGAAGCATAAGACCAGGGCGTTCCTAGTCGTCGGCTCTCACGATTGGTCCGAGTCCTCGCATGGCGGCCTCGCCTCTGGTCGCGAGGGCTGGTCATGTCCATACACAACGCGGCGCGCGGTCAGTCGAAGATCGGCTTTCCGATCACGTTCGAAAAGATGTTGCCGAGATAGAAGTGGAGCTGTGCGCGCACGCCGATGTCGCGGCCCGAGCTCTCGTTGATTGGAATGATCGCCTCCACCCCGAGCTGGCTGTACTCGCCCACCCAGATGACGCCAGGATTGATCGTGCCCGTGGTCTCTCCAGCCGACGGCCCACCCAGTGGCGTCTGCATCGCGAATTCCACCAGCGGTACCAAACCCTCCGCGAAGCGGTGAGCATCCCCCTTGTCGGCGGGATACGAATTGGTCAGCAGGCTGTATTCCAGGGCGAAGCCCCATTGCAGGATGTTTGGGTTGTCGACCCTGGTGGTGCCGGTCACGGTGGTGGATTCGGTCGGCAGGGCGACTCCCAGCGTCGCGGTGACATTGACCGGCCGCAGCCACGCCATCGAATCCGACAGATCGCCGAAGCCCTTGCCCATGTAGACGGTCGGCGTCAGCGTGGAGAACGAATTGGCACCGATATCAGACGATCCGGTGCCGCCCAGCGCCAGCGTGCCGCCTGCCGAGAGCACGAACTCATGCTCGGCACTGGAATAGAGTTCGTACTGCGTGCCGAGCACAAAGTCGTCGAAGCCGGCGCGCGTGCTCCCCTTATCGATCATGCGGTAGTTCGCTGTGAAGGAGACCGACCAATCCGGGGTGATGAGCTTGCTGTAGGAGAACGGAAAGTCGATCTCGCGCGAGGTGTTGTCAGGCAACTGCGTCAATTGGGGAAAATTGACGAAGTCAGCCGGGGTGGGAACGACGGTCGCCAGAGTCGAGGGAAAGAAGCGGTCCCCGACGTAGGACGCCGACGCTTCCGAACTTGCAACGAGAGATAACAAGAAGCTGGGCACCGCCAGGTACCAGGCCCGGTTAGCCATACCACTCTCCTACCGAAAAATTCGCCCTTCAGGCCAGGCGCTCACAATTGAAGGCGACGGTGATCAGGTTTCGGCCTTGATCACCTCGAAGCGCCCGATGCCCGGCGCTTCATCGTCCATGGGTTTCGCCTACTGGCTGCAGGAAATTGCGGACGATCATCCCCTCGGCCTCTGTGAGAGCCAGGCCGGTCGCGCGCAGCACGCCCCAACCTCCGGCGGAGGACTTGTAGGGCCGCATCGACTTCCTAGCGTCATGCATTGAAATCCTCGTGGTCGAGCGTCGAGTGTTGCGCTGAAGCGAAGAATTATCTTTCGCAAACGCCGCTCTAGTTCGAGTTTCGCCCGTCGCGTTCCTTGGCTTCTTCGACGGGCTTCCAGCAAAGCCGAAGTGTCGAGCGCTGATCGCGCGCGGCCCTAACAGTGTTCGCCGTTCTTGCCAGGGAATGCCCGTCTGATGCCCGCTGGATAAGACGCCATAAGTAACCGTTTCACCAATTAGCTTACCCAGCCATACCAATGGATGATTCAGCCAATGGCGAAACCCATGCATGCTTCCAGGAAGGATAAGGAGCAACGAATGAAATGTCTAAGCTGCGTGCGTGAGGTGAAAATACCTCACCAGTACTACTTTTGCTCTCTGGAATGTTTCGACGAGACAACCCGCAACACCAAATGGAGGATGCTGAGCGATGGACTTCCGCCTACTGGCTTTCCTGCTGGTGGCCAGCCCCGCACTGGCTCAGGACCACATCTCCCACGCCCCGGCTGGCCCTCCCGAGGGCAACTACGGCCAGGGGCACGAGAAGTGGCACCACATCTACATGGGGATGCATAACACGCTGGGCAGCTCATGCTGCAACGGCGGCGACTGTCGGCCAACGGTCGCCAAGTTCGAGGGCGGAAAGTGGTGGGGTAAACTCAACGGAGTATGGACGCCGATCGAGCCGTCCAGAAGGGTACCTGAACACCCCTACTCATGGAACGAAACAGCCCACATTTGCGCGGCTGGGAACACCGTCTACTGCTTCATACCCCCCGACAACGGGACCTGAACCTCCCTCGTCGAGCCGCGCCAATCATCGCCTGGCCAGCTGCGTCGTTTCGGAGAAGAGTTCGCCCTGCTCGGGTTCCGCAGGCGGTGTTTTTTGCGCCTCGCGAGCCACCCAGGAATTTGCCGAGCCGCTCAAGATAGAGATAGACGACCGGCGTCGTGTAAAGCGTGAGAATTTGCGACAGCACCAAGCCACCCACGATCGTGTAGCCGAGCGGCTGGCGGATTTCCGATCCGGCGCCGGTGCCCAGCATCATCGGCACGCCGCCTAGCATCGCCGCCATGGTGGTCATCATGATCGGCCTGAAACGTATGGTGCAAGCGCGGTAGATCGACTCCCGTGGACTGAGACCTTCGTTCCTCTCGACCTCGAGCGCAAAGTCGACAAGCATGATGCCGTTCTTCTTGACGATGCCAATCAGCAGGATAACGCCGATCATGGCGATGACGCTGAAGTCCATATGGACCGCCATCAGCAACAACAAGGCGCCGATCGCGGCTGAAGGCAGCGTCGATAGAATGGTAATCGGATGGATCAGGCTCTCGTAGAGCACTCCAAGGATGATGTAGATCACCACCAGCGCCACTCCTATCAGGATTGGTGTGCCCGACAGCGCCGACTGAAAGGCTTGCGCGTTGCCCTGGAGGCTGGTTGCAAGCGAAGCCGGCTTTCCGGCGTCGCGCTCGAACTGCTGGATGGCGGCGACCGCATTTCCGAGCGCCGCCCCCGGTTTTAGATTGAAGGAGATCGTGACCGCCGGAAACATGCCTTGATGATTGATCACGATCGGCGCAGCCTTCGTCACGCTGGTCACCAGGGCGCTTAACGGCACCTGCTGCCCTGTCGAAGAATTCAGATAGATATCCTTGAGCGCTTCGGGACCGTACTGGAATTCCGGGCTGACCTCGAGAATGACGTGATACTGATTGAGCTGTGTGAACATTGTGGAGACGATGCGCTGACCGAAAGCATCGTCGAGCGTGTTGTCGATCGTCGATGGGAGGATCCCGAAACTCGATGCGACTTCGCGATTGACGGTCACATCGAGCAGTGGTCCTGCATTCTCCTGATCGGTGGCCACGTCAACGATTCCTGGCATGGCTCTAAGCTTGTCGAGGAATATCTGCGCCCAATGGTTGAGCTCGTTGGAATCGGCATCGGCCAGGGTATATTGATACTGCGTCTTCGAAACCCGACCGCCGACAGTGATGTCCTGCGCCGCTTGCATGTAGAGCGCGATGCCTTGGGTCTTCGCGAGTTGGGATGACAGCCGGCTGATCACCTGATCGGCGCTGACGTCACGTTGGTCGTTGGGCTTCAAGGCAATGTACATCGTCCCTCGATTGAGCGTGCTCCCGCCAGTTGCTCCTATCGAGGCTCCGACCGAAGCTACCGCCGGATCCTTCAACACAATGTCGGTTACCGCCTGCTGGCGCTCGGCCATGGCCGGAAACGAGATATCCTGGTCGGCCTCGGTGACGCCGATAATCAGGCCGGTGTCTTGTTGCGGGAAAAAGCCCTTCGGGATGATGACGTAGAGATAGCCGGTGACAGCAATCGTTCCGAGCATGATGAGCAGCGTGGCGAAAGTGTGCCGCAGGACGATCCTTAGGCCCCGTTCATACAATCCAAGCAGCGCGTCGAAGCCGCTTTCGCAAATATTATAGAGCCGCCCGTGCCTGACGTTGGCCTCATTCTTGAGCAGACGCGCACACATCATTGGCGTCA
Source organism: Mesorhizobium calcicola (assembly GCF_042682105.1). Lineage (NCBI taxonomy): Bacteria > Pseudomonadati > Pseudomonadota > Alphaproteobacteria > Hyphomicrobiales > Phyllobacteriaceae > Mesorhizobium > Mesorhizobium calcicola. The sequence continues at coordinate 258,380 of NZ_JBHUGY010000031.1, forward strand.
GCGTGAGCGAGATCAGCAGCGACAGGATCAGTGAGACGCTCACCGTCACGGCGAATTCCTGGAAGAGTTCACCGACATAGCCTCCCATCAGGAATAGTGGAATGAATACTGCGATGAGCGACAGCGTAATCGAAATGATGGTGAAACCGATTTCGCTCGAGCCCTTCAGCGCAGCCTCCATCGGAGTGAGGCCCTCTTCGACGTGGCGGACGATGTTCTCGATCACGACGACCGCATCGTCGACGACGAAGCCGACCGCGATCGACAAGGCCATGAGCGACAGATTGTCGAGGCTGTAGCCAAGCATATACAGCACGGCAAATGTACCGACGAGCGACAGCGGCACGGTGACCGCGGGAATGATCGTTGCCCAGAAATTGCGGAGGAACAGGAATATCACCATCACCACCAGAGCGACGGTCAGTATCAACGTGAACTGCACGTCTGCGACCGAAGCACGGATGGTTTGTGTGCGGTCTGAAACGACCGATACCTTGATGCCTGGAGGGATCGACGCTTGCAGTTGAGGCAACAGAGCCTGAATGCGGCCAACCGTCTCGATCACATTGGCACCGGGCAGGCGCCGGATAGCCAGCAAGATGGCAGGCTTCTTGTCGAACCAGCCGGCGACAAAGTGGTTCTCCGGCCCGTCGATCGCGGTGCCGATGTCGCGGATGCGCACCGGGGAGCCATTGCGATAGGCGACGACAATATCATTGTAGGCGTCAGGTTTGAGCAGTTGGTCGTTGGTGTTGAGCGTGAAGGTTTGACGCGGGCTATTGAGCGTGCCCTTCGCAATATCAACATTGGCCTCGCCGAGCACGTTGCGAATATCTTCAAGGCCAATGCCGCGGGCCGCTGCCGCCTGCGGATTGACCTGTACACGGATCGCCGGCTTCTGCTGGCCGCCAATGCCTACCAGACCCACGCCTGAGATTTGCGAGATCTTCGGCAGCAGGATGTTTTCCGCATAGGCGTCGACCGTCGTCAGTGGCAGGGTGTCGGATGTCAGTGCGAGCACCAGGATCGGCGTATCCGCCGGATTAACCTTACGGATGGTGGGAGGATAGGGGATGCCCAGCGGCAGATCGGGGCTGGCGGCGTTGATCGCCGACAGCACGTCAACCGCTGCGCTGTCGACGCTACGGCTGAGGTCGAACTGAACGGTGAGCTGCGTACTGCCAAGCGCGCTGGTCGAAGACAGCTGGGTCACGCCGGGGAGCTGGCTTATCTGTTGCTCAAGCGGGGTGGCCACCGACGACGCCATGGTTTCGGGATCGGCACCGGGCAACTGCGCTGACACCTGAATCGTCGGAAAGTTGACGTTCGGCAGGGATGCGACCGGCAGAAGCCGGTAGGTAGCCAGCCCACCCAGCAGCAGACCCACCATCAGCAGGCCTGTCGCGATCGGCCGGTGAATAAAAGGGGCAGAGACGTTCACGGGATCGCCTGCTGCACTGCGCTTTGCAGGGCGGCTTCATCAGCGGCTTTGCCCTGCAGCACTTGAACGGGGGTGCCCTGCACGAGCCTGTACTGTCCGTCGACCACGACCGTTTCGTTCGCCTTGAGGCCCAAATCGATAAGAGCTTCTCCTTCGGTCAACTGGGCGACAGTGACAGGCCGCATCTGCGCGGTTCCGTCAGGTGCGATCACGTAGACATAGGAGCCGTTCGGACCTTGCTGCACTGCCGACCCGGCTATAGTCAGCCCCCCTTTGCGGGTATCAAGAAGCAAACGTGCATTCACGAGCGCACCCGGCCAGAGTTGGTTCCCGGCGTTCGGAAACGTGGCCCGGAGGCGGATCGTGCCCGTCGTCTGGACAATCTGGTTGTCGGCAAGCAAAAGTTTGCCTTCGTCGAGCTTGGTCTTGTCGTCCTGGCTGTATGCAAAGACCGTAAGCTGCCCCTTGGCCATCTGCTGCTGGATTTGTGGGAGGGTGTCCTCGGGCAGCGTAAAGATCAACGAGATCGGTTGGACCTGCGCGACGTCGACCAGACCAAAAGTATCGGTCGGGTGAATGATGTTGCCTTCGTCGATCTGCCGGATACCCGTTACACCGTCGATCGGCGAGGTCAAACGGGTGTAGCTCAGATTGATCTGCTCGGCCTGTAGCAAAGCCTCGTCCGCCTTGACTGTCGCCTGGAGCTGGATGACTTGGGCCTTCTGCGTGGCTACCAGTTGGGAAGTGGCAAAGCCCTTCGCCAGAAGTGGCATATAGCGATCCAGGTCTGCCTGCGCATTGACGAGCAGCGCCTGGTCGCGGTCGCGAGTGGCGGTTATCTGATCGATTTGTGCCTGATAGGGATCGGGGTCGATCAGCGCCAGCAGATCGCCCTTTTTCACGGTCTGACCTTGCGTGAATGTGACCTTCGTAATCGGCCCTGAAATCAGGCTGTGCACCACCACGTTGTTGTAGGCGATCACCGTTCCTACACCGCGAAGGTAGATCGGCACGTCGTGACTGGTTACTTTCCCGGCAATGACCGGAACCGCCGAGGCAGGACCAGAGGCCGCCGCAGGTTCGGAATGGTCATAGACGTGCTTGGCCGCAAGCCCAGCGCCGCCGATCATGATCAGCAGCGCAGCAACAATGAAGGGTCGCTCGCGCATCGAGGGCTCCTAAGACAGACGACTCTTGAGGGATCGCTTTTTCAGCAGCCGGATGTCGACAGCGTGGGGTTCATGCCTGTCACCCCCGTGCCGCCGCAGGACGTGCCTGATGCATCGAGCGCTGGAATCGCTACCTGTGGATTTGTTACCGGATCGACCAACTCGGGTGTTGGAATGCTAATTATCGGGCTTACTCCCAAATTGCTGAGTTCCGAAGACCCCAACGGAATCCCAACTGCGGCCCCCAGACTGGCGGACGATGTCCCAGTGGTCGTCGATGGTATGGCTGTGGTGCCGAAAGACGACGTGCTCGACGCCGTCGAGTTGCAGGTGCCCAACGCTGTTGAACCCGTCGGGTTCACCAACGACGTCCCGCTCGTGGATGTGGTTGCGTTCATGCCGCCGCCGTCGAAAGTGGAAAGGGCGGAAGTCGTTCCGGCAACTTCGGAACTCGACGTCAAGACATTGGTACACCCGGAGTTGCTCATGGAACTATTCCCCAGGCCCACGGTGCTACCCGTCAAGCCACCCGGATCGAGCTCGACCGCGCCCAGGGGAATAGCAGCCGGATTGAGGGGCGAACCAATTGCAGAGAGGGGCGATGTCATTCCTGTCGCGGGTGCGGTGGTGCTGACTTGCGCCAAGGCCGGTCCGCCGATCAAGAGAGCGACCGCAAGAGTGATCGGCAAGATTGTCATCGCGACATCATTCTCATTTCGCATCGGAACTACCGTCGTTTCGCGTGTCTAGGCAGGGAGCACAAAGCATCGGGCCAATGCCGCCGCCCTGACCGCCTGAGGCCAAGGATTTCATGTATGCAAGCAACACTTTCTCGGGTCGTTGGGGGGTCGGATTTCACCCGGTCAGATCGGAGATGATGTCAGATGGAGGGGAAGCGCTCTTCCCTAAAGACGGCTGGATTTCTCTATTCGCACGTCGACCCCGAGCATTTGTGAGATTTCGACAAGCGCCGCGCTCCTTGTAGAGGGTGTGTCGAAGGGAACTTCGTTGTTCGGGTGGATTTGTTTTTGGGCGATCCGAGAAAAGCATCTGCAAGGTCAAGTCTTCGCTACAAACCAACGTATGAGCCCATCAGACTTATACTTCATTCTCGCATACCTATGTGGGATGGACCGCCTGGTCGCTGGCACATTAATGTGAGTAGAAGGAGAGACAGCCAATTGCCTGAATGACGCCTTGATCGTCAGCATTTCGTATTGATCGTCAGTTGCGGCGAAACGATCACGGATCGCTGGTTCCTGAACGGCAACCTGGCTTCGCCGAAGGCATGTGGGCGGTCCCGCTAGCCGATAGCGGTTGTGACCGGCGAAAGCGATGACATCGGGAGACGTCTCAAATCAGCTCGTATGAGAGAGGCGCCCAATGTCCCAGACCGCCAGGATCAGTCCACTCCGCCAAGCGAGTGGCGGGTCCGAGATGCAGCCGGCAAGCGTCCTTATTCGCGAGACATCCGCGATCGCAGTGTCCGAGCCGCGCGCGGCGCGCACAAAGGCGCTGTTCGCCGACGCTCGCGTCCCGAACCGCGCTATCTCCATAACCGCCGATAGCCGCCCTGGTGAAGGCGATCATGGCCAACAAGCTCCCCGAGGCCCGCTGCCCGCGGACGAGCAGCCCGAGGCGACCGTCGGAAGCGAGCACGCGGGCGGACCAGGCGGTTCAGATGCTGGACATCGAAGCCGCCGGCCAGCGGTCTTCATCGTCGGTTTCATTGTCCTGGCTGCTCTTTTCCTCGGCGGATCCTACTACTGGTACGCGAACCTCAACTTGGTGAGCACGGACGACGCCTATACGGATGGGCGCGCTGTCACCATCGGGCCGCAAATTTCGGGCCTCGTCGTGTCGCTGGACGTGACTGACAACCAATATGTCCACAAGGGTGATCCGCTGATCCATATCGATCCGCGCTTTTACACCAGCGAGCGGAATCGGGCGCAAGGGGCCTTGGACAGCGCCAAGGCGCAAGCTGCGGGGGAACGGCTGGCGGCCGAAATCGCCCGCAAGAATTTCCCCGCCCTGTTCCGACAGGCTCAAGCTCAATTGCTGATGGCACAGGCCAATTTGACCAAGGCCCAGGCCGACTACGACCGGCAGAGCACTCTGCCGAAAGCCGCGACAACGCAGCAGGACGTCGACGCCGCGTTGGCCGCGCTGCGCCAAAGCAAAGCCCAGGCTATGCAAGCCGAAGCCCAGGTTCAACTGAGTTCACCGGTCGAGCAGCACATCGGCCAGAACGATGCGCGGGTCGAACAACTGAACGGGCAAGTCGAGCAGGCTCAAGCACAGCTTGATCAAGCGGCGCTCAACCTCTCCTGGACGGTCGTGACAGCGCCGCAGGATGGCTGGATAACCCGGCGCAACGTGGAAATGGGCAACTACGTCACGCCTGGACAGCAGATCTTCTCAATCGTTTCACCGGACGTATGGATTACCGCCAACTTCAAGGAAGATCAGCTTGATGGTCTGCGCCCCGGCCAGAGCGTGAAGATCGACGTGGACGCCTATCCTCAGCTCGACTTGCATGGCCATGTCGACAGTGTCCAGATGGGGTCCGGCTCGAGGTTCACCGCCTTCCCGCCCGAAAACGCCACCGGCAATTTCGTAAAGATCGTTCAAAGGGTGCCGGTCAAGATCGTCATCGACAGCGGGCTCGATCCCAAGCTTCCTCTGCCGCTCGGGATATCGGTGGTTCCGATGGTATCGGTTCGATGAGTCGCGCTCCAGCCGAAGCCAGCATCGCCTGGAAGCCCCGCTACAATCGCTGGCTCATCGCGGTTTCGGTGACCCTTGCCGCCTTCATGGAAGTCCTCGACACGACGATCGTCAATGTTGCCTTGCCGCATATCGCCGGCAGTCTGTCGGCGAGCAATGACGAGGCGACCTGGGCGCTCACCTCCTACCTGGTGGCAAACGGGATCGTGCTGACCATCTCTGGCTGGCTCAGCGATCTTTTCGGGCGCAAACGCTATTTCCTGATCTGCATCACCATGTTCACGGTCTTCTCGTTCCTATGCGGAACGTCGACGAGTCTAGGCGAACTGATCGTCTTCCGGCTGCTGCAGGGTTTCTTCGGCGGCGGCCTGCAGCCGAACCAGCAGTCGATCATCCTGGATACGTTCCCGCCAGCCAGGCGCGCGGCCGCATTCGGCGTCACGGCGATCGCCACGGTCGTCGCTCCTGTCCTCGGTCCGACGCTGGGAGGGATCATCACCGATCAGTCGACCTGGCGCTGGATATTCTTCATCAATGTACCCGTGGGCATCGTCGCGGTTATTTTGAATTCGATTCTCCTCGAAGATCCGCCCTGGGTGAAAAACAAGAAGCGCCGGGGGCTCGACTACGTCGGCCTGTCGCTCATCACGCTTGGTCTTGGATCCCTGCAGATCATGATGGATCGCGGCACAGACGACGATTGGTTCGGTTCATCTTTCATCGTGTTCATGGCGCTTCTCGCCTTCCTGGGAATCTCCGGCGCGATCGGGTGGCTGCTGATTGCCAAGAAACCGATCGTCAATCTCGACGTGTTCAAGGACAGGAATTTCGCTGCCGGCTGCACAATGATCGCGGCGATGGGCAGTATCCTCTACGCTAGCGCCGTCGTGATTCCGCAGCTCGCGCAACAGGTTCTCGGCTATACCGCAACCTGGGCGGGGCTCATTCTTTCTCCAGGCGGTATCATCGTCATCGTCCTCATTCCATTGGTTGGACGTCTCATGAAGGTCGTCCAGACGCGATTCGTCGTGGCCGCCGGTTTTTTCGTGATGGGATGTGCGCTTTTCTTCTCGAGCCATCTGGCGCCGAACATCGATTTCCCGACGCTCGTGCTGATGCGCAGCTGGCAGGCGGTCGCGCTGGCGTTTTTGTTCGTGCCCATCAGTTCGACCACCTATCTCAGTTTGCCACGCGAACTGAGCGGCGACGGGGCTGCCCTCTTCTCAATGGTCCGCAACGTGGCTGGCTCGGTGGGGATTTCCGTCGCGACCTCGCTCGTCACGGAGCGGAGCCAGATCCGGCAATCCTATCTATCGGAATGGGCCTCGCCCTTTCATCAACCCTACAATGCGCTGGTTGCTCAATACGAACGTGCGCTAACCGCGACGGGGCATGCCGCGGGATCGGTCCATGCATTGGCGGTTGGAAGGGTCTACCAGGGTTTCCGGACGCAAGTTGCCGTCCTCGCCTATTCGGACGTCTTTCTGCTCTTCTCCTTCGTCGCCTTTCTCGCTGTTCCTTTCTGCCTCCTGCTGTCCGGCAAGAAGGCTGCCGATGGCGTGGGCGCCAGTGGCGAGGGTTGATCATGGGCCATGATTTACGCACCATTGCAGCGATCTCAGGCATGTTCGCGCTGGCTGCTTGCACTGTCGGCCCGGACTTCGTCGGGCCGGATCCAGCATTGCCGAAACGCTGGTTTACGAACGGTGCGGCAACTGCGCCGGCGAATTCCGCAGGATCCAGTGCGGCGGTTCTCGAGCCCATCGACCCCGCTTGGTGGCAGGCCTTTCACGACGCAACGCTTACCTCGCTCCTACAGCGCGTCGCCGACGCCAACCTCGATGTGAAGACTGCAACCGTCCGACTGGCAGAAAGTCGTTTTCAGCGCGGTGCCGTGGCCTCCGCTCAACTGCCTGGCCTGAATGGCAGTGCCAGATACCAACATCAAATTCTTGGCGATGTGAGTGCTAAAGGCAGTGTGATCGGCGGTCTCCTTGGTTCGCCGAGCGGCAACATTTCTTCCGCAAAGCCGGCCGACCTGTTTACCGGCGGTTTCGATGCTTCGTGGGAACTCGACCTTTGGGGGCATGTCCGGCGCCAGGTCGAAGCGGCGGATGCGCGAGTTCAGTCTTCCGAGGAACAGCGGCGTGACGCGCTCGTCTCGAGTCTCGCTGAAACCGCACGCGACTATATCCAGTTGCGCGGCACGCAGACCCTGATCAGGATCGCCAACGACAATCTGAAGGTCCAGCAGGACATTTTTCAGCTGACGCAAACGCGCCAGCTGAAGGGCCTGACGACCAGTCTGGACGTCGAGAGCGCCGCCGCGCAGGTCGAAGCCATCCGTGCCCAGCTGCCCAGCTTGCAACAACAGGAAGCGCAGCAGATCAACGCCGTGAGCTTTCTGCTCGACCTGCCGCCCGATGCGCTGCGCGGCGAACTCGCCACCGGGAAACAAGTGGTGCCGGGGCCTGCCCAGGTTCCGGCCGGCATTCCTTCCGATCTCGCGCGGCGGCGCCCAGACATTCGCGCCGCGGAAGCGCAGCTTCACGCGGCCACCGCCGACATCGGAGTGGCAGTGGCCGAATTCTACCCATCCATTCAGTTGAATGGATCGGTGGGCTTCGACGCTCTCAAAGCCGGGAACCTGCTGACGGCCAGTGCGATCACAACCAATCTCGGCCCGAGCATTTCGATACCGATTTTCCAGGGTGGCCGGCTGAAGGCGACATTGGAGCTTCGCAAGGCGCAGCAAGTGGAGGCGGCGATCGCCTATCACAGGACGGTGCTGCGAGCCTGGCACGAGGTCGTCGATGCCCTCATCGCCTACCGTAGCCAACGGCAGCGGCGCGCCCGCTTGGCTCGGCAGGTCGAGCATCTGCGGCAAGCCTTGTCGCTGGCCCGCGACCGCTACAATGACGGAGTGACCGGGTTCACGACCGTGCTCGACACCGCACGCACCCTGCTGCAGGCAGAACAGGATCACGCGCAGACCACGACCGACATCTCGATCAATCTCGTCCAATTGTACAAGGCGCTTGGTGGCGGGTGGGAATTGACATATCCGAGCGCGCCGCCAGAACCACCGATCAGCGCTAAACGAACGTTTAAAGCAGGGAAACCGGCATGACCTTGACGGCGAGCAGGTCTCGACGTCGACCTTTGGGCAAGCTGGTCTGGGAATCGGTCAATTTGCCAATTGGAGCCGAAAACAGAACCGCTTCAATCCAAACCACTCCAATTGGCGAGATTGGGTCACAGGCAAGAGTGCCAGATTCCATTGGATCCATAGTAACTCGGGTTCACGGCGTCGAACGAGCAGTAGGCAGTGTCGGTGTCGTCGTTCAACCAGGACTGGTTGTCATATTCCCGATCGCCTAATTCCCGACCGCCAAAGAAAAAGACCTTGTGGTGCTGGCGGTTGCCGATGGCACCGCTGCGAGCGTGTAGGGGATGACCATCACTGCCGCCGCTGCGCGCCATGGAGACCGTCGCCGTGCCGGTCGCCAGCATCACGCCCAAAGTAATCTTCGCCAATGTTGCTGCTGATTTTCTCACGATACACTCCTGCAGGTTGAGAATTCCCGGGCTGTTGAACAACACTTATATCGCTATGTATGTCGATCTCGGAATAGTATCCGTGTTTGACAGATACATATACATGTATCCATGGATGTGCATGGTGGTATCGGCAGTGCGAAACGAAATTCCGGTCAGGCCGGCAGTTCGGCAGACATGCGCGCCAATCCTTCGGAGTTCGAATCCGGTCCCCGCTCACGCTGTGGAGTCCGGATTCGAAGAGACTGTCATGGATCACGGACAATATGGGTAAAGTCCGCGATACTCATTGTATGGGTACGGGTAACCGCAGTAGCCGTCATCATAAAAGTCACTGCCGAAACCGCGGTCCCTTCCAAACCTATGACCGTCGCCGACATGGACACCACGGACATGGGCGCCACCGCCCATGCTTGTGACACGACCACCACCGCCAAAGCCTACGCCGCGGCTACCGCCAAAGCCTTCGCCACCGCCAAAGCCTCCGGCATGGCCGCCACCGCCCATGCTCGCACCATGGCCGCCGCCACCAAAGCCTCCGCCACCGCCGAAGCCGCCGCCACCACCATGGCCGCCGCCACCGCCACCACCGTGCGCCATCGACATCGTTGCTGAGCCGGCTGCCAGCATTGCGCCCAAGGCGATCGTCGCCAAGACTCCTGTTACTCTTTTCATAATACGCTCCTGTAGTTGAAGCTTTCTTGGTCGTTGAAAGCCAAACTGATATAGATACAGGAGAAGCTCCTCGGCATAATACGAATGTTTGATATATGTATATACTTTAACTACAAATATTATTTGTTGATTTCATGTGTTGCCGGCAAAGGCGCCCTACGGGCAGCGCCGATCCGTCGAGGTCTCGGCTGCAAGGCATCGTGCGCACTTTTGGCGAGAGCCATTAGCGCACCTTGATCGGTATTGCTCTGCGCCGATTTGCGCTCCGCGGCCGATCGTCATCGGCCTTGTCGTCCATCTGTTTCACACTGACAGCGGCCTGGGTTCGTCCCGTTTCGCATAGACAACCTTCACCGCATTCTGCAATTTTTCGAAGGCGCGCATCTCAATCTGGCGCACACGCTCGCGCGAAACGCCGAATTCGCTGGAGAGATCTCCCAAACTCCTCGGCTTGTCCGCAAGCCGACGCGCCTCAAGGATGCGCCGTTCGCGTGCATTGAGCACGCCAAGCGAGTCGATCAGCGCCCGATGCCGGCTGGAGGCTTCCTCGAACTGAACGAGCTTGTATTCCTGGTTGTCCTCGCCCTCGACCAGCAGATCCTGCCACTCGCCATAGGCCTGACCTCGCAGGGGCGCGTTGAGCGACGTGTCCCCGCCCATGCGGCTGTTCATGCAAACAACTTCCTGCTCCGTCACGCCAAGGGTGCTTGCAATGAGTTCCACCTGATCTGGATGCAGGTCACCATCATTCAGCGCCGAGAGGCGGGCCTTGAGCCGCCGCAAATTGAAGAACAGCTTTCTTTGGTTGGGCGTCGTGCCCATCTTCACCAGCGACCAGGAGCGCATGACATAGTCCCGAATGGACGCCTTGATCCACCAGATCGCATAGGTCGCCAAACGAAAGCCGCGCTCCGGTTCGAAGCGATTTACCGCCTTGATCAGACCGATGCTGCCCTCTGATATCACCTCCGACATCGGCAGCCCGTACCCGCGGTAGCGCATGGCAACCTTGGCAACGAGGCGAAGATGCGACACCACCAGCTGGTGAGCGGCCTCCGGGTCGCTATGCTCGCGCCAGCGTTTTGCCAGCGCTTGCTCCTGCTCTGACGTCAGCATGGGGAAATGTTTGACCGTGTCGAGATAACGGCGAAGCCCGCTTTCGCTCGACAAATCTGTCGTTGCTGCGCGTGCCATGAAAGCACTCCTTACTTGTGTCGCAGGGGATCAGGATGTTGGCTTTTCGGTTCGACGCTGCAATTGTTTGCCGCGCTCTTCGCTTGAAAGGCGAAGGGCACTCAGGTGCCGTTAGCGCGTGCCATGAAGCACAGAATCGATACAGCTGATCATGGCCTGGCTATCCAAAGGCTTGCGGAAGAAGCCGATGGCGCCCGTTTCCCGAGCGCGTTTGCGGACACGTTCCTCGGGAAAGGCGGTGATCAAAATGGTCGGTATGTGATAGCCATGTTCGATCAAATGATCCTGCAGCTCTATTCCTGTCATTCCGGGCATCTGGATATCGCAGATCAAGCATGACGTATTTTCCAGATTGGATGACCTCAGGAAATCCTCGGCGGATTCGAATGCAGATGCGATGAACCCCAACGATCGAACGAGGCTTGCGGTTGCAAGTCGAACGGACTCATCGTCGTCGATGATCGAGATCATCGCGTTACGGGTCAATTTACTATTCCTCCGTGTTTGCCGATGACCCAAGCATTGCTGTTTCAACGACTGTTTCTCGGTGAGATATTGCGCCCGCGGCCGTGAAAGCGAAAGTTATACAGAGGTGTAACAAACTTATTTCCCGGGAGCGTCTATCCCCAGGGCGCCGGCCATCTTCACCAGGTCGGCTAGAGTTCTGGCGCCCATTTTCTTCATGAGGCGACCGCGGTGGATTTTCACCGTGATTTCACTAAGTTGCATCTCGCCGGCGATTTGCTTGTTCATCAATCCAGTCGCGACAAATGCCATCACCTCGCGCTCCCGGGGGGTCAGGGTGCGCACAAGGCTCTGCAGCTCGGACAGCACCCGGTCTCTCTCTCGCCTTTGCCTGTCGCGCTCCAGAGCGCCGGCGACTGCATCCAGAATATCCTGATCTCGGAAGGGCTTGGTGAGGAAATCGACCGCGCCGGCCTTCATGGCTCGCACGGACATCGGAATGTCGCCGTGACCGGTCATGAAAATGATCGGCAGATGAATACCTGCTTTGCCCAACTGCGTTTGAAATTCGAGTCCGCTCACCTCCGGCAGCCTGATATCGAGCACAAGGCAGCTTGGACCGTCGGGAAGCCGACTGTTCAGCAGTTCGGGAGCAGAACCGAAAAGTTCGACGCGCGTACCGACAGATCGGAAGAGGCTGCTTAAAGCTTCACGCAACGACGGATCGTCGTCCACGACCAGAACAGTCGGAGGCACGGCACCGTTGCCTTGTGATTGGGAGGGAGAGGCGGGGCGTTGGATCATGACCCGGCATCCTTTTCGACGCGTGGCAGGGAGAATTGGAATATCGCGCCGCCGCCTGGATTGGGCACGATCCATACACGGCCTCCATGTGACTCAACGATCGACCGGCAGATCGACAGCCCCATGCCTATTCCGTCCGCCTTGGTGGTGAAGAAAGCCTTGAACAACTGACGCGCACTATCGGGATCGATGCCCGGTCCAGAATCCTGGACCCTCACATTTGCTTGGCTCGTTTCATCGATCGACGTCACAACGCGAATTTCGCGTAAGTCGCTGTTACCAGAGGCCACTGCCTGAATCGCGTTGATCAGCAGATTGATCAGGACCTGTTGAAGCTGGACACGGTCACCAAGCGCAGGCAGCAGGCGGTTGGCTAGATCCAGTTTCAGAGTGATTCGATTTGCAACGAGCTCACGCTGCACCAACGCGAGCGATTCGTTGACGATCTCGTTCACGTCGATAAGGGCCATCTGGACCTCGCCCTTCCTGGACAACGCCCGGATTCGGTGGACGATATCGCTGGCGCGTTGTGCGTCAGCGATACTCCGCTTGACTGCACTGCGGACCTCATCCAGATCGGGCTTGTCTCGATCGATCCATCGTAGACACGCCTCGCCGTTCATAACGATGCCGGCTAGCGGCTGATTCACCTCGTGCGCGATCGAGGCCGTCAATTCACCCAATGTGGTGAGGCGTGTCACATGGGCGAGTTCGGCCTGGGCCTCCAGGACCTCGGCTTCGGCTCGCCTGCGCTGTGATATGTCCGTATTCGTTTCGAGAACCGCCAACGGTTTGCCATCGGCATCCTTCTTGAGCGACCAGCGGCTGGAAACGAAAACGGCTGATCCGTCCCGCTTCGTGTGCACGAGCTCACCTTCCCATCGGTCGGAACTGAGCAGCTCTCGATTGATCTCATCCAGCCTGGCTGGAAAGACCGTCTGCAAGAGCTGATGGGTGGACTTTCCCGCTGCGTATTCGGCCGACCAGCCGTAAATGGCTTCAGCGCCACGATTCCAATAAGCGATCAGACCACCCATGCTGCGTACGAAAATCGCATCATGCGTCAAATCGAGCAGTTGAGCTTTTTCAGATAGATCGGTCGAGGTCGACTGGTTCTTAAGGACAAGAAGGGCGGTTATGGCAATGGCCGCGATGCTCATGACGCAGCGGCTGAGCGCGCCTCCACTGGCTTCCTCTCCGTGAACAAACCAGAAGCTCAATGTGGTGAGGGCTATACAGGCGAATGAGCACAAGACAATGCCACGCCTACGGAAGGCGGCGCCTGCGAGCAGAATAACGACCACATAGAGGACCGCGACCGCTCCAGAAAATGGATCCATCGTATCGACAGCGAATATCCCGGCCGCCAGCAGGATGGCTAGAGGCGCCACCAGCCACGAATTGCCGGATGCTGGCGGAGATAGTCTGTGCCGCATAAGGTCTCTACTCGGTTCCTGGTCGACGCTTGCGCTGCCGATCGACTCTCCGTGGCGCGCCGTCCAGCCTAGGCAACTGAAACCTTTCTGCTTGTTTGAAATTGCGGTCGTCGGTGCCTGATTGCACCTTTGTCACTGCAACCGCGAACCAAATCCCCAGGGATCGAGCGCTCCATCGACGAAACAGCTTGAGAGCGACCACCGCATTCGATCTGGCGGAAAGCACGCAGGCAAAACGCGACGCCCAAGTTCTGGCAGCGACACGACACAGACTCGGGTGAGCCACGGCCACGATCAGCGTGCGATTGGTGCGCCCGGAGGATGTGCCAATAATATTGATTTCATTTGGATTTTTCGTGGACCAAAATCAGAAGTATTCCCGTATGGTTCCGCAGCAGCACAAGTTATGCACGAGGCCGGCTTTGGGCATTTTTGGGATCGGCCGCAAGGCCGTCTAGCAATCCTTCACCTTCCTTAGCGGAGGAGCATCCAAGAGACTCCGATGCAAGGCAGCCAGTTTTCGATCTCACCGATAGGTCGCCATATCGCCGCAGCGGCCGTCACCCTCCAGCGCTCGGGTGGTTTTCAAAGTCCGACAAAAGCGGCTTCCGGGCTCACGCTGGCCCGCCGCCGGTGACCAATAGATGTTGGTCGCGACCGCAAGAGCCCGGGCAAAGCAGGAAGCCGGAGAAGGAACTGGCCGCTCGAATCCGCTAATATCACAGCGCAACGACCGTCTTGACGACATCGACGTTCCCGCGCGTTGCATTCGAATAGGGGCAGATGGCATCGGCGCCGCACACGAGTAGCTCGGCGGTCGGTCGGTCGACGCCGGCGATGCTGACCACGAGCGTCGCGTGCAGCAGGAAGGCATCAGCCTGGTTCCGGCTGAGCCCGATCTCGGCGACCACTTTGACATCGCCATCGGCGAAGCGATGGCCCGACTGGCGCGCCACCCGCAGCAGCGCGTTCTCGAAACAGGCGGCGTAGCCGCCAGCGAAGAGTTGCTCGGGGTTGGTGGCTCCGCCCATGCCGCCCAGTTCCTTGGGAATAGCGAGCCTCAGGTCGAGTATGCCGTCTTCGCTGCGGATTGTGCCTTTGCGGCCGCCGGTCGCGGTGACCCTGGTCGAGTACAGAATGGTCATCTGCTATTTCCTTCATGAACTGGTTCGGTCCACTATCCGAGCGGGCGTAAAGATGCCGCTTCCATGCAGCGGCGCGGGGTTTGCGACGGTTTCGAAGATCCAGTGCATGTACACACGCCTAAAGATGGCGGGCCACTCGGCCGCGCCATCTTTATCACGTTGGGCGTGACTGACATGTGCCTTAGTTATGGCCACCCAGCGTATTCACGTTTGCGCAGAAGGCGGTGTATGGCTGCTGCACTTGCCTTTTGCACGCGTTCTTCATTGCCTCCTGCTTTTCGGCCGGCAGGGCCGTGAAAACGACCTTGAACTCGTCCAGCGGCTTCAGGGTCTTCATGCTGGCATCTGTAAAGAACGGCCCCATAATATCCGGCTCATCCAGCGCGGCGGCGGGTGCCATGCCGGCAGACGCGGAAAGCACGACTGCCGCGCCGAAGCAGATAGCTTTGACGTTCATGGTGTGATCCTTCGGGTCAACGTGGTCCCACCGACAAACCGAGGTGGTAGGTAAAGAAATTAAAGCCCAATCTGACTTGTGTATTTCTTCCAACTACTAGTTTTTGTCTATCTTACCGATGAAGGTCTTTCCTATTATGAATATTCTCCAGCCACGATGCTCGCCGTGTTGGGCAAATGAACGCGACGACGAGCATCACTTTGCGTCGGCTGGGCTATCCGGGGGGCGACGGGATTGAGGTCCCCGCAAGTTGGTGGCGAGGTCGCCGCCCAGCACCGTCAAAATACCTGTGCCATGGCACACCGACGTGCTCGAGATTCACTTGCTTGAGTGATCTGCAAGCCAAGCGTAAGCGCCCTGAAGAGTTCTGAAGTCTTCCAGGCTTCGTGCTGGGATGTCGCGATACGCGCCGACTGCCATTTCGCTCAGCGCCCGCCCGGGTCCGAGTTCGAGGAAGGCCGTTGCACCGCCTTCGATGCAACCCTGCAGGCAATCGGCCCATTGCACCGTTTGAGATATTTGCGCCGCCAGCTTGTCGAAACCCGCCTTGGTGTCGATGACAGGAGAGCCGTCAACTCCGGTCAAGACACGCGCCCCGTCAGTCGGAGAGCGCATCAGACGAACATGGCGCAGGCTCGCGCGAAATGCGGCAGACGCCCTGGCGAGTCGCCTCGTATGAGAAGCAACCTCCACAGGTAACTCGACAACCCTGGCTGCGTCCGCCTTCGCTTCGTCGGCAAGGGCTTCGAATGTCGCGCGGCTCCCGCCGAGGACGAAGGCGTTACCCGGATTGACGATAGCGATCGCGGCATTGTGCCGTTCGCATAGTTTCTCGATGGATTTGCGGGAAAGGCCACGAATGAAAAGCAGCCCGTCTCCATCGGGGGAAGCAGCGTCCATGGCTTCCGCCCGACGCGCGACGAGGTCCAGCGTGTCGGTCGCTCTGAACAGGCCTGCAACACCCCAAGCCGCCACTTCGCCGACGCTATACCCGGCGACGGTCAGCCGGTCGGGCAGCGTATCCCGCAGCGCCGCCGCGGCTGCCAGCGCCTGCAACGAGCAGAGGATCTGGCCAATGCGGTTGCGGTGCAGGACGTCCCCGGATCCGGTCCGCACGATCTCGCGCGGATCCCTGTCGCCGAGCAACGTTGCGGCATGGGCAAATAGGCCGGCAGCTTGCGGAGCATCGGCGGTCAGGGCGAACATGTCCGGATGCTGCCGCCCCTGTCCGGAGCAGAGAATTGCAAGGACCATCGCCGCTATGGAAACATAACGGCGATGGCGATCGCCATCGTCACGATGCTCACGATGGTGCTGCCAATGACCATGGAGCCTACCGTCGAAGAGTCGAGCCGATAGCTCACGGCGAAAAGGATGCCGAAGAACCCTGCCGGCACGGCGGCGAACAGGATCGCCGTCCTGGCGATCTCAAAGGGAACCGGTAGCAGGAACACGACCGCGACCGTCAGGAGAGGTCGAGCGATGTCGGCCAATGCGGTCGCGCCCACGATCTTCCAGTTAAACTCGAACGATTGAGCCGACAAGATCAACCCGGTCAGGAACAGCGCTACGCCGGCTGCGGCCTGCCCTATCACCGTCAGACAGGCTTCGATGACAGGATTGAGCGTCAGGCTGCATAGTGAGAGCAGGATTCCAAGCGCGGGGCCAAGAACAATGGGTTTTGTCAACGCGCGCCTCAGCGCGTCGAACATCCGCGCTCCTGGCGTCTTGACGGCGCCCTCTTCCTTCAGGCGGCCCATTTCGGCGACAACTAGCGTGATCGGACTGACCAGGATCGAACCCGCGGCCATGGCAACGGCGACCGAGATCGGCCCCGTCGGTCCGAGCAGCGCAGATGCAATCGGCAGTCCGACGCCGCCAAGGTTGGGGAAGGCAACGGTCAGAGCCTGTACCGACGCGCCCACCTTGCCCGTCGCCAGGAAACGCCGCGCGATGGAGTACCAGGCGAAATAGACCAGCAGCATGACCCCGCCGAAAATGGCGAAGAGCGGCACCTGGACAAGCAGCTCCCCACGTGGGGCCGACGCGGTCGCCGCGAACAGGGATGCCGGCAGCGCGAAGCTCATGACGAGCGTGTTGAAGCCGTCGACATGATGGTTTTCGACGATGCCGAATCGTCCGGCTCCATAGCCGAGGGCCATCACGAAAAAGACCGGGGCGAGCGCCAGCAGGATTGTATTAGCCATCAGGCAAGCATCCTTTCCTGCGCGTCGACGAACAGGGTCATGGCAAGGAGGTCCGCCGAGCCCCCGGGACTGAGCCGACGGGCAACGAAGCTCTTATGCACAAAATGGGCGCGCTCTCGCCAGCCAGGTGCGCCGACTCCGCCCTGGTCGAGAAAGCGGCGCGCTGCTCGACGCGCAAAGCCGAGACCGGAGAGGCCGCCGCGGTGCAGCAGACTGGTGTCCTCGACAACCGCAATGAGGGCGAAACATGTTTCGATACGCTGGGCTTCGGCGTCGTCGGGGGCCTCAAGGACGGTCCTTCGCAGGGTGGGCAGGCCGACATGATAAATGCTGGGGAATCCGAGGGCAGCCTCGATCCGCGCACCACCAGCGCCGAAGCGGCGATGGGCCACCTGACCGTGGCTCTGCGGAACCATCGGTCCTTCGAATATGCTGCGGGCCCACAGCCGCAGGACCACAGTTCCCAACGACAGCGTGGGATCTACCTGCCCGCCGATCCTGGCGCCGGCTGCCGCGCATAGCAGACCCAATCCGAATATGGCGCCGCGATGGGTGTTGACCCCCGACGTCGCCGCAAGCATGGCTGCCTCAGCATCGAGACCGATTTTCCTCAAGGCGCCCATTGCGCAGCCAGCGGCGCCGGCTTCCGCCAAAGCCTGGAAGCACGGCCCGATGGCCGAGGCGCTGGCGCGAAAAGTGCCGGCATCCATGTCCTCATGGCTGCCGGAATCGATGTGGCTTACAAGGCCCGGCTTGGGCCACGTCTCCAGCTCGTCGACAAGGCAACGCACCGCGCTCGCGGCGATGGCCCCGGCATCCGGAAAACGTGGTACCCGCGCCCTTGACGGAAGCGGCCGCTCGGTGCCGAAAGCCAGGGCGACGGTCACGACGGCATCCGTTCAGAAAGAAAAAGCTGCGCGTCGAGCAACGCGACATCGCTGACGGTCTTGACCAGAACCTTTCGTGGGCCGGCATGGAGCTCCCGCCAGTTCACGGCCGCGCCGTCATGGCGGATCAGCTCTCCATCCAGCCGCATCGGCGCGGCCACCTCGATCCGCGCCAGATCGGCGGTCAGGCGGCTAAGATCCGTGTCGCGATTGACCTGCAGCAGGAGGTCGAGATCGGAGCGGTCAGTCAGATAGTCCAATCCTGTGACAACAGCCAAAGCAAGGCTGCCGAACACCCTTGCTTCCACACGATGCCGTGAGGTGAGATCCTCAAGCTTGGCGAGCGTGGGTCGCCAGGCGCGCGGCGCCGACAGGCCGGCGGACCGCAGCGAGGGCGGCGGAGACTTCGACAGGATATCCTCGTGCCGCATGAGAAACGAAAGTCGCTTCTTTCCGGCGAAGTACGGCAGCGCAAGGCCCAAAGGCACGCCATGCCCCTCGCCCGGCATGGCACGTCGTCTAATGAGCGGCCAGCCTCTATCGACCCAAGATGAGACGAGTTCGTTCGCGGCGAGATCGCCGCGTGTCAGCATCAGCGAACGCCACGCCGCCGGCCCGACGAATATCAGATCGTGACGCCGCATCGGCAGTTCACAGAGCTTGAAGTGCGAGTTCACGGACGCGCTCCGCGATGTCGTATGCCTTCGGCCGCCCGCCGCGCTCCATGCCGAGCGCATCTCGGCGGTCGCGCGCATCCGGCATGTTCGCCAGAAGTGAGTCCAACTGCTCAGCCAGGGGGGCCGCCTCGTCCCAGGTGAGATGAAACGCGCCTGTCTGAGCAAGATTTCGCAAGCCCGGAGCAAACACCGGCGTGGACTTCGCCTTTTCCTGCAAAACCTCGATCGATAGCTTCGTCACCCTGGCCATGGATGGCAGATCCATCACCGCCGGATCGGCGGACGGCAGCCCCACCAGCACGCGGGTGGCCAGCGCCGTGGCGAGGAAGGCGCCGGCAGCGGAGTGGCCGTAGAGAAGACCGATGGCGGGCCGCCCGCGCATATCCGCATAGATGAGGGACTTGGCGAGATGAGCTAGGAACTCGTTCAACCCCAAAAGCTCGTCCCGCTTGCTCATGCGCTGGCTGTCACTGTCCGCCAGGACGAGGATCGGGGCGTTTCCGTTTTCAACCGACGCCAGGACGTAGTTCGAAAGGCGGATGGCCTCGTCCACGCCGAGCGCGGTCCGGTCCGCGACGCCGATGACGAGCGCCCGGCCACCCGATCGCAGTGCGCCGGAACCTGACAGAACTCCGCCACTATTTTTCACGTCGTGGCCGTCGGGAAACAGCGAGGCGAGAATGTCATCGAGCGTCACGGCTGAACCTCCGGACTTTGTCAGCGAGAGCAATGAACTGGTCAGCGGGCAGCGCAGGAATGGAAACGGCGTCAGGAATGCCCTCTGCCGTCCAAATATCGACCGCATCCGGACAGGCGCCGAAACGCTGCAACCGATCTTCAAGGCGAGATTGCTCGGCCTTCAAAGTGTCGATGCCGAAGGCGCGGATTGAACTGAGCAGTTCCAGCGCGGCGGCGCGAAAGTCCTGCACGGTATCATCGACGAAGACTTCGGCACCGCCGAGAAGCCGGCGATGCTTGCCGCCCATGGTACGCCAGACCAGCGCATGGTCACGGGAGTCAAACTCCTCGACACCGCGATTGGTCTCGATCACCTCGGGACCGGACACCGAAATGCGACCCTGCTCGGAGACCGCCAACGCCGAACAGCAACCAGCGATCAAACCGCCGCCGCCATAGCATCCGGCCCGGCCGCCGATCAGCCCGATCACTTTCACACCTGCGGTTCGCGCTTCGATCACTGAGCGCATGATTTCGGCGATGGCAAGCTCGCCTGCATTGGCCTCCTGCAGGCGCACGCCGCCCGTATCGAACAGGATCAGCACCGGAACAGACCCAATATCGCGCGCGGCGCGCAACAGGCCGGTCAGCTTCGCACCGTGAACTTCACCGAAGGCACCGCCCATGAAACGGCCCTCCTGTGCTGCGACAAACACCGGCGAACCGTCGAGCCTGCCGCGTCCCACAACGATGCCATCGTCGAACTGCTCGGGAAGATCGAAGAGCTTGAGATGCGGACTGACCTCGCGCTTCTCCGGTCCGATGAACTCGACAACGCTTCCGGGATCGAGCAGCAGCCGGACCCGAGTCCGCGCCGAGGCCTCGTACCAGCTTGCGGTGCGATCCAGTTCCGCCGAGGACCTGGTCCTTTGTGTGTGAGGGGCGCTCATTGGTCGTCCTCCTCCATCAGCCGGGCCGCTTGCGCCAGCCTAAGGGATACCGTGTCGGGACGCGCTCCGCCGTCATTGATGGAGAACCGGAGCCCGCCAGGCGAATAGCCTTTGACGAAGTCTGCGATCACGGCATCCCACACTTCGCCGAAGCCCGCGGCCGCAGTCCTGATCTCCACCAGGCATTCGGAGTCGGGCAGCACGCGTTCGGCCAGAACTTCGAGATTGCCGGACGCCACAACGCCGATGACGGCCAGTTTCCTCGTGCCGGCAGCGCGCCGGCGGGTGGCGTGGCGGAAGCTCAGGTCCTCCATCGCGGCTGTCCTTCTCACCAGTTGCGGAATCTTGAGGGCGGCGCGTAGAGCCCGCCCGACCAATGGACAAGATCCTTGATGGAACGCGCCGCCAGCATGCTCCGGTCGGCGTCGAGCGGATTGATACCGATATCTTCAGGACGGCGGATGGCACCCCGCTCGCGCAGGTGCTGGACCATCTTAGCGTCGCGGCCACGGCCGACGTCGGTGTATCCCGCCACCCCGCGGATCGCCTGCTCGCGCTCGCTGGCATCACGACAGAGCAGCAGATTGGCGATGCCTTCCTCCGTGACAATGTGCGTTACGTCGTCGCCGTAGATCATCACCGGCGCCAGCTCGAGATTCAGCCTTTCGGCGAGTTCCAGAGCATCGAGCCTCTCGACGAACAGCGGCACGTTCTTGTCACCGAAGGTCTCGCCGATCTGCACGACCAGCTTGCGTCCACGGCGCAGCAGCGTTGACCCCTCGGGATCGGCTTCCCTGCCGGCCTGCAGCCAGGGCTCGCTCGGATGTCGCCGCCCGCGTGCATCAGCGCCCATGTTCGGCGCCCCGCCAAAGCCGGCGATGCGCGAAGTGGTGACGGTCGAGGAATTGCCCTGAAGATCGATCTGCAGCGTCGAGCCTATGAACATGTCACAGGCATATAGGCCGGCCGTCTGGCAAAAGGCCCGGTTAGAGCGCAGCGAACCGTCGGGTCCGGTAAAGAAGACGTCGGATCGGGCGCGGATGTACTCATCCATCCCGACCTCGGACCCGAAGCAGTGGATCTGCTCGACCCAGCCGGATTCGATGGCCGGGATCAACGCAGGGTGAGGGTTTAGCGCAAAATGGCTCGCCACCTTGCCCTTCAGCCCGAGTTTCTCGCCATAGATCGGCAATAGGAGTTCGATCGCGGCGGTGTTGAAGCCGATCCCGTGGTTCAATCGCTTGACGCCATATGGCGCGTAGATGCCCTTGATCGCCAGCATGCCGGTCAGGATCTGCGACTCGGTGATTGCAGCGGGATCGCGCGTGAACAGCGGTTCGACGAAGAACGGCTTGTCGGCCTCGACAACGAAATGCACCCGGTCGCCCGGGATGTCGACGCGCGGAACCTTGTCGACGATCTCGTTCACTTGGGCGACAACGACGCCGTTCTTGAAGGCTGTGGCCTCCACGACGGTCGGCGTATCTTCGGTGTTAGGCCCGGTGTAGAGGTTGCCGTCACGGTCGGCGCTGACTGCAGCGATCAGCGCGACGTTCGGCGTGAGGTCGATGAAGTAGCGCGCGAATAACTCAAGATAAGTGTGGACCGCACCGAGCTCGATCTTGCCGCCGAACAGCATCTTCGCGATGCGCGCCGACTGCGGACCAGAATAGGCATAGTCGAGCTTCTTCGCCACGCCGCGGTCGAATAGATCGAGATGCTCGGGCAGCACGACGCCGGACTGCACCATGTGCAGGTCACGCACCTTGGCTGGATCGACAGCAAGGAGGGCGGCACAGAGCAGATCCGCCTGCTTCTGGTTGTCACCCTCCAAGCAGACGCGATCGCCAGGGCGGACCACCGCTTCCATCAGTCTGGTGGCGTCGCGCGCATCGACGACCTTGCCCTTCGCCAGCCTCGCCCCGGCTTGGATACGGGTGTTGCGCGCTTCCCGGCCACGCTGCCAGGTCGTCATCGTCTTTGCTCCACCAGCAGGCTCCTGATTGCTGGCCGAAATTATTCGCGGAGCTCCCTGGAGTATTTCCTCAAGCAAACATGTTTTCGACTTCGCACGCTGCCGAACTCGGCAATTGCATGACAGAGCGAACGCTGTCCGGTTCCTCCGCTTCGCAACCGTCTTCTGATCGATGCCGTAGCGCTTGGTGACAGGGACTGAAGGCCGATCAAAAGCATGCCCTTGTTAGCCTGAGTGGAGCGATCACCGTAGAGCTGGGTAGCGCTTTCGTCTTGCCTGACAGTCTGGCTCCGATCGCCAGACTTTCAGGAAACCAGCTGACGAAAGCCCTCATCGCCGCAGTGGATCGAGGGAGGGCTGCAATGCGTGCCAACACAGTAGAATGCGGGTTGCGAATTGTCTGTTCCAGGCCCTTGAGCAGCGACTGCCGGCGGCAACGCGCGCCTTAGGCCCATGTGGTTGGATCGCAACCGAAACCTTGCTGGACAACGAATGTTTTGCGCCGTTTGCCCACAAGCACCATGAAGCCTGGCAGATCGGTGTCTCGAGCAAAATATTGGCCCGAAGCCGCGCAGTACGAAAACCACAACAACTTGAATATGTTAAAGCCATCGCAATCGTACAACGACAGGCATTGGGAAACAGCAGGCAAGGCTGTCTGACAAATTCCTAATCTGCAGGCTATCCAACGGGGAACCCGCCCAGCCTTCTTTGATCCTCGTCAACATGGCGCTGGAGCACGGATTGATGCGTATCAAAGCCGGCTGAACGCTAGGCCTGTTAGCTATGACGCATCATAGTTCGGAGACGGTCATGGCTCACAAACAGGTATTGTTTCGTTCAGCAGCGCGCGAAAAGATCCTTCGTGGCGCGACCCAACTCGCCGACGCCGTGCGCGTGACGCTCGGACCGCGCTCGAAGTCGGTTTTGATCGAAAAGAAATGGAGCGCTCCCATCGTCTGCAATGACCGGGTGACCATCGCCAAGGAATTCGACCTGAAGGATCCCGAGGAGAATCTTGGCGCGCGGATGCTGAGGCAGGCGGCTGAGAAAACCGGTGACATGGTCGGTGACGGCACCAGCACGTCAACCATTCTGG
This sequence comes from Mesorhizobium calcicola, assembly GCF_042682105.1. Classification (NCBI taxonomy): domain Bacteria; kingdom Pseudomonadati; phylum Pseudomonadota; class Alphaproteobacteria; order Hyphomicrobiales; family Phyllobacteriaceae; genus Mesorhizobium; species Mesorhizobium calcicola. Next base: position 281,927 of record NZ_JBHUGY010000031.1, read on the forward strand.
CTCACGCGATGTTTGCCGACGGAGTGCGCAACGTCGTCGCCGGCGCCAGCGCGATCGACATCAAGCGGGGTCTTGACCGCGCCACCAAACGCGATCGAGACACTCAAGCAGATATCTCGGCCGGTCTCGACCCGTCGCGAGAAAGAACAGGTGGCAACGATCTTCGCGCACAACGATCCTCTCATAGGCCAGCTGGTCGGCGAGGCGATGGAGAAGGTCGGAGGCGAAGGCGTCATCACGGTCGAAGAGTCGAAGACCACGGAACCTGTTCTGGATGTCGTCGAAGGCATGCAGTTCGATCGCGGATTCCTCTCTCCCTATTTCGTGACCGATCCCGAGAAGATGGAAGCAGTCTTGGAAGACGCGCTCGTGCTGATCGTGGAAAAGAAGATCGCGTCGCTGAACGACCTCATCATGCTGCTTGAAGCGGTAGCAAAGTCGGGCTCGCCGTTGCTGGTTGTCGCTGAGGAAGTCGAAGGCGAGGCCCTTGCGACGCTCATCGTCAATCAGATCCGGGGCACCTTCAAGAATTGTGCCGTCAAGGCACCGGGCTTCGGCGATCGCCGCAAAGCCATGCTGCAGGACATCGCCATCCTGACCGGCGGACAGGTCATTTCCGAGGACCTTGGGCTCAAGCTGGAAAATGCCACGATGGAGCAGTTGGGCGCGCGAAGCGGATAGTCGTCGACAGGGACAACACGACGATCATCGGCGGCTGCGGAGACGCCAAGGCGATCAAAGGTCGTGTAGAACAGATCCGGCGCGAGATCGACAATACGACGAGCGACTACGATCGCGAAAAGCTGCAGGAGCGGCTGGCCAAGCTTGCGGGTGGGGTCGCCGTCATCAAGGTCGGCGCTCCGACCGAGGCCGGAATGAAGTCGAAAAAGGAAGCGCTCGACGACGCCATCAGCGCCACCAAGGCCGCGGTCGCCGAAGGCATAGTGCCAGGCGGCGGGCTTGCCCTCTTGCGCTGCATCGCGGCCGTGTCTGACGAGGAACAGCATTGCGAAGGCGACGAGCGGACCGGCGCGCAGATCCTCAAGCGCGCGCTTGAAGCACCAGTCCGGCAAATCGCCGAGAATTCCGCGGTCGACGGAGGCGTTGTCATTGCCAAGATGCTCGAAGGCACCGGCAATTTCGGCTTCGACGCGGGAAAGAAAGAATACGTCGATCTGGTCGAAGCTGGCATCATCGACCCGACAAAGGTCGTTCGTATCGCGCTGGAGAACGCAGTTTCGGTCGCCAGCGTGCTGCTGCTCACCGAGGCAACCATGACAGAGCTTCCGGAGCCACAGAAGGAACGGTCGCTCGAGCCGGAAATGACGATGTAGGCGTGTTGCACGCAGGTATCGAATTACAAAGAGGTGCGAAGATGAAGGAACTCCCGCTTGCCGATCGAGCCTGGTCCCGTCGTGCTGCTGAGGAGCCCGGGCATTTTTGATCGAAATCAAAACCCTCACTGCCATGTTCGTTCATATGATTTGAAATCAGGCACTTGACTAATGCGGGTTCAATGACGGACATCGTCGCTAGGCTTCTCAACGCGTGCAATGCTGAAAAGAACAAGGGAGCAGATTTTCCAACGATTTGGAAAACTATGCTGAAGGTGCACCCTTACGTCGCGGGATCGCCAATTCAGGACAGCGGCGAGGACGGGCCCATATTGAGAATTCCTCTCATCACCAGCCAGGTTCTCGTCTTTCTCGGTTCAAACTTCTCTCTCCTCTAGACTAGCCGCGGCAGCTTCCACATGTCGGTGATCCAGCCGACGCCCTGGACATCCGTTGACCGATGCCGATCAAGGTCGTCGCACGCGGTCTCTGGCCGTGGCAGCCTGTCCGTCAAGATCAGGGAAGCCTGGTCCATGATCCGGGCGGGACTCAAGCCGCCGCCAATGTGTTCTCGAGTGGCAAAATGTCCGCCAGCAGGCAGCTGACGCGCACAACGAGCATACTGCCGACTATCCCTGTGGGACGCCGAAGCTTGCGGACCATCTCGCCGATGGTCTTTCGACACTCGGCTACTCCTGTGTCGAATTTGAGCGCGAGCACTTCTAGTCATCGGAGCGCCCACACTTGCTGACGGATGACGTTTCGATGTCGCAGTGCGATCTCTTGATGGTCACGCATCTCCATTCGAGCTCTAGCGGACATTTTTGTGTCGCCAATGATCTCAATCAATGTCCCCTCCGCTCGCAAAGGGCTTGATGCTGTCCTTGCCAGGCTGAGTCTGATTTGGCGACGTGGGCGCGATGAGCCGCGGCAAAACCGCGGATTCGCGAAGCGATGCACCAATTCGGTGATGACGCTTGGCAAGCGGGTCCGCTGACCTCCAGCTCTAACGCCTGTTGGGAGAGACCTAAAGGTGGAAAGGTGGAGGCGGCGGTACCTGCCGGTCAAACTCACCAAAGGAGAAGACCATGGCTGAAGCTGCCACCAAGCCTCAGCCGCCTCTATTGGGACATGTTCAGCATCGAGACGGCATGCCTGCGCATCTTCTCGTCCTTCCCCGAACCGGCCAAATAGAAAATCGTCGCAAGAAAGTTTTGAGGTTTCACCAACTGTCGGGGCCAATCGGCCGATTTTTTTGTACCATGCGGCGTTCGACGCGGCTCCCAAGCCGTCTCGAAAGGTACCGTCACCGCCCCAGCTAAGGCATTGGCCAGAAGCCATAGCGATCGACAAGCAACCGGTGTCGCGCACATACTGCTGCAGGCGGTGTGTTGTGAGGCGCTGGCACCCACTCGATTCCTGCCGAATTTCCGGCTAGCTTGGGCGATAGATGGCTCAGTTCTGGCGGGTGAATCATAATCAGACCGCCCGTCAAGAGATTGATGGGCAGCACCTTTGGTCCCCCAAGACCGAGAGCAACGGCGCGCGAAGTGAGTTCTACAACAATATGCGCCGTGCGACGCCCGGCGACCTTGTCCTTTCGTATGCCGATCAAGCGATTAGGTATGTTGGCAGGATAACGGAATTCGCCTTGACCACTCCGTTTGGTGAGACCGGAGCTTATTGGAATCAACAGGGATGGCTTCCGCCTATCTTTTGGACACTGCCTTCCCCTTCGATCTATCCCAAAACAATAATGGGGAGTGTCGACCCGCTCCTGCCGAGGCGATATTCGCCAATCCATCCAGTTTCGGGCTCAGGCGATCAGAAAACCTATCTGACAGGCATTCCACAGAATACCTTCGAATTGGTGACAGCCGGCGCCACTTTCAGCCACGAGGCGCTGTCACGCGGCGGCTCGAATAGCCTGACCTTTGAAGTGATTAATGAGCTTTCGGACGACATTGTCGAAGGTCCTATAGCGTCATCTTGGACCTCTTGGGTAATACGAATTGAAAATTGCGCCCTCATGTTTCAAAACGGGTCGGTAGACCCAGAATGGTTTCGAAGCCTGAGGGGTCGCCCACGGTCCTCAAAACGAGAATTCTAAAAGACATTCAACAATGACCCAGCACGTACAAAACGCTCGAATTCTCATGTACAGCCACGATACGTTCGGGCTCGGCCACTTGCAGCGCTGCCGGACGATCGCGCATTCGCTGGTCGAGGATTTCCGCGGACTTCAGGTGCTTATCATTTCGGGTGCGACTATCGCTGGCGCCTTCGACTACCGCGCCCGTGTCGACTTCGTGAAGATCCCCAGCGTCATCAAGTTGCGCAACGGCGAATACACCTCGCTGGAAAAGGATATCGATCTGCATGAGACGCTAAGGATGCGCCAGTCGATCATCCGCCACACAGCCGAGACCTTCCGGCCGGATATCTTCATCGTCGACAAGGAACCGCTCGGCCTGCGCGGTGAGATTGAGGACACGCTGTCCTACCTCAAGACGCGGGGCACCACGCTCGTGCTTGGCCTGCGCGAGGTGATGGATGCGCCGCATCTGCTCGAAGCAGAGTGGGCACGCAGGGATGTGATGCGCAAGATAGGCCTGTTCTACGACAGGGTCTGGGCCTATGGTCCGCCGGATTTCTACGATCCGTTGACCGGCTTGGATGTGCCTCCGGCTGTCAGGGCAAAGATGACCTTCGTCGGTTTCCTGCAACGGAGCCTGCCGCGGAACGAGTTGCCCGGCCACCGGCCCGAGGGCGACTATATCCTCGTTACCACCGGTGGCGGGGGTGACGGCGCCGAACTGATCCACGACGTCATAGATGCCTATCAGCAGGATCCGCAATTGCAGCATAGGGCGCTGATCGTGCTTGGGCCTTACATGCCGGCGCGCAAGCGCAACAAGCTGCTCAAGAAGGGGGCCAAGATCCCCTACATCAAGATCATCGAGTTCGACAACCGCATGGAAGACCTGATTGCCGGTGCCAAGGCGGTGGTGGCGATGGGCGGTTACAACACCTATTGCGAGATACTATCTTTCGACAAGCCGGCGCTGATCGTGCCGCGCGTCGAGCCCCGCGAGGAACAACTGATCCGCGCACGGCGCGCAGCCGAACTCGGCCTCATCGAGATGCTTTTGCCGGAAGAAGCCAAGGATTCCCAGCGGTTTGCCGATGCACTGGTGGTGCTGCCGGACCGGCCCCGCCCATCACAGAGCAATGCGCATCTGACGCTGGAGGGGCTGCCTCATATTTCCGAGATCGTCGCGGAACTGCTCGAACGGCGGGCCGGCCATCACCTTTCGGTCATCGAAGGAATGAACTGAATTGCAACATCGCAAGATCGTCGTGGTTCTGAAGGGCTATCCACGGCTGTCGGAAACCTTCATCGCGCAGGAACTGCTCGGTCTGGAGCGTGCGGGGTTCGACCTGATACTCGTCGCGCTCAGGCGGCCGACCGACGCAAAACGCCACCCCGTGCATGACGAGATCAAAGCGTCCGTCCATTATCTGCCGGAATACCTGCATGAAGAGCCGCTGCGCGTGGTTCGTTCGCTGTTTGCTTGTCTGCTGCGGCCGGGCTTCTGGCGCGCGCTCGGATCGCTGGCTACCGATATCCCCCGCGACTTTACGCGCAATCGCGTGCGCCGCTTCGGGCAAGCGCTGGTGCTGGCGGCCGAATGGCCGGAAGACGCGGGCTGGCTGCATGCACATTTCGCGCACACGCCGGCATCGGTGACGCGCTATGCCAGCCAGCTTCGTAGCCTGCCCTGGAGCTGCTCGGCCCATGCCAAGGACATCTGGACTTCGGCGGACTGGGATCTGGCCGGCAAGCTTTCCTCGGCGCGCTGGACGGTCACTTGCACGAAAACCGGCTTCGACCGTCTGAAAAAACTCGCTAACGGCAACTCGCCTGTACATCTGAGCTATCATGGGCTCGACCTTGATCGCTTCGGCAGCTTCGGCGAGGCGCGAAAACAGCGTGACGGCTCGGAGCTGGGCGAACCGGTTATCGTTCTGAGTGTCGGGCGCGCCGTTGAAAAGAAAGGTTACGATACCTTGCTGGAGGCCCTTGCCCTCTTGCCTGGCGATTTGGCGTGGCGTTTCGAGCATATCGGCGGCGGCGAGGAACTGGAACGGCTCAAGGCGCTAGCGCAAAAGCTCGGACTGGATGGTCGCGTCTCTTGGAAAGGTGCGCTTGCGCAGGAGGAGGTGCTTGAGCACTACCGCTGCGCCGACATCTTCGCCCTGGCCTGCAGGATCACCGCAAATGGCGACCGGGACGGTTTGCCGAATGTTCTTGTGGAGGCGGCTAGCCAGCGGCTTGCCTGCGTGTCGACCGATATTTCCGGCGTGCCGGAGCTTTTATCGCCGGATGAAACCGGGCTGCTGGTTCCGACGGAAAATCCAATTGCCCTGGCACAGGCGCTGGAGCGCCTGATCCGTGATCCCGCGCTGCGCGCCCGCCTCGGCGACGCCGCGGAGCGGCGCGTGCGCGGCAATTTCGATCATATGGCAAGCATTGGACAGCTCAAGGAACTGTTCGAGCGCGAGTGGCGGGCCGCCGATTGAAGCGGCTGCGCGCCTTCCTCTATGTCCAGCACCTGCTCGGAATCGGCCATCTCGCGCGCGCCAGCCGCATTGCGGCGGCTCTGGTCGATGATGGGTTTGATGTAACCGTCGTGACCGGCGGAGCGCCGGTCGCGGGGTTTCCGGGACCGGGTGTAAAATCTGTAACCCTGCCGCCCGTCACCTCCGGTAATGAAGGATTTTCCGGACTTGTCGACCTGCATGGCAAACCCATCGACGATGATTTCAAGAAACGGCGTTCAGAGATGCTGCTGCAGGCATTCCGGGATTGCAGGCCTGATATCGTCATTGTCGAGGCGTTTCCATTTGGACGCCGGCAGATGCGTTTCGAACTCTTGCCGCTGATCGAGACCATCGACGCGACGTCGCCCAGACCGCTGCTGGCGACGTCCGTCCGTGATATCCTTCAGGAGCGCGTCAAGCCGGGGCGAAACGAGGAAACGGTCGATCTCATCAACAGGCATTTCGACCTTGTTATGGTCCACGGCGATCCGGCTTTCGCAACCATCGACAAGACATTTCCATTGGCAGGGGCGATCAGGGCCGAGGTCACCTACACAGGGCTCGTTGCCGCGCCGCCATCGCCCGCGGCCTCCGAGCGCTTCGACGTTCTGGTGTCGGTTGGCGGCGGGGCTGCCGGAAAGAGCCTTGTCAGCTCCACCATCGCAGCCGCGCGGAATGCCAACAACGGTTGGAAATGGTGTTTGATCACCGGCCCAAACCTGCCGAAAGACGAGTTTGACGCGATCGTACGCGATGCCACGCCGGGCCTGTCCATCTTCCGGTTCCGCGAGGATTTCGCCGGCCTGCTAACCGGCGCCCGCCTGTCAGTCTCGCAGGCGGGTTACAACACGGTCTGCGACGTCCTGCGCGCGGGTTGTCGCTCCCTGCTTGTTCCTTTTGCAGCCGGCGGGGAAACCGAACAGACGGTTCGCGCCCTGATGCTCGAAGAACTCGGTCTTGCGACGGTGCTGACGGAAAATGATCTAACGCCTGAAGGTTTGGCGCGAGCGATCGAACAGGCGCTTATGACACCGACGCCATCCGCGCATCGTCTCGATCTGGAAGGCGCGCGTCACTCGGCGCAAATCCTGCGCCAGCGGTATCGAACATGGTCCCTAAAAATGGGGCCTGGCTTCGGAAAGGTACATGATCAAACAAGCGATGGATCCTAACGCCGGTGAGATTCGTGCGACGCGCTTCAAGTCCTTGTTTTTATCCATGTCGTTGTCCCAAAACCGCTACGCACTTTTGGGCGAAATGCATTAAACAGTTCCAATCAGCATGAAGCGCGTATAATTCTTTGTCGGCAGTTCGCCGGCGAACCGCACCTCCCGTAGCGCCGCCATTGCTTCGAAGGCTGCAAGTGAAGCCACGCAGTTGATGTGCGTCGGCTCACTGAAATAATCGTTGGATTGCAGCAGTACGTTCGTGCCACGCGGAAGCAGAGCAAGCCAGGCGCGCAAATCGGCTATGTGTTCGCAGCTCGTATTGACTATCAGGTCGGACCGCCCATCCGCGTAGTCGAGTGCGTACATATCTGCCGTCAGCGCTCGGAACCGGTCGCCGGCTTCCCGGTTGAGGGTCCGGGCGACCGGCGCGACTTCGGGATCGATGTCGATGCTATCGACCGCCGCGATGTCGAAGCGGGCGTCGTTGAGAAGCATTGCCGGCAATACGCCGTACCATCCACCCAGAACCCATACGCTCTCGAACCGGCCGCCGCAGCTTTCGAACAGCCTATCGAGCGCCCACATCTTGCAGGCGACCTGCTTGTGGTTAAAGGCGTTGGCGATATCGGCCTTCGGATGCTTGGTGACGACGCGCGCCAGCCCTGCCACGAGAGGGTGGTTGAGATAGGCAGCAATTCCCCGCGTGAGGTCCAAGGCTTGCTCGTGCCAGTCCATGCCGGCATTGCGTGGTTGCGTGACATCCATCATATTCGTCTTTTATGTTGGGATTTCGGGCGACACAACGCAATCTTGCCTCCCGCAACGCTGTTTGATTCACGGATGTGATTATGCTGCAAGCCGCTTCGCCATTGCCGGGTGCTGGAGAGAGCCGGTTGCATCCGTCCGGACCATCGGCGTCCATCCGCCAGCACCAGCCGCGCGGCTGCGGTCTCGTGCCGCTCGGCTATTCGCCAAAACCCTACCGAAGCCGCGAACCGTTTGGCCAGCTGCTTTCTTCGCTGATCAACAATGCCCATGTCGCTATCATCGACCATGCGCCGGAACTTGATCGCGCCCCCTCGCAGGTTCCTTGCATCGTCGAGCGCAAGATGATCACCGTGCACCGCAGCTTCGAGCTTGTCGTTGGCGTCGAAGAAATCGCCGATACGTCATTCGCCAGCAGGTGCGTCTACATCCTGCATCCTTCCAACTGAAGGATCCGCAGTCGCATATGGAACCCAGCCTAGCCCGCTATATCTGGACGCACACCAAGAGGCAGCAGCTCTGGATATTGATGATCGTCGTGCTTTCGATGATCCCGTATTTCATGTCCTTCGACCTGCCGAAGCTGATCGTCAACGGCCCGATCCAAGGTAGGGGCTTCGAGCAACCGGGCGCGACCCAGCCATTCATGAGGCTACACTATAACCTGCCGTTCATTGGAGAGGTCCAGTTCTTCTCCGGTTTTCAGCTCGACCGCACGGCGACGCTGTTTGCCCTGAGCCTTGTGTTCCTCTTGCTAGTCGTCATCAACGGCCTGTTCAAACTCTACATCAACACCTACAAGGGCCGCCTCGGCGAACGCATGCTGCGGCGTATCCGCTTCGATCTGGTCGATCGTGTGCTGCGGTTTCCGCCGGTTTACTTCAAGCGGGTGAAATCCGCCGAAGTGGCGACCATGGTGAAGGACGAGGTGGAGCCGCTGGGCGGCTTCATCGGCGATGCCTTCCTGCAGCCGGTACTGCTCGGCGGCCAGGCGCTGACGGCCATGCTGTTCATCATGGTCCAGAACGTCTGGCTCGGAATGATAGCGGTCGTGATCGTGACGATCCAGATCGTGCTCATCCCGCGAATGCGGCGGCGGCTGATCGTGCTCGGGCGTCAACGGCAGTTGACGGCGCGCGCGCTTTCGGGCCGGGTTGGCGAAATCGTCGACGGCATCGGCGCGGTCCACGTCCACGATACATCAAACTATGAGCGCGCCGACATAGCCGCCCGGCTCGGGCTCATCTTTAAGATCCGCTTCGATCTTTACCAGTGGAAATTCATGGTGAAGTTCCTGAACAATTTTCTCGCGCAGATCACGCCCTTTCTGTTCTACATGATCGGCGGGTACCTAGTCATCCAGGGGCGGCTGAACGTCGGCCAGCTCGTGGCCGTGATCAGCGCCTACAAGGACCTGCCCGGACCGATGAAGGAACTGATCGACTGGGATCAGGATCGACAGGATGTCCAGGTCAAATATCAGCAGGTCGTTGAACAGTTCACCGTCGAGGGTCTCGTCGCACCAAGAATCGGGGCATTGACGATCGTCGACCCCGATCCGATGACCAAACCCCTGTCGGCGATCAGTCTGTCCTTGGCAGACGATGGCGGCGCAATGCTCCTCGACCGCATCTCCCTCCAGGTCAAGCCGGGTGAGACGGTGGCGCTGGTCGGTACCGCAACAGGTGGAGCGGAGGCGCTTGCAGAAGCCTTCGCGCGGCTGAACTGGCCGGACAGCGGAAGGGTCACTTCGGGCGCCGACGACCTGCTTGAACTCCCCGAAGCAGTGACCGGCCGGCGCATGTCCTATGCCTCGTCGGATGTTTTCCTGTTCCAGGCAAGCCTCCGCGATAACCTGCTCTACGGGTTGAAGCATGCGCCGCTGACATCGGTGCCTTATGACGATGCTGCGGCTGACCAGCGCCGCTGGAACATCGAGGAGGCGCGCCGGTCGGGCAATCCGGATCTTGATACCCACAGCGACTGGATCGACTACGCTTCCGCAGGCGCTACCGGCCCGCACGACCTCTTTGAAGCCGTGCGCCGGGTGCTCGACGCGGTTGTTCTGTCGCGCGACATTCTGGATCTTGGCTTGCGCTCTTCGGCCGACCTCACGCGTCACACGGAGCTCGCCAGGCGGATCGTCGAACTGCGTGCGGCGCTGCGAACCCGGCTGGAACACGAAGGGCTGAGCGGACTGGTCGTTCCTTTCGAACCGGGCGCCTACAACAAGGAAGCAACGATCGGCCAAAACCTGCTCTTCGGCACTGCCGCCGGCTCCGAACTGGCCGACAAGGCTCTGGCGTCCAATCCCTATTTTGCTTCTGTGCTGAGGCAGGCCGGCCTCGACCGCACGCTCTACGAAATGGGCATGGAGATCGCCGAACAGGCGATCGAGCTGTTTGCCGACCTGCCGCCCGATCACCAGTTCTTCCAGCAGCTCGCCTTCATGAGCGCCGAGGAGATACCCGCCTACGAAACCTTGCTGCAACGGCTCAAGAACCGTCCCCACGAGGCGGTTTCGGAGAACGACCGCGCCATGATCGTCACCTTGAGCTTTGCCTATATCGAGCCCCGGCACCGCTTCGGCCTGCTGAGCGACGAGCTGATGAGCAAGATTGTCGCTGCACGCAACCGGTTCTATGAAAACCTGCCGCCCGAGCTGCAAAATGCGGTCGAACGGTATGATCCTGCCAAATACATTGCCGCGGCTACCGTCATGGACAATGTCCTGTTCGGGCGTGTGGGCAACAATCATCCCGACGCGCCGGACCGTATACGCTCCATCGTCTATGACATTCTTGACGAACTGGGGCTTTATGCCGAACTTCTGGATGTCGGCCTGGACTTCAATGTCGGCTCCGGCGGCAGGCGGCTGACCGGTGGACAGCGACAGAAGCTCGATATTGCCCGGGCCTTGCTCAAGCGTCCCGATTTTCTCATTCTCAACCGGCCGCTGTCGGCGCTCGACCAGCGCATGCAGGATAAGGTGCTGCGAAACGTGCTCGAGGAAGCCAGACGTGACGGCCGTTCGCCGGCAATTGTGTGGGTCGTGACGAATCCGGCAATGGCGATGATGTTCGATCGCGTTATCGTCTTCGACTCGGGTCAATTGGTGGAAGACGGAACACACGAGACACTTTTGGCAGGAAACGGTATCTTCAAGGAACTGCTATCATAGAGCAACGGACATTAAGATGGGATCATTCTGCCGGTGGAAATTTGCTGCAAGGTCAAGGGATTCAGGTTTCCGGCTTATCGGGCTCGCCACCTGTCGCGTGGTTCGTCTCGCCATCCGGAACAGAATTGATTCCATCTGGGTGTCGGTTGTTCTAGTCTCGCAGACGTGAATTTTGGGAAGGTTTGCGACAATGCTGCTCAAGGATGAGGTTGGAATGCTGCAACGCGTTCCCTTGTTCTCTGGCATAGAGCCGACAAAGCTCAAGCTGCTTGCGTTCACATCCGATCGCGTGAGCTACAGCGCCGGCCAGATCCTTTTCCGGCAGGGCGACGAGGGAGACGCCGCCTATGTCATCCTTTCAGGCAGGGCGGATATTCTCGTCGATTCCGACAGCGGACCGATAAAAGTTGCCGAAATGGTGCCAAATTCGATTGTTGGCGAGATCGCCATATTGTGCAACAGCTCCCGCACGGCCACCGTCAGAGCGGCAAGTCCGCTGGAAGCCTTGAGAATCCCCAAGGATCATTTCCTGAGGCTTATGAAGGAGTTCCCGGAAATGACCATCGAGATATTGCGGGTTCTTGCCGATCGCCTAAGCCACACGACCGCGGATCTGATCGACGCACGAAGCGCCAAATAGCGAATGACGTGCGCTCAATCCTCACCGTCGTGAACACACCGGCCTCTTGCTGAAAACGTCACCGGAGAAAACCTGTCTCGCCTAGCAGCAGTTGTTTGGCTACGATGGGCGACGGGACTGCAAAGAGGTAGCATGGACGACGACGTTTTCCTGGTCAGGTTTTGGGGTGTGCGCGGCAGCATTTCGGTATCGGGGCCAGAATTCTCTCGCTATGGCGGCAACACAATCTGCATTGAGATGCGATGCGGTAAGCATACGCTTCTGTTCGACGCGGGCTCTGGCCTACGGCCTGCCGGCGGGGCGCTTCGGGCGTCGGGCGTGACCGATTTCGACCTGCTTTTCACCCATTGCCATTACGATCACATCATCGGGCTGCCGTTTTTTGCACCTATCTATGACCGGAGCGTCAAGGTTACGCTTTGGTCCGGACATCTTGCAGGACGCATGACGACCCGGCAGATGGTCGATGAGTTCATGCAGCCGCCGTGGTTTCCGGTGAAACTGGAGATCTGCAAGGCAAGCCTCGACTGCCGCGATTTCGTATCCGGAGACGTGCTTCGGCCGCGCGAAGGGGTGGTGGTCCGAACCGGCAGTCTTGTCCATCCGGGCGGCTGCATCGGCTACCGGGTCGAATGGGGCGGCCGCGTCGTGGCGGTGATCACAGACACTGAGCACGAGCCGGACAAACTCGATCAGGCGGTTCTCGGCCTGATCGAAGATGCCGACCTCGTCATTTACGATTGCACCTACACCGAGGAGGAAATGGAACGCCGCAGCGGTCACGGGCACTCGACATGGCAACAGGGCGTCAAGCTCTGCGAGGCGGCCGGTGCGCGGGGGCTTGCGCTGTTTCACCACGATCCGACACGCACCGACGAGGAACTGGACGAGATCGAGAAACTGGCCAAAGACAGGTTTGCCGGCGCTTTTGCCGCGCGCGATGGCCAGACGCTCAAATTTCCAGTCTCATTGCACAAAAAGCGCTGAGCTATTTTCCTCTACCAGCGCTGCGCCCGATCAATGTCCTGATCGGAAGCCACGCGCAGGCTTCAGTCCGTGCGGTGACCGTGAACAGCCGTTCAAGGAAAAGCCAGGCCGATTCATCATGTACGAGATGGTGGGTGAGCAGGCCGACCGGTTCGGCATGCTGCAATTGCGCGATGATAGCCTGAACCAATAGGCCATGATCGCGGCAACCGCGCGTGCCATGCCAATCCATGATGTCGACATTGCTGTTGATGACCGCCAGTGAAGCCGGCTTCGGCGGCCCATAGACCGACAATGCTGCAAATCCTATCGATCCAAGGTCGGATACCAAGCCGGCGTCGATCCTATTCCAGGGTGGCACCAGCATCGGAACGGCCCGTGCGCCGTGCAGGCCGGTTACGTGCGACAGCCCGCGAGCCAGATCATCCAGCACCGCCTCGCGTGGCCGATGGGCGCCGAGCTCCTGCTTTTTCTGGTCCTCGGGCGCATGATTTCGGTGCGCCCAGCCATGGATGGCGACCGTGGCATGCGGCGCCTCGTCAAGCCGGACGACAAGCTTCTCATCAGTCAGGGCCGGAATGACGGCCAGAGTGACCGGAACCGCGAATTCATCGGTGAGGTCGAGCAGACGATCAAGCGCAGGCGTCGGATCCACCGCGTCATCGTCGCGCAGCCAGAACTCTGCCTTACGATCCGCCCGTTGCCGGCGCGCCAGTTCTTCTACCAAGGGCTGCCAGATATGATCGGATGTCATGAAACGGGGATCTTCGCAAGAAGTTCGGCCAGACGCGCCGCTGCAACAACGAGCGAACGTTCTTCGAGGATGAAACGTCTGGCTTCTGCGGCCATAATGGCTCTTTCGTCGTTACGGGCCAGAAGCCTCTCAACGGCAGAAGCGAACGCCGCCACATCGCCCGGCGGGGTGAGAAACCCGGTCTGGCCATCCCGCACGACCTCCGGCACGCCGGCGATGTCCTGAGCCACCACCGGAAGGCCGGCGGCCTGTGCTTCAAGATAGGCAAGGCCATAGGCCTCGCCGCAACCCGGCCAGATGTAAATTCCCCCACTATAGAGGACATCCGGCACGGCGGCTGGCTCAATCGCGCCAAGCCATTCGATACGGTCGGCGGCCAAGCCGGCGAATTGCGCTTTGACCTCGTCACGGGCAGGCCCGTCCCCGACGACCGACATGGTCCAGGGCAAGTGGACGATCGAACCGAGCGCTTGCGCCAGCATGCGATAGCTTTCGACTTTGTCGCCCGGGCGCATCATGGCGACGGTAACAAGGCGCGTCGGACAACCCCGTGCCGGCGTTTCCCGGAAAACCGATGTGTCGATGAAGGGCGAAAGCATGCCGAGAGCGGCGTCGGGTATCGCATCTGCCAGTCCCTGACGATCCCTTTGCGTGAAGCAGATGTTCAGCGCCGCCTGTTCGACGGCTCGCGCCACCAACGCTTGCGTATCGCCCCACAAGCCGGCGTTGCGCCGCCTCGAATAGGAGGCTTCCGCTGTCACATAGGGGACAGCAAAGGCCGACGCCAGCTCGGGCCCGATCAGGTCAGGCGCCTTGTAATAGGGATGATAGGAGAACCATAGATCGGGCTTGCCGTCACGATCCCAAAGCCTTGCCAGCCGCGCGGCTTCCTCTCGGGCCTCGATCTTGAGCGCATCGAAACTTTTCGGCTCAGGTTGGCGTAGATAGAAGCGTAATTCGGATGCCAGTTCGACGCTATGCCCTCCATGCTCAAGCGCCTTGACCAGCATCCGTGCCATTTGGCGGTCGCCGGAGGCAACGGGATGATTGGGTGACTTCAGCGGCGCGTGGAAGGCAATTCTCATCGCCGGACCCTATCATCGGAAAGCCTGCGCAAGTCAATTTCGAAGCATGATCGACTTCACCTTCAAGCAGTGGAATGTGCTATCTGATGCTCATGGAAACAGCTGCCGCGTCCGACCCGTTTGTCGCTTCTTTGCCGGTCTTCGCAAAGTTCGAAAGCGTTGCCGATATCGACAACTATCGGCCGCTCCCCGATGGCTGGGCGCTGGCCACCGCCGACATCGTCGGCTCGACCAAGGCGATCGAGGCTGGGCGCTATAAAACCGTCAATATGGCCGGCGCTAGCGTCATTTCGGCGCTGCTCAATGCGCTGGGTCGGCAGGATCTTCCCTTTGTCTTCGGCGGCGACGGTGCGCTCGTGGCGTTTCCCGGCTCGGCGCTGGAGATCACCCGCAACGCGCTGGCGGCTGTCCAGAGATGGGTGGCGGACGAACTGGACCTGACCTTGCGTGCCGCAATCGTGCCGATAAAGGATATAAGAGCGCAAGGCCTCGACGTTCGCGTGGCTAGGTTCCAGGCCTCCGAAGCGGTCTTCTATGCCATGTTCGCCGGCGGCGGCGGCAGTTGGGCGGAAGCCGAGATGAAAGCGGGACGCTACCGCATCGATCCTGCGCCGGCCGGCGCGCGGCCGGATCTGACCGGCCTCTCCTGCCGCTGGAATCCGATCGAAGCCCGGCATGGCGAAATCGTCTCGATCATAGCCATACCGGGGGCGTCGCGCGACTTGCGCGGTTTTCAGTTTCTGGCTTCCGACATCATCGCCCTTGCCGGCAGGCAGGAACGCGATGGCCACCCGGTGCCGGTGAACGGGCCGGGCTACAGTTTGCTGCCCGCCGGCCTCGATATCGAGGCGCGGGCCATGGCGCCGGTAGGAAGGCGGTGGCTGTCGAAGCTGTGGATAGTGTTCCTGATGACGCTTACGGCTGTCGCCGATAGATATGGCTGGACGATCGGCCGTTTCGATCCGAAGATCTACAAACGCGACGTGGCCAGCAATTCGGATTTCCGCAAGTTCGACGACGGCTTGAAGATGACCATCGACGTCGATGCGGATGTGTTGCAAAGGATCGAGAACCGGCTGAAACAGGCGGAAGAGGCGGGCATCTGCAACTATGGCCTGCACCGCCAGAAATCGGCCTTGATGACATGCCTCGTCGCCTCGCCGCTGCAGCGCGATCACCTTCATTTCATCGATGGTGCCGCCGGCGGCTATGCGATGGCTGCTGCAAGCCTGAAGGGGAAGGCGCCGGTCTGATGACGGCTTGCGGAAGTCGATTTTCCGCAATATGCCTCGGCCATGGGAGCGGAGCGGACACCCTGTCCGAATTGACGGGAAAGCGGATTTTTGGACGCCTCACGATCGACATATGACCGTCTTCTGAACCGGATTTCGACGCGCGCCGCGCAAGTCGGCGTGATCGGACTGGGCTATGTCGGGTTGCCGCTGGCGGTTGCGATCGCACGCGCCGGCTTCCCGGTTTCCGGTTTCGACATCGAAGCCCGGAAGGTCGAGAGCCTGAATAACGGCCAATCCTACATCGAGGCTGTGACGTCGACAGCCCTTGCCGGCCAGGTGGCGAGCGGACGGTTCCGCGCCACTGCGGATTTTGCCGAACTGGCCGCCTGCGATGTCATCATCATTTGCGTTCCGACACCGCTGACGAAACACCGTGAGCCGGACCTCTCCTTTATCAGGAACACGGCAGGCACCATCGCGACGCGTCTGCGTCTCGGCCAGCTGATCGTGCTGGAATCGACCACCTATCCCGGCACCACTGACGACGTGATCAAGCCCATACTGGAAGAAACCGGCTTGCAGTCGAAGATAGACTTCTTCCTCGGCTTCTCGCCCGAACGCGAAGATCCCGGCAACCGCAGCTTTGAAGTCGCGACGATCCCCAAGGTCGTGGCGGGCGACGGCATTGAAGCGGCGACGCTCGTGCAGGCTTTCTACCAGGGCGTGGTCAAGACCGTCGTTCCTGTTTCCACCACCGCGACCGCCGAGGCGGTCAAGCTGACGGAAAACATCTTCCGCTCGGTCAACATAGCCCTCGTCAACGAGTTGAAGGTCGTGCTCGGTGCGATGGGCATCGACATCTGGGAGGTGATCGAGGCGGCAAAGAGCAAGCCCTTCGGCTACATGCCTTTCTATCCTGGCCCCGGACTTGGCGGGCACTGCGTTCCGATCGATCCCTTCTACCTGACGTGGAAGGCGCGCGAATACGAACTGCCGACCCGCTTCATCGAGCTGGCGGCAGAGATCAACACGGCCATGCCGCGTCATGTGGTCGATGAACTGGCGAAGGCGCTGGACCGGCGCTGCGGCAAGGCGCTCAGCCGCTCGCGCATTCTCATCATCGGGCTCGCCTATAAGAAGAATGTGCCCGACATCCGCGAAAGCCCCTCATTGCGGCTCATTGAACTCATCGAGGAATGGGGCGGCAAGGCGGAATTCCACGATCCGCATGTTACCGAGATCCCCACCACACGGGAGCATATGGCGATCAAGGGGCGTAGCTCGGTCGAATTGACCGAGGCGGCCTTGAAGGATTTCGATGCTGTCGTCGTTGCAACCGACCACGACGCGATCGACTATCAGGCGATCGCCGATCACGCTCTTCTGATCGTCGACACACGCAATGTTTTTGGCCGCCTCGGGCTGGCCCGAGAGACGGTGGTGAAGGCTTGACGGCGTCCGGGTCGGCGAATTTCTTTCCCGATGTCAGGATCGTGGTTGCACTCCGCCGGCAGCCTCGCCACATAGATGCAATTACGCCCGCTCCTTGCCTGCACGGCCAGTCATTCGGGAAATTCTTCGCCGGCTTTTGCCGCCGAAGCCGGCTTCATTGACTTCGAGGGTCTTATCTTTGGGTCGTTGGCGGACTGTGTTGTGGCGGATCAAAGGAGTGGCTCGTCTTCGACGGGTCTGGAGATAGCATGAGCACAGCACAAGCAGAAATTTCCACGATTCTCGTGGACAGGGTTGCCGATTGGCTGGCCCAATCGGCACTGGCGGGCAACGACCTGGAAACATTGGTAAAAGGCTTTTGTGAACGGTTGGCTGCTGCCGGCGTGCCGCTGAAGCGGGTGCATTTGAGCTTTTCGATGCTTCATCCGCTTTATGACGCGCTTGGCTTCACCTGGTTTCGCGGCCAGGGCATGGAAGTGGAAGGCTTCCGCAAGAAGGCCGGCGTACCGTCTGACAGGTTCCTGACCAGTCCATACTACCATCTGCTCAGCAACAAGCTCGACCATCTGCGGCGCCGGTTCGACCCGTCGGTGCCGTCGGAGTTTCCTGTTTTCGATGAACTCAGGCTTATGGGCGTCACCGATTACTTGGCTTTCGTCCAACCCTTCAGCGGCAACACCAGTCAGGGCATGATGGGATCTTGGTCCACCGACAGTGCTGCAGGCTTCAGCGACAGCATGATTTCGGCGTTGCTGCGCATCCAGAGCCATCTCGCTATCGCAGCCAAGATGGCGGTGCTCACCAAGCTCGCCGACAACATGATGACCACTTATCTCGGCGGCGACGCCGGCAGGCGCGTGCTGGACGGCCAGATCAAGCGCGGCGAGGGCGATACAATCCGGGCCGCACTGGTCATGGCCGATATGCGCGGGTCGTCAAGGCTTGCCGAAACCTCCGGCCGCGAGATCTATATCGATACGCTGAACCAGTTTTTCGACGCCGTTGCTGCACCTTTCAATCGCAAAGGCGGGCAGATCATGAGTTTCATAGGTGATGGCTTCATTGCCGTCTACCCTTGCGAAAGGCACCGCTCGCAGTCCGAGATCGCCTGCCAGGCTGCTCTTGCGGCAGCGCACAAGGCCACCGAGCGCATAATGGATCTCAATCTGCGCAGAAAGGAGCAGGGGTTGGGCGATATAGGCTTTGGTATCGGCCTGCATGTCGGCAATGTGATGTTCGGCAATGTCGGGCTTACCGACCGGCTCACATTCTCTGTCTTCGGCTCGGCTGTAAACGAGGTCCAGCGCCTGCAGACCCTGACCAAGAAATATCCGCACAGCGTTCTCGCCAGCAAAGACTTCGCCAGCTATTGCGCCGCCAACAGCTGGCTGACGCTCGGCAACGAGGAACTGGCGGGCATCAAGCAGAAGCTGACGGTGCTTTCACCCGATCTGTCGGGTGCTCTCGCACTCGATGAAGACGGTGCGACGGAGCCGATTTACGACCGAATGTCGGACGCCGAGCAGGTCATGCTGCTTCATCGCGATGCCGCGCGGCTGTCGGTGGGCGACCCGAGGAAGCTCCAGTAACCGCCACGATCTGATCCGAACGCCTTGGTATGCAGTCCGGTCACCGGTTCCGCCAGGGAACTGGCGGCCGTTTCGAATCCAAGTTGCTCTGGGCTGGCAATGCGTTAGTCTTGCTTTCTGGGCCTGCCGCCTGGCAGGCCGCCAGAGTGGGGCTGGTGTGAGAATGAATTCGAGTGTTGATCTGCTGCGGATCGAAGATGTTGGCATCTCATTTGCCATTATCGGGGGACCGTTGCATGCCGTCAGGCGGGCAAATCTTCGCGTCCTGCCCGGCAAGGTTACCGCGCTTGTGGGCGAGTCCGGTTCGGGAAAATCGGTTCTCAGCCAGGCAGTGATGGGCATTTTGCCGAGGACAGCCCATGTTCGCGGCCGTATCCTGTTTTCCGATCCTGAAAAGCCCGGCACGACGCAGGATATCCTGCAGATGCCGCGTGACGGACCCGAAATCCGGGCGTTGAGAGGCAGCCGCATCGGCAAGATCTTTCAGGAGCCGATGACATCGCTGTCGCCGTTGCACACGATCGGCAACCAGGTGAGCGAATCCCTGCAGATTCATACGCCCATGGCCCGGGCGGAGCGCAAGGCGCGGACCGAGGAAATGCTCAGCCTTGTCGGCTTTCCCAATCCCAAGCGCGCCTATGACATGTATCCCTTTGAACTTTCGGGAGGATTGCGTCAACGCGCCATGATCGCCATGGCGCTTATCTGCCGGCCCGCGCTGTTGATCGCCGACGAGCCGACGACGGCGTTGGACGTCACCATCCAGGCACAAATCCTGCAATTGCTGCGCGGGCTGCAGACCAAGCTGAACATGGCGATGCTGCTGATCACGCACGACCTCGGCGTTGTCGCCAATGTCGCCGACGAGGTGGTGGTCATCTACCACGGCGAGATCATGGAAGCGGGACCTGTCGAGGCGATATTCCGCCGGCCAGGCCACCCTTACCTGAAGGGCCTGATGGCAGCCGTTCCGCATTTCGACCTGAAGCCTGGCGAAAGGCTAAAGGCGCTCCGCGAGGTGCCGGTGAATGTCGCGAACCTGCTCGGCAAGCAGACGGCGCCGGCATCGAAGGGGCCGGACGACATCCTGCTTTCGGTCAGGGATTTGGAAAAGACCTTCACCATCCGCAAGTCCGGATGGTTCGGCGGAGGTCATCAAACCTCTGTTCGCGCCGTGGACGGTGTGAGCTTCGATATCAGGCGGGGTGAGTGCCTGGGCCTAGTCGGCGAAAGCGGCTCCGGCAAAACCACCGTCAGCAAGATCCTGATGCGGGCTGTCACCCCTAGCGGCGGCTCTGTGATCTTCAACGGCCGCGATCGACCGATCGACGTCTTGGAGGCCGAGGGAGATGCCTTGCGCACGCTGCGCGCGAAAATCCAGATGGTCTTCCAGGATCCGGTTTCGTCGCTTTCACCTCGCATGACGGTGGAGAACATCTTGAGCGAGCCGCTGGAAATCCATCAACGTGGCAATGCCGCGTCCCGACTCGCCACGGTCAAGAGCCTGATGCAGGCAATCGGGCTCGATCCGCGCTTCATCAAGCGTTATCCGCACAGTTTCTCCGGCGGGCAGCGTCAGCGTATCGGCATCGCGCGCGCATTGGCGCTGGGGCCTGAACTCCTGATCTGCGACGAGCCGGTTTCGGCGCTCGATGTCTCTGTCCAGGCGCAGATCCTGAACCTTCTGAAGGACCTGCAGAAGGAACTGGGACTGACCTACCTGTTCATATCCCACAACCTGGCGGTGGTGGACTACATGGCAGACCGCATCGCGGTGATGTGCGGCGGGCGTATCGTCGAGCTTGCGCCGCGCGAAATTCTGCTTAGGAAACCGATCCACCCCTACACGCGCTCACTGGTCGCCGCAGTACCTTTCCCCGATCTCGACAGGCCGATGGATTTCAAGACGCTGAAGCTCAGCGGCGCTTCCGACGCCAGCGCATGGGGACCGCAATTCCGCGACGAGGGCGACGAGGATATGCTGTCGCCGCTCGATCTTGGCGGCGGCCACCTCGTGCTGGCCCGACGTTCGGCCGATGTCAGCGAGCTACGCCATTGATCAGCCGGCGCACCGTCCTTGGGCTCATGGCTTCGGCATTTCTGCCGGGCACGTCGCGCGCCGGCGATCTGGAGCCGGAATTTCTTCAGCCGCAGTTGAAGGCCAGGGCGCTGCCGGCACTCGCCGAACGCCTGCCCAAGAGCCCGCGCGCGTTGAATCTCGCTGCGATGGGCCGGCAGCCCGGCCAGTATGGCGGCACGCTGCGCACGATTATCGGCAGCCAGAAAGATATCCGGATGATGACGATCTATGGGTATGCTCGCCTGGTCGGCTATGACGAAAAGCTTAACATGCAACCCGACATTCTCGAAAGTTTCGACGTAGCGGATGATCGCGTCTTCACTTTCAAGATACGGGAAGGACATAAATGGTCTGACGGTAGCCTGCTGACGCCGGAGGATTTTCGCTATTGCTGGGAAGATGTCTGGCTGAACGATGAGCTTTCGCAAGGCGGGCTCGCCCCGGCCCTGCTGGCGGACGGCAAGCCGCCACGCTTCGACATCGTCGATCCGTCGACGGTCCGCTATAGTTGGGATGCGCCCAATCCCGACTTCCTGCCCAAGCTCGCTGCTGCATCGCCGCTATCGCTTGTTCTGCCGGCCGCCTATCTCAAGCAGTTCCACAAGAAATACCAGGATCCATTCCGGCTCTCCGGCCTGATGACGGAGAACCGGGTCCACAAATGGACGCTTCTGCACATCCGCATGTCGCGGCAGTATCGCCCGGAGAACCCGGATCTGCCGACGCTCGATCCCTGGCAGAACCGGACCAAGCCGCCGGCTGAGCAGTTCATTTTCGAGCGGAACCCGTTCTTTCATCGAATAGACGAGAATGGCCGGCAACTGCCCTATATTGACCGGGTTGTCATGAATGTCAGTTCGTCGGCGATCATTTCCGCCAAGACCGGTGCGGGCGAGAGCGACCTGCAAGGCATGGGAATTGACTTCTCCGATTACTCCTTCCTGAAGGATGCGGAGAAGCGCTACCCGGTTAAGTTGCATCTCTGGAAACGCACACAGGGTTCGCGGCTGGCGCTGCTGCCCAATCTGAATTGTGCCGACCAGGTGTGGCGCGGCCTTTTTCGTGACGTGCGCGTGCGCCGCGCACTTTCGCTCGCTGTGGACAGGCGCGAGATCAATTTGGCTGTGTTCTACGGATTGGCGCAGGAAAGTGCCGATACGGTCCTGCCGGAGAGCCCGCTCTACCGGCCGGAGTTCGCGAAAGCCTGGGTCGCCCATGATCCCGACCAGGCCAACGCCCTGCTCGACGAGGTCGGGCTTCAGACGCGCGACAATGACGGCCTGCGGATACTTCCCGACGGACGCCCGGCGCAGGTCATCGTGGAAACGGCCGGCGAAAGCACGTTGGAAACCGACGCGCTCGAACTCATCACCGATCACTGGCGCAAGATCGGCATTGCCCTGTTCATCCGGACTTCGCAGCGCGACATCTTCCGCAGCCGCGCGCTTGGTGGCCAGATCATGATGTCGATGTGGTCGGGCATCGACAATGGCGTGCCGACCGCCGACATGAACCCGTACCAGTTGGCCCCCACCATCGACGACCAGCTGCAATGGCCGCTCTGGGGTGCTCACTACTTGTCTCATGGCACGCTCGGTGAGGCGCCCGACCTTCCGCCTGTGGTCGAGTTGATGGCTTTGCTCAAGCGCTGGAACGCATCGACCGAAGCCACGGAGCGCGCCGAAATCTGGAATTCAATGCTGTCGATCTACACCGATCAGGTGTTTTCGATCGGCACGGTGAACGGAACGCATCAGCCGGTTCTGGCGTCCTCGCGGCTGCGCAATCTGCCTGACAAGGCGCTCTACGGCTACGACCCGACCGCGTATTTCGGTGTCTACATGCCGGATACATTCTGGCTTGGAGAGACCTGAGCGTGTTTCGATATATTGTCTGGCGCATCGCCGTGATGGTTCCAACGCTGCTGATCATATCGGCGCTGGTGTTCACGATCATCGAACTTCCCCCGGGCGACTATTTCGACAGCTATGTTGCCGAGCTTCGGGCTCAGGGCGAAGCGGTGGATTCGGATCGCATCGAGATGATGCGCAAGGAATATGGTTTCGACAAGCCACCGATCATTCGCTACTTCTACTGGGTCGGCGGGATGCTGCACGGCGATTTTGGCTATTCCTTCGAATATCAGCTGCCGGTTCGCGACGTCGTCGGGGACCGAATGTGGCTGACCGTGCTGGTTTCCTTCGTCACGATCATCTTCACCTGGCTCATCGCCTTTCCGATCGGCATGTACTCCGCCACGCATCAATACAGCTGGGGCGACTACGGCCTGACTTTCTTCGGCCTTCTCGGCCTTGCCATTCCGAACTTCATGCTGGCGCTGATCCTGATGTATTTCGCCAATATCTGGTTCGGCACGTCCATCGGCCATCTCATGGACCCGCAATATCTCGGCGAGCCGATGAGCTGGGCCAAGGCGAAGTCGATCCTCGCCCATCTCTGGATCCCGGTCTTGATCATCGGCGCCGGGGGCACGGCAAGCATGATCCGGCGGCTGCGCGCCAATCTGCTCGATGAGCTACACAAGCAATATGTCGTGACCGCGCGCGCCAAAGGCCTTCATCCCTTCAAGACGCTGGTCAAATATCCGCTGCGCATGGCGCTCAATTTCTTCATTTCCGACATCGGCTCTATCCTGCCGGCCATCATCTCCGGCGCCGAAATCACGGCGATCGTGCTGTCTTTGGAAACGACCGGGCCGATGCTGATCAGGGCGCTGCAAAGCCAGGACATGTATCTGGCAGGGTCGTTCCTAATGTTCCTCGCCTTCCTGACGGTCATCGGTGTCCTGATTTCCGACCTGGCGCTGGCGCTGCTTGATCCACGAATTCGTTTGCAAGGCGGCAGCACCAAATGAACACGCCTTCGCCGCTGCCCGCTCCGGGTGCTCCACTGCAACACTACGTTTCCATCGCGCCCTTTGACCTGCAGTCGGTCGAGGCGATGACGCCGGAGCAATCGAAGGTCTTTCAGGCGTCGCAGTTGCGGCTGATGTGGTGGAAATTCCGAAGGCACCGGCTTGCCGTTGTATCCGGCATATTCCTGGCAGCGCTTTATTTCGGGATACTGATCTGCGAGTTTCTGGCGCCCTACAATCTGCACACGCGCAACATGGACTACATCTATTCGCCGCCGCAACGGGTGCGCCTGTTCCACAACGGCCAGTTCGTCGGGCCGTTCGTCTATGGCCGCCAGATGACGCTGGATATGGACACGCTCAAGCGGAACTACATCGAGAATCAGGATGATGTTCAGCGGATCCGTTTCTTCTGCAAGGGCGACAGTTACCGGTTCTGGGGGCTTATCGAAGGTAACAGGCATCTTGTCTGCCCTGCCGAAAACGGCCAGCTCTTTCTGGCCGGCACTGACAGGCTGGGGCGCGATGTGCTCTCGCGCATCATCTTTGGCGCACGCATTTCACTGACAATCGGCCTCGTCGGCATCAGTTTCAGCTTCCTGCTCGGCATTGTCATCGGCGGACTGGCCGGCTATCACGGCGGTATCTTCGACCTGATCGTTCAACGGATAATCGAGGTTCTGCAATCGATCCCTAGCATTCCGCTATGGCTGGCTCTGGCGGCGATCATGCCGATAACCTGGAGTCCGATCCTGATCTATTTCGGCATCACCGTCATCCTCGGGCTGCTCCACTGGACCGGACTGGCGCGGGCCGTGCGTTCAAAGCTTCTAGCCTTGCGCGAGGAGGATTACGTTCTGGCCGCGCAACTGATGGGCGCCAGCAGCAGCCGCATCATCGGGCGGCACCTCATTCCCGGCTTCATGTCGCATCTGATCGCGACGGCGACGATCGCCATACCCGGCATGATCCTGGGCGAGACGGCGCTGAGCTTCCTCGGGCTCGGCCTGAGGGCGCCGACAACCAGCTGGGGCATCCTGCTCACCGAGGCACGCAGCGTCAGCGTCATCGCTTTCTATCCATGGCTGCTTCTGCCGATGCTCCCCGTCATTCTCGTCATCATGGCGTTCAACTTCCTCGGCGACGGCTTGCGGGACGCCGCAGACCCCTACAAGTGACATCGCTATTCCACCGCGCGCCGGGCCGCCGACTCCACCCGGTATGATCCTTGTCGGCAGCCTGTTCGGTTATTGCGGTGTTCATCGTTCGCCTCTATATGCGGCGAGACTTGATCGGGGTTTAACACGTCGCCCTCGGGTTCCACCCGCGATCCGTTCTGGTCGCGGGCATTGCCGATCTCTTGGGCTGGTTCAGGACACACAAACGCATATGAGTCGCCTCGAGAGCTTCATCCGCAGGATGACCGCACAGCGCGATATTCTCGATCTAGTCTGCGCGGAGGTGGCGAACATTGAGGGCCCCGTGCTCGAGCTCGGCCTCGGCAATGGCCGGACGTTCCACCATCTGCGCGAGCGCCTGCCCGGACGCCGGATCGTGGCGTTCGACCGCGCACTTGCCGCACACTCCAGCTCAATTCCCGAAGCTGAAAACCTCGTGCTCGGCGAAATACGCGAGACGGCGAGCAGGTTCATTGGCATCGACGCCGCTCTTGTTCATGCCGACATCGGCACCGGCTATGAAGATCGCGATGCAGTGACCTCTACCTGGCTTCCCGATCTGACCGCGCGCCTGCTTCGCGTCGGCGGCATCGCGGTCAGCGGCACGCCGCTCGATCACCCGCAGTTGCAACGCCTCCCGACGCCGCCTTCGGTGCCCGCCGATCGTTATTTTATCTGTAGGCGCGTGTGAGGGGCCGAGACGACCCAAAACTCCAAGGGCCAAGTCTTCAGGGGATCGTATATACTGCTATCTCGCGCTCAATGCCGCGCAGCGAGACCTCGTGGGGCACGGGCGTCAGCGCGTTCCTGTGCAACAGATCCGCGGTGAGATTGTCCTCGACCACCGCACGAGTGGCGAAGATCGCCTGTGCGTTTGCAAGGTTCTGGACCCGCGAAGCAATGTTGACCGTCTGGCCGAAATAGTCCTGTCGCTCGTTCATCGACACGGCGATGCAGGGGCCGGCATGGACTCCGATCTTGAGCAGCAGATCCTCGCGCCCGCTCTTGTCGTTGAGCGCACGCATGGCATCGCGCATCCTGAGGGCCGCAGCAATCGCACGATCAGGCGTCGCGAAGGTCGCCATCACCGCATCACCGATCGTCTTCACCACCGCGCCTGCCTCCGCCGCGACGATCTCGTGCAGAACCTGGAAATGCGCGCGTACGAGGTCGAAGGCCGAAAGGTCGCCCACCCGCTCGTAAAGCGCGGTCGATCCGCGCAGGTCGGTAAACAGGAAGGTCAGGCTGGTGATCTTCAGGCGCTGGTTGATGTCGAGCGTATCCGTGCGATAGAGATCGCGGAACGTCTGGTTGGTGAGCAGGCGCTTGGCGGTGAGGAAGGGCCGGCGTTTGCCCAGGATATCATGCAATGCCTGGCCGGCGATGAAGACCGCCGGCAGCACGCGGGTGTCGGTCCTGTTTTCCAGCGAAATGCGCAACGGGCCGGGTTGCATCTCCAGCGTCTGGTTCTGGACATGGTCGCGGTCGAAGACCAAAGAGAGGCTTCGGCGCTCCTTTGTTGGTTCGCCCTTCACGTCGATGAACTGTGCTGAATGGGTGACCGGCTCGAAGACGATGATGAATTCGGACGGAAGCTGTATGGGCAGAACCGCCTTTTCACCGGGCGCAAGCTCGATATCCTCCAGCGAGAACGCTTCCATCCTTTTCGCGAAATCCTCATCCGGCAGATCGACGCCGGACGCCCAGTAGATCTGGCGGAAATATTCCGCCAACGGCAGTTCGTGTGGATTGTGCGCGGCAATCCTGCGCATGCGGGGACTGACGGTGAATGTCACCTCGACCATCTCGTCGAGGGTCGGCGAATAGCCCTCGGCGCACAGCGCGCAGGTGTATTCGTCCTTCTGCAGGGTTTTCAGCGTGGCGTTGGTGTCAAGCACGCCGCCGCAGCCGGGGCACAGAACATTCCAGGAAATGTCGAAGATGCCCACCCGCGCCGCATGGAGAAAGGCGCTTATGGTGCGTTCCTCGTCGAGGCCATGCTTGCTGGCGAAGGCTGGCGCATTGATGCGGCAAAGTTCGCGGTCCTGGCCCTCCGCGATGGTTCGCTTGATCGCGTCGATTGCCTGTGGATCGACATCGGTCGATTGCCGCAGAAGCGAGAACAGATCCTGAGCTTCGTTCATCGTGCAGGCTCCGGAAAATGCGCCCCCGAGGCGTGTTGACCGGTCCGGTCTTTGGTCCGAGTGCTCCATCTTACTTCGAAACGGACCGTACAGCCATTCGAATAGATAAGCCTGGTGACAGTTCAATTTCCATTCGGCGGATTTTCACCGGCCGCAAGCGGCACTATGATGGTGCATGGGGCATTCAGCCTTGGGGCTCTCTCCCATGCCGACATCCAGCAACCCGCCATTTCCCGCGGCCCTGCGCCTTTTTTCTGTGGCGGTCATCATCGTCCTGATCGTAGGCGCCGGCCTGTTCTTCGCGCCTGTGCTGGTCAAGCCGGGCTGGCCTTGGGCCGTCACGCCGTTCAATGCCCGCTTCCTCGGCGGCTTCTACACCGCCGAAATGGTCGTGATGGCGGCGCTGCTGTTCTGGAACCGCTGGTCGCCCGGCAGGCTCGTGCTCGTCATGGCCTTCATCTTCACCATCATCGTGTCGGTGGCTTCGTTCATCAATCTCGGCTATTTCAACTTCGGGCGCAAAGCGCCCTGGCTGTGGTTTTTGGTCTATCTTGCTTCGGTCGCGGTATCCGGGCTGTTCCTGTGGCGGGCCAGGGCCCGTCCTTCTGCAAAAGGCGTGACCTTAAACCCCGCATGGCGCGGCTACATGCCGGTGGAATTGGCGATCCTCGGGCTCTATGGCGTCGGCCTGTTGCTGTTTCCCCTGACATTCAGCAGCATCTGGCCATGGCCGGTCGATGCCTTCCACGCTCAGGTCTACAGCGCCATCTTCCTCGCCGGTGCGGGCGGCATATATCTCGTCTGGAGAAGCGCGCCGCGCGAGGAACTGCTGGTGCTCGGCTTGGCGCAGTTTCTGGTTGGCCTGCTTGCCATCCTTGGCCTCGTCATCACCGACGCTGCGGTGCACCGGATCGACTGGACGGCGACCGGGACATTGTGCTGGCTCGCCCTTTTCGGCTGGATCGGCATCAGCGGCGCCTTCAAACTCTACGCCGCCTCCCGGTATTTTAGCTCGCAATCGGCATCATAGGTTGCTGAGACGGCTGGATTTTCAGGTGACGTCCGGTGCATCGTGCCAGGCCGATTGCCTTCGCCAGGAACGCCATGACCAGCACGACCTCGCCATCCTCCGACAAAATCCAGCCGCAGCTCCGCGCCGTCCGGCCAAGCGATGCGGAGGCGCTTTGCGCCATCTTCAATATGCCAGGCTTCCGCTGGGGCACGCTCAGGATGCCCTTCGAGATGGTGGAGCAGGTGGAGCGGCGCATTGCCAAGTCCGGCCAGGAAACCACCTGGATCGTTGCGGAGTTGGACGGCAAGGTCGTCGGCCATGGCAGCCTGGTCGTGCAGGGTTCGCCGCGCCGTTCGCATATCGGCGAGATCAATATCGGCCTTGACGATGCCTTTGTCGGCAAGGGCATCGGCTCTGCGATACTTGGCGCGCTGCTTGACGTGGCCGACAACTGGCGCGCCCTGAAGCGGGTCGAATTGACCGTCTATGCCGACAACGAACCGGCCATCCGTCTCTACACAAGCCATGGCTTCGAGGTGGAAGGTCGGCATGTGAAGGCCGGTTTTACCAACGGGCAGTACCACGACCTCCTGAGCATGGCCCGGCTGCGGTTCTGAGATCCGCTGTTTGGCCGCATCCAGCAAGTCTGGTCTCCCTTGGCGTTTGCACCGCAAGCGGCTAGACGGGACCAATGACCGCCGTCTTTGACCCAACCCCTACGCCTCCGGCGGAAATTCTGGCTGTACTGTCGCTGCTCTGCCCGGAAGTCGTGTGTGACATCGAGCAGAACTGGAATGCACCGGTTTCCGACTACGCCCGCCATCTGTGGCGGCCGGTGGCAAGGCCTGCATCGGGCCCGGCGATCGCTGCCCGTTCGATCCTGCGCGAAGTCCTGCACCAGCGCCTTGGCGCGATGATGCAGCCTG
The DNA here is from genome assembly GCF_042682105.1 of Mesorhizobium calcicola. Lineage (NCBI taxonomy): Bacteria > Pseudomonadati > Pseudomonadota > Alphaproteobacteria > Hyphomicrobiales > Phyllobacteriaceae > Mesorhizobium > Mesorhizobium calcicola. The sequence continues at coordinate 310,938 of NZ_JBHUGY010000031.1, forward strand.
AAGAGATCGGCAAGGCCCTCGAAGAGTTCGAGCACAGACCGGTGATTCAGTCCGGCCTGCACTGCCTGCTTCTGATGGACCGCATCACCTTCGATGCCCTCCTGCTTGCCTGGCTGGGCGCGGTCGAAAACGGGCTGTCGGCCTTCTTCGGCTTCATGGGAACGACGATGACCATGGAGACAATTGGCCGGGAGGGGCCGGGATGGCTCGATGTCGGCGACGACAAGGTCAACCTGTTTGGCATGGGCCGCCACAAACTGTGCCGCAAGAGCGCCTGCGTGGCCGGTCCCGTCTCCCTCAACAGGCGCGCGCTCGAAGCGGTGGGCGATGAAACGGATGCCAGCCGCTGGCTGGGCACACTGCTTGCCAGTCAGGACAAGGTGTTTGGAACCGCCGCCGATGCGCTGACAGCCCTCAACGAGGATCTGGTCGCCGATTGGGATCGTTCCGGCATGGCCCTGCCGGTTTTCATCGATGATCGGCTCGCCGCGGCTGCCGTGGCGCGGCATCTGGAATATGACGGCAGCCTTCTTTCCAGGCTGCTTATCGAGCCCGCAAGACGCCAGCGTCTCGAACATGCCTTGCAAGACGCCGCATCGAGCCCATTTGGCCGATTCCTGCCCAATACCACGGCCTATTTCTGGGGCATCCGCGAGGAGCGCGTGCGCAAGCTCGTCCTCGATAACGGGCACCTGATCGAGCCTGACAGGCCGCATGGTCTTTCCATCCCGTTCGAGCGGCCGCATCTCAAGCAGGCGCTGCTGGACGGCGTGCTGCTGCCGAACTTGTTCCTGACGTTCCTCGTCCTTGCCATATTGCCGCGGGTGCGGGTTGTGGGCGGCCTGAGACAGATTGGCTATGTAGCGCTTTTCCACTCGATCCTGCTGGCGGCGCTGGACGAAAACGCGCCGGAAGAGCGCGATCTGGCTGCGGAGCTGCAGGTTCGGGAAAATGCCTGGGGCATGCGCGTCATCGATGAAAAGATCTCGGTCCGCGAGCAGCTTGCAGGCCTGCCGGAAGGAGCGCTCTTCCCGGACCTGCTCCGGCAATACCGATTGCGGACATTTGCCGAGACGACCGACGACCTGAAACTGGTTCGCGAAAACGCCCGATGGCGCAAGATCGGCCAGTCAGGGATCAAGGCGACCTGACATGGCCTTATCTGTCATTGCACGACACCGGCCTTGCGGAGCCCGTCCACCACGAGTTCGAAATCGGCAGGGTTCTTGTAGGGCAAGACCTTGCGACGGTATTCCAGCGAATAGTCGGGATTGAGGCGAAGCACCTCCTGCCATGCCGCGCGGGCCTCGGCGAAACGGCTGAGATGGCCGTAGCAGGCGGCCAGAAGCGCGCGCGAGACGTCGGTGACAGCGTTGCGAGCCAGCCGTTGCAGCAAGAGGTCAACGGCTTCTTCGTACCTTCCCATTTGGAACGCCGCCAAAGCCTGGAAATGCAGAAGCACATCTGGAAAGTATGGATTCAAGGTCTTCGCCCGGGCGAAACTCTCGAGGGCCTCCTCGGGTCTGCCCGAATAGCACAGCGCCTCGCCGAGGATGACGTGCCCTTCCGCGAAGTTCGGATTGAGGACGATCGCGCGCTCGGCCTCGTCGATGGCCCCATCGTGCTGTCGTGTGTACAGCTTGGCTATAGCCAGCGCCCAGTGCGCCCAGGGATCGCTGCCATCCAGCGTTACCGCTCGCGTTGCGACCTCTTCCGCTTGCGCCATCGATTCCGGCGGCGAGGCACTCCACCTGTTGAGGTAATCGAGTCCGTGCGTGAGTGCGAGGAAAGCGTGGGCAGAGGCAAAGTTCGGGTCCAGGTCGATGGCACGTTGCAAGACGTCGCGGGCTGCGACGTTGGTCTCCTTCGTCAGCCGGTGCCACAGCTCCCGGCCCCGCAGGAAACAGTCATACGCCTCCGCGTTGCGCGGATGCTCGGGCGCCAGCCGCTGACGGTCACCCTCGGTCAGATTGAGCGCCAGCGCACCGACGATCTGCTGCGTCACATCGTCCTGGACGGCGAATATGTCGGTCAGCTCGCGGTCGAACCGCTCCGCCCAAAGATGGCCGCCCGAGGTTGCATCGATGAGCTGCGCGGTGATGCGCACCCTGTTCCCCGACTTGCGTACGCTGCCCTCAAGTACATGCCGCACGCCGAGCTTCGTGCCCACCTCCTGCACATGGACGTTCTGGCCCTTGAAGGTGAACGACGAATTGCGAGCGATGACGAAGAGCTGCGACAGTTTGGACAGCGCCGTGATGATGTCTTCGGAGATGCCGTCGGCGAAGTAGTCCTGTTCGGCGTCACCGCTCATGTTGGTGAACGGCAGCACGGCGATTGACAGCTTCGGCGGCGCTGCCGTCGCCGGCCGGCCCGTCGCGGTTTCCGGGGTCGCGGCCGCTCTGGTCCCGGCGCTGCCGACTTGCAGCGCATAGATCCGGATCGGCTCGGCGATGTTCTTGAGCTGCGTGCTGCCGAGATCGCTGACCGAGAGGTCGAGCCTCGCCTTGACCTGGCGATAGGCATCCTCGGACAGGCAGATGGCGCCGGGCGCCGCGACGCCCTCCAAACGCGAAGCGATGTTGACGCCGTCGCCCATCAGGTCGCCGTCGCTTTCTTCAACGACATCCCCCAGATGAATACCGATCCTGAACTCGATGCGGCGGTCCTGCGGTACGCCGGCATTGCGCTCCACCATGCCGTTCTGAACCTCAACGGCGCAACGCACGGCATCCACCACGCTGCGGAACTCAACCAGCGCCCCATCCCCGGTGCGCTTGATCACCCGCCCGTTGTGCACGGCGATGATCGGATCGATCAGGTCGCTGCGCAGGGCCCGCAACCTCGCCAAAGTACGATCTTCGTCCGCGCTCGCGAGCCGGCTGTATCCGACGACATCCGCGGCCAGGATTGCGGCCAGCTTGCGATTCTCGCTCATCGGTCCGTCTCCTCGTCCCCACAATAGCAGGAAGACCGAGGGTAAGAGGGAACTTTCGCAAGGACGCAGCCGCCCGAATCGGCAGCGCCCTGCCACGGAGCCACACGGATCGCTCGATGCCGATTTGCGCTGCCGCTTGCCGGTCGACGGCTAACGGTTCATCCTTGTGAATACCCTGGCCGTGACGTGCGTAGCGAGATCACGCCGTCACGGCAGCTAGTGAGGTCTTGTCGATGGACTGCTCGGGCTGCGGTTTCGAGGTTGAGAGCGGATACGCTTTCTGTCCGAGGTGCGGCAAGCGCCAGCCCGTGCCATGCGCCAGTTGCGGCTACCCCTGCGCACCTGATTTCGAGTTCTGTCCGAAATGCGGGGCAAGCGTCGGTGCGGCCGCAAAAGCCGTCGAACGGCCTGCTCCGACACCAAGCCGGACCATCGTGCCCCCTTCTCGAACGCCGTCGCTGCTTGCGAACGTTGAGAGCGAAGATGGGCCGCATCCCGTCTCCGACGCCGATCGCCGGACGGTAACGGTCCTGTTCGCCGACCTTTGCGGCTTCACGACACTCAGCGAGCAGCTCGACCCCGAGGTCATGCAAGCGCTGCAGAACGAACTGTTCAAGGAATTGACGGCGGCCGTGCGAAACTTTGGTGGTTTCGTCGACAAATTCATCGGCGATGCACTGCTCGCTTTGTTCGGGGCGCCCGTCGCGCATGAGGACGATCCGGAACGTGCGCTTCGCGCCGCTCTCGACATGATCGCCCGGACGGCGCGGCTCGGCGAAAGCGCCCCCAACTCCGGCTCGCCGCTGTTGCTCCACATCGGCATAAACACCGGTCCGGTCGTCACCGGCGGATTGGGCATCGGCACCGCCAAATCCTATTCGGTTACCGGTGACACCGTGAATACGGCGCAACGCCTGCAATCGCTGGCCGCACCGGGTGAGGTGCTGGTAGGCGAGCTCACTCACAGGCTGACCCGGCATGCCTTCTCCTACGAACCGCTGGGTGATGTCGTGCTTCGCGGCAAGGCCGGCAGTGTGCTCGTCCATCGGCTGGATGCACCGCTTGCGGCGCCGCGTGCGGCACGTGGGCTCGAGGCGCTCGGCCTCAGCGCGCCGATGATAGGTCGTGATGCGGAGCTGCATAGAATGCTGGCGAGCCTTGACCAGGCGTGCAGCGGCTCGGCCCAACTTGTCCGCCTCGTTGGAGAAGCCGGTATCGGGAAATCGCGGCTGGTGAAGGAGTTCGTCGCCCGCGTCGGCGACGAGGATCGTTTTCGCAACGTCGCCGTGCGGCAGGCCACGTGCTCACCGCTGGGCGAACGATCATTTGGCGCCTTGGGCGCGGTGGTGCGCAGTGCTGCCGGGATGATGCAGAACGACAATGGGGACGAAATGCGGGGGAAGCTCGCAGGCTTGCTGACCGATCTCGGCCTGCAGGGCGAGGAGGCGAAGCGGCTGATGCCCTTGCTCTACCATGTGCTTGGCCTTGGCGACCCCGATGCCACCTTGCAGCATGTCGAGCCCGAGCAGCTGCGGCGGCAAATTCTCTACGCAGTCCGCACAATCATCGAACGGCGGCTTGCGTTGTCGCCGCTGTTGATCGTAGTCGAAGACCTGCATTGGGCCGACGCCGTGTCGCTCGAGGCACTGCGTTTCGTGATGGACAGGTTGGAGCGCACGCGGTTGATGTTGCTGGTCACGCATCGTCCGGAGCCGGACCACGGCCAGCTCGACTCAAGTCGGGTCAGTCACACAGCGCTCAGGCTTTCACCGCTTAGCCGTGATGACGGACGCAGCCTGTTGGCGGCGCTTTTCGGCGACAGCTGGGTAAACTCCGCAGGAACGCTTCTTGACCAGATCCTCGAGCGCGCGGGCGGCAACCCCCTTTTTTTGGAGGAGATCGTTCGCGGCCTTATCGATCGCGGTGTACTGGTGCGCGAGGGCCAGCGATGGCGGACTGTGGCAGGCGAGGTCGCAACCGGCATTCCCGCCACGATCCAGGCAATGTTGCTTGCCCGCGTCGACCGGCTGCCCCAAGAGGTGCGCCGGTTGGCCCAGGAAGCCGCGGTGATCGGCCCGCGCTTCGATGCCACCCTTCTGAAAGCCGTGACAGCCGACCCCGGCCGGCTGGAAGCCGGCTGCGAACTGCTTTGCGATGCGGAAATCATCGAGGAAGTTGCCGGATCAGGCTCGGTCTCCTCGCAAGGCTACCGCTTTACACAAACATTGCTGCAGGACGTGATCTACCAGAATCTGCTCCTGCAACGCCGGACCGACATCCACGGCCGCGTCGGTGCTGCCTTGGAGCAACTGTGCGGCGACAGGCCGGAACGGCTCGAGGATTTGACCGTGCTCGGTCATCATTTCGCACAGAGCGCCGAGCGGGAGAAGGGCGCGCACTACCTGCAGGCGGCGGGCGATCGCGCTCGCATGATCTACGCCAACGACGACGCCCTTCGTTTCTACGAGCGGGCACTGACTGCGTTGGGCGCGACCGGGCAAACACCGCTCAAACTGGCAATTGCAGAGCGCATTGCCGATTTGAGCGGCCCGGCAGGCCGCCGCGAGATCGCGCACCACCATTACGAGACGGTGTTGCAGGCATATCGCGAGTCAGCCGATCGTGTCGCTTCGGCGCGCGTTTTGCGCAAGATCGGTCGCCTGCTGTGGGACGTCGGCAAGCGCGACAACGCAGAATCCCGCTATGCTGAAGCGGCAGCGCTCCTCGATGGAGCGGATGCCCCGATCGAGCAGGCGCATCTCTGGCAAGAACGTGGCCGACAGGCGTTCCGTAGCGGAGATCATGCTCTCGCGGCAAAATGGGCGGACGCGGCGCTGGATTGCGTCGGCGCTCTGACGACGGAGCGTGCCTCCGAGGCAGGGTGCGATGCCACCCTTGTGACCGCCGAGGCACTCAATACCAAGGCTGTCGCGCTGGCTCGCCTTGGGCGAAACCGTGAAGCCGTGGGTCAGGTTGAGCGTAGCATTGAATTGGCCGAAGCCGCCGGTCTGCTCGGCGCGGCCTGCCGCGGCTACACCAATCTCGGCGTGCTTTACACGACCATCGATCCGGCAAAGGCGATGGAGGTCTGCCGGCGCGGTCTTGAAGTGGCGCGCCATATTGGTGATCTGGGTTTCCAGGCGCGCCTCCTCGCCAATCTGGCGGTCGCTTGTTGTACTTTCACGGATCGCTGCCCAACCGAGGGCGTCCCTGCTGCCGAGAAGGCCATCGAGATCGACAGGGCGCTCGACCAGCGCGAGCACCTGCCTGTGCCGTTGATCGTGCTTGGGCAGATCCACCAGTGCAACGGCCGTCCGGAACTGGCGGTCGGCTTGTTCCAGGAAGCACTGGATGTAGCCCGCGAAACGGGCGAACCCCAACTCCTGTTTCCGTGCTATGATGGTCTTGCAACGCTTAATCTCGACCTCGACAATCTGGCCGAGGCCGAACGCTACTTTTCCTTGGCGCAGGGTATATGCGCCCAGCACGGGCTCGACCCGGAAGCGCTTGTGGTGCTGCCTTTTCTCGACTAGCCGGGTGGGAGGTTGAAATGTCCGCGCCTAGTGACTTGGTACCGCTTCAACCGGGCGACCGCGCGCCGAACTTGGTACTCGACGCCATTACCCAGGAAGGCAAGATCGCGCTCGACGACTTTCGTGGACAAAAACCGGTGCTGGTCGGCCTGTTTCGAGGTCTGCATTGTGCGTTTTGCCGGCGCCATATCGCCGCCCAGGCGCGGCTCGATCCGGAGCTGCGCGAAAGGGGCGTGGAGAGCTTGACGGTGGTCAACACGCCGATCGAACGGGCGCGTCTCTATTTCCGCTACCACCCGATGCCGAATCTGCTTGCGGCCTCCGACCCTGACCGCGCTTCACATCGTGCTTTTGGACTGCCCAATCTCGAATTCACCCAAAACGAGACGAACTGGCCGTACAAGGTCTCGATGGCGGCGGTAAAGGATATGCGGATCGACATGCCAGGTGAGTTGCCCGGTCCTATGGATCCTTTGGCGGCCGGCGAAATCCTCGACAGGAGGGACCACTACGAACTGACCGAAGCCGACGAGCAGATGATGGCAACCGGACACGGACAACTGGTCGGTCAGTTCCTGCTGGACCGGCAGGGGATCGTCCGCTGGAGCTTCACGGAGGTTCCAGAGGGTGGCCGGTACATGTTTGGGGCGCCAAGCCCGCAGGAGCTGATGTCAGCCGTGTCCCAAGTCGCCCAATAGACTTGCGAACGAGGTAACGGGCGGGACACTGAACAAAAAGCGGAACCAATTTGTTACAAATCTAGATATTGGCCTCGACGAGTCAGAATGTACGGTTTTGGCAATGCGCTCTGTCGCCTCTGGACTAGCGATGTCCCTTGCAGGACTGCGAGCGCAAGCTGCGGAGCGTCTCGTCGATTGCATCTTGCGCATTGTGAGCGGGAACAATGACACTGACAAGGTCACAGTTCATTCGAGCACGGCCTCGACACTGGCAACAAAGTGATCGAGCGAGCGATCCCCCCGAATCTCGATGCGCGGAAGGTCGATGGGATCGCAATCGAGGTCTGCCGGCCCATGTCTGCCGCCGAAACCGATCCGATAGCCGCACTCCTTGGCCAGCCGGCCAAGCCGTCGGTCGGTGACAGAGAAGGGTGCCGCGAACGCCGTGGTTGGCCGACCGGTCCACCGTTCGATGAACATACGAGAGCGCAAGAGTTCGGCGGCCAAGTCAGAGCTCGACAGACCATCGATCGCGCGATGCGTCGCCAGATGGCTTCCGAAGAACGCACCTTCGCCGGCGAGGCGTCGCACCGTCCCGGCGTCCATAAGCTGCGTCGGCGGACCGCTGTGGGCGTCCCACTGTGCACTTTTACCCACCAAGTCCGTCACCAGGAACACTTCCGCGGTCAGGTCGTTCCTGCGCAAGGTCGGCCAGGCATGATCGGCAAAGTTCTGGAAGCCGTCATCGAACGTGATGAGCACTGGGCGGCCAACGAAAGGGTGACGGTTGGCGATGAACCATTCCAGCTGCTCGGACCCAATCGCGTGAAAGCCGTTGGCGCGCAGCCATGCCATCTGGCTGCCGAATGCGGCGGGCGTGCACCGAAAACGGGCGAGCGCGGCCGGACCATCATCGGCGACGCTGTGATACATGAGGATAGGGATACGCTGCCGCCGCTCGCTACGTGCCACGTCGCGGCGCAAGGCCCGCGCCCCGCCCCAGACGATATTTCGCGCGACCCCTATTCCGACGGGCGCGCGGATTGGCACATGATCAATCATCGGTTCCCTCGCCACGTCGTCTGGTGACAGGCGGCGGAAGCGGTCTATGCTATAGAGCTCGGTCTGGATCGATTGCTCGAGGACGAGGCCTTCGGTCGCTGCCAGCGTCTCTGAGATCACTTTTGCACCGAATGTGTTCCAGTCGAAGCCCGTCCTTTCGACATTGTCACCCAGCACGAATGCGTGTGCGCTGATGAAACTGCCGCCAGGCGCCAACGCCTCAACAAATTTTTTGGCGACGCGCCGCAATTCGGCGAGATCATCCAGGTAGTAGAGCACTTCCGAACAGACGATCAGATCCATCTCACCCGGCAGCGTGTCCGCAGAGAAATCCAGTACGCCGAACTCAACATTCGGCTGATCGCTGCATCGTGCGCGCGCCCGCCCGATGGCTACGGCGGAGATGTCAGTTGCGGTCAAATGGCCCACTCGCGGCGCCAGCTGCCGCGCGAAGTGGCCCTCCGCGCAGGCCAGCTCAAGCGCCCGTCCGATGGGACCGGCGGGCAGAATTTCGAGCTGCCGCTCATATTTTTCCTGCTCATAGGGCGAACCGTAGTTCCAGGGATCCTCGGCCGCGAAATGGCGATTCCAGAAAGACGTGCGATCATTGTCCTGCCCATCCGCGGCCCGTGCACGGCGCGGCGCTGCAAGAGGTTCTGTGGTTTCGGCGCTCGACCGAACCAGCTCCTGCGCTTCCGCAGCCAATCGCGCGAGTTTGCCGAAGTGGCTGTCCCGATCAGACCGGCGTCCCGCTCTGGACAACGACGCCTCGGCTGCAAACATGTTTGACCCTGCGCCCTTTTGCGGTGCAAGCCGCTCAGGGGGCACAAAATTCAGGGCCAATTCAATCCAATGACGCCTTGTGACTCTCCCGAGTACGCCGAACTGCACGACAGCCTCGATCTGGCCATCCATCATCAGATAGGCATAAATTTGATCGACTCCTTCCGGAAGTTCGATCGAGGTCGGATTTCGAGCGTCGACGCGAATTCCGAGTGTCCGCGCCAGTCTGCGCGGCGCGGCAAGGTCGTCGGAGTCGAGAAGCATCTGCTCAAGGTGATACTGGGTGCGGCGACCCGCTACGGGATCATCCCAGACTTTGCCGAGTTCGATGATCAACTCGGTGAGGGAGCCGCCGAACCTGTCCCACCTGGCAGCCAATTGCGCTGGCACCGATAGGCTTCCTACCATAAGGCCATCGAAGAGCACCTTGGCGATCTCACGCGCCCACTTGCGTCCTGCCGGGAGCGCGCGCAGGGACTGCGGGTTGATCGAGCGCGAGCCGCGGCCGCAATCCGACGCGGCGTTCCACAACGCGAACCACGCGAGTGCTTCGGAAGCGGCGCGGCCGTTCGCCTCGATCGCTCCATTGGCGTGAGCCGATGCTGGGTGTTTGACCCTGGGATCGGGAGAAAAGCCGCGGGCGATCACGATTTCCGCATCTGCCACCATCTGCGTCGAATTGCGGGAGAGCGAGTTGGGGCTGATCCGATAGAAAGCGAGCGCCTCGTCGACCATGACCCAACGTTTGCCTAGACGTGCGAGGCGTTGCCACAGATCCCAGTCCTCGCAGGTGCGCAGTGACACATCAAAACCGCCCAACTCGACAATTGTCTTCCGGTCGACCAGCAGCGCGTGAGTGCGAATGGCACACTGGCGGGCGAATGTTTCGAAGGGCTGGATCGCAACCTCGGGCGAAATGCTCGACGGGGTGAGTTCGCCATTGGGCATCACGCGCCGAGAACCGCAATAGGCGGCCACGGCATCGGGAGCGGTTTTCAGTGCAGCCAGCATTTTCGCAAGGAAGCTGGCATCCACCCAATCGTCGGCATCCAGAAACATGAGCCAGTGACCGCGCGCTGTCGAAATCCCGCTATTGCGCGCGCCGGCGGCGCTATACGCGCAGGACCTCAACGTCCGAAATCGGGCATCGTGCTCCACATAACCGGCGATGATCGCCGGGGTACGGTCCGTGGAGGCGTCGTCGACGACGATCGCCTCCCAATCCACTATTTCCTGATCGAGAAGGCAATCGAGTGCGCGCGCCAGCGTTACCTCCGCGTTGTGCGCAGGAACCACGATTGAAACCAAGGGATTATGCGCCACGCCGTCTTACCCGCGCCTGGTTCGAAGGCAGGACAAGAGTCCCGAAGCCGAGCCGGCGATTTCCTGCCAAAGGAGACGGTCCTGCCGGCGAATGCCGGCAAGCGTTGCGCCTATAGTTTGCTCGGCATCGAACATCGGTACCAAACCGCCTACGGTAGCATTGTCCTGGGCCATCGAGCTTTCGTTTTCTTCGGCAAGAGTCGGCGAATATCAAAACGGATGACGGCATCGGACGGCAGCACCGCTCTGTCAAGATCGGGGCGAATTAGAGACGGCCAAAAAAGACTTGAAGACAGGCTGAATGGCAAGCGCTCATGCCCTGGTAGTATGGGTCTGGGATCCTGGTGCCGGGCGTTCTACGCCCGGCATCACGGATGCCCAGTTCATGGAACGGCCGGAGGCCGAGGTCGGAATGCCCTGCCCCGGCGGCTAACAAACACCGCCAAGTACCCGGCTCAACGGTCTAGCTCGGAACGATGAAGTCTTGCACCACAACATCGGCTTGTCCAAGGTAGGAGCAAACGGCGGACATAGATGTCGTTGCTTGCCGATTTTGACCGGAAGGGTACAGCACGATGCCACTCATGATTCGACGACTGGGAGCCAGGAATCTGGCGCGCCCGGCACGACGTCTCGGGGATCTGACCGCAATGTTTGTCCTGATTGCCAGGCCGCTCGTCTTTGGGATCGCCCTCTTGTTGGCTGGTCAGGCACAGGCACAGGCGCCGGCGACCGTCCCGCCTGAAAGGGTCAAACAGCTATTCGAGCTTCTCGACGATCCGTCAGTGAAGGCCTGGGTGGCCGAACAACGAAATCAGGACGCAGGGTCAACGGGAGCGCCTGCCGAGGCAGGAGCTTCGCCGGCCGAGGCATCGTCCGACGCCGTGGTCGCACCAGCCCAGATGAATACGATGGCATCCTCGACGCTCGATCGGATCAAGCGTCATATCGAAAGAATCGTTCAAACTTTGCCCTTGCTGCCAGGCCAGTTCGCGCGCGTTCGGGCAGAGACCATGCAGGACATGTCCAGCAAGGGGTCTACCAGCGTATTTATGCTGATTGCGATGTTCATCGCTGCCGGCCTCGCGCTGACCTGGGCGACGTACAAGCTGACCCGTCCATTTCGTCTTTGGATTATCGCGCAACCGAAGGATACGCCAATCGGGCGAGCCAAGAAGATTGGTGGCCGCCTGCTTTATTCCAACATGCTGATCGTCTCGTTCGCACTGGGCAGCGCCGGCGCGTTCATGTTGTTCGACTGGCCAATGCTTATCCGCGAGATTGTACTGACATTTCTGATGGCGGCGGTCGTTACTTGGGGTGTGCGCATGTACGTCATGGCCATGCTCGTCCCTTCCTTCATGAAGGTTGAGAATGCCGTCGAGGTTCGTGGTTTGCCGATCACCAACGAAGTGGCTGACCATTGGTCCTATTGGTTACCCCGGATCGTCGGCGTCTTCGCCTTTTTCGGCGCCGCGTTTATCCTCTTGCCGGGCCTCGGCATCGATCAGGACGGAATGGTGGTCCTGTCACTGGGCGCCGATTTCGTACTGCTGTCGCTCTTGCTGCTTGCCATCTGGCGGCGGCCAAGAACGCAGCGAGACAGTGCGCGCCACAGCGGTCACACGGAAGCGACATGGTTGTTGACTGCTTATTTCGTCGTCCTGTTCCTGCAGCGCGTCGCCGGCCTTTATATATACTTCTGGTTTACCTTCGCCGCATTCTTCCTGCCTTTTGCAATCGTGCTGACGCAGCGCGGGGTTAATTTCGTCCTGCGGCCGGGTTCGGAAGATCTCGGTCGGCCCACGATCCCGGCGGTGACGATCGCTGTCATCGATCGCGGAATCCGGATGATTTTGATCCTGGCGGCGGCTTACTTTCTCGCGCGTGCCGGGGGTCTGAACATGCAATCCATGCGGGACAGCGATACGACGACGACGTTCATATTGCGCGGCTTGATCAATGTCGTGGTCATTGCCCTCGCAGCCGATTTCGGCTGGTCGATCATCAAGGCTTTGATCGAACGAAAGCTGGGCATCGAAGTACCGCACCCTGTGATCAGCGACGAGGACGTCCCGATCCTCGATCCGCAGCAGGCGCGGCTGCACACGCTCTTGCCGATCCTCCAGAACATGCTGCTCGCATTGATCGTCGTGATGGCGGTGCTGATGATGCTCGCCTCTATGGGTATCCAGATCGGCCCACTGATCGCCGGCGCTGGCGTCGTCGGCGTCGCAGTGGGCTTTGGCGCACAAACCGTCGTCAAGGACGTCATTTCAGGCGTGTTTTTTCTGCTCGATGATGCGTTTCGTGTCGGCGAATATATTTCCTCGGGCAATTACAAGGGTACCGTGGAAAGCTTTTCGCTGCGCTCCGTGAAGCTGCGCCACCATCGTGGCCCGCTATTCACAATACCTTTCGGTGAACTCGGTGCCGTCCAGAACCAGAGCCGTGATTGGGTTATCGACAAATTCAACATCACCGTTGGCTATGACACCGATATCGACTTCGCTCGCAAGCTGATCAAGCGGATCGGCCTCGAACTGGCGGAAGATCCCGAGTTCAAACATTGGGTGCTCGAACCGATCAAGATGCAGGGCGTACAGGAGTTCGGCGAGTACGGCATCGTATTGAGGGTCAAGGCGACAACCAGACCGGGAGGCGCCTTCGGCATGAAACGCAAATTCTATGTACGCCTGCGCCAAGTCTTCAAGGAGCAGGGCATCGAACTCCCATTCCCGACCGTCCATGTCCAGGGGCTGCAGAACCCACATGGGGCGGAGGGTGCACCACTGGAGGAGATCACACCCGAGTTAAAAATGGCCGTCGCGCAGTCGCACACCAATCGGCGCAGAAAAAAAGCCAGCACAACGGAGTAGGAAAGCTGAGACACCCGCCTGTCACAGCACGGCTTTCCGCGCATCGCGCGTGGACGCTCATTTGCTGAGCGCCCCCGCGCGCGTCCCGGCGACATTGCCATCTCCCGAAATCGCGCCCCGACGAGCCCTCCCAACGGATTCTGCTGCGCCGTCCCGACAACTGGGCATCAATGAGGACGCGCCCTGAAGGTCCCGCTAACGCGCGTGGTACCGGGGCGGATGTTCTGGTTATGGTGGAAGACGTTGTAGGGGTCGTACGTGGTCTTCACGTCCACCAGTCGGTCGTAGACGGAATCGCCGTACGCCTCACGGACCCGGTCGGGATCCTCGTCGCCGCCGAGGAAGTTGACGTAGACGCCTTCGCGGAAGCGGGCGAGAGCAGAGAAGACCCCCCTCGTCCAGGCAGTATCCCGGTCGCCGAAGTCCTCGCCGGGTCGCCACACAGCGTCTAGTCTAGGGTGATTGCGTGCGACGCCTGCCGGTTCCCGAACGCTCATCGTAGTCGGCTTCGAGAACGCCCGAACGAACGCCTGAGAGTCGCGAACGGAAAGCCTAATCACTCCGCCAGCGTCCGGCGCAGCCATGGACGAGTTCTCAATTCGCTTTGGACCTTCCGCGGTCATGATCCATCCCTCACCTAGAGCACGTCCCGCGATCAATGAATCGATTGTGATGTGACGTCGGGCTTCGCGGGTGATTCAACATCCACTTTGATGAGGTGGATGATGGGAAGAGCACTGAGCGACGATCTTCGATCGCGGGTCTTGAAGGCTTCGGACGCGGGCATGTCTGCCCGGCAGGCGGCGGCGCGGTTCGGCGTCGGCATATCGAGTGCAATCCGGTGGATCGCACGGGCGAAGATCGGCGAGCGGACGCCGCGGCCGCAAGGCCGTCGACGCGCGTCCAGCCTCGATGCGCATAAAGCCTTCATCGTGGGGTTGATCGATGAGCGCAAGGACATCACGCTGAACGAGATGGTAGAGCGGCTGGCGGTCGAGCGATCGGCTCGGATCAGTCGCAGCGCCTTAAGCGCCTGGCTTGGCCGGCACGGCTGGACGTTCAAAAAAAGTCCGCACATGCACTGGAGCAGGATCGTCCCGACATCCTGAAGCGCCGTCGTGCGTGGTTCGACGGCCAACTCGATCTCGATCCGGCAAAGCTGGTGTTCATCGATGAAACTGGACTATCGACCAAGATGGCCCGGCTGCGGGGCCGTGCGCCATGCGGTGAGCGTTGCCGGGCGGGCGTGCCGCACGGCCATTGGAAAACCACCACCTTCACCGGCGCACTGCGGCTGACGGGCATGACCGCCCCGTTCGTCTATGACGGCGCCATGAACGGCAACGTATTCCTGGCCTATGTCGAGCAGGTGCTGGTCCCGACCCTGTCGGAGGGCGACATCGTCGTGATGGACAACCTTCCCGCCCACAAGGCCGCCGGCGTTCGCGATGCAATCGAGACAACCGGCGCGAGGCTCATGTTCCTGCCGCCCTACAGCCCCGACTTCAATCCGATCGAAAACGCCTTCTCAAAACTCAAGGCTCTTATGCGGGCCAAAGCCGAGAGGACAATCACAGCCCTGTGGACCGCCGTCGGATCGCTCGTCGACCTCTTCACCCCAGCCGAATGCCAGAACTACTTCAAGGCCGCAGGTTATGACCCAGATTAAACCGGACGTGCTCTAGCTGAGCATGTCCGTTGGGGTGCCTCGGCCTATGCATCAGACCAACCGATCTAATCAATTCCCCATTTCAAATCTTCCCGTATGTTCCGTACGGCCTCGCCGCAATGGACTTGTGCGAATGCAAGCGAAGGCTTGCGCGATGCTCACGGCCATCGGATTGAACGACGAAGGTGCGCCACTGCCGCGCGATGAGCGCCCCACCCTGGCAAACCGTTTGATGTCAGCGCCTCTTCCAAGCCTAGTGTTTGTCGAGGCAACAGCACCCTGATCGACACCCAACTCTTCCGAGGTAACCCGGAAATTGAGCTGGCGCGCTTCTCTCTCAAATATGAGTAGTGAGTTTAGCGCAGCACTAAACCACGATAAGCTTGTGAAAAATCCGATACTCGGGCACAATTTGTGAACGGAAGTGGACAGCTATCTCAAGTCCGGCCCTGTCGCGTCGCGTGACAGTTCGCGTCGGAGGAGCGGCGTCGATGGATCAGGGGTTCTTTCTTCTGTTCGCTGCGGCGTCCGTAGTCGCGGCTCTGACCTTGGTCCTGGCGCGCAATCCGGTTCACAGCGCATTGGCGCTGATGGCGTGTTTCCTACAGATATCGGCGATCTTCGTCTTGCTCGAGGCGCCGTTGCTCGCTGTCATCCAAATTTTCGTCTATGTCGGCGCGATCATGGTCCTGTTCCTATTCGTGATCATGATGATCGATGTGCGCGAAGCGGTGTTGCAGCGGTTCTTGCCGGGCAGCAACCTGCCTGTTCTGGTGCTGCTCGCCCTGCTTGGGGTCGAGATGCTTGTGCTGGTGCTCAGGAGCGACCGATTTTCTGTCGCGGAGCCCGTTGCAATGCGCACGGACGGTGAGGTCAGGCAACTCAGCACGACGCTTTTCGCTGACTATCTCCTGCCGTTTGAAGTCGCCTCCATCATCCTGCTGGCGGCCCTGGTAGGTGCCATCGTGCTGGCGCGTAAGGAGCCGCAGTGATGGTGCCGCTCTGGTGGTATATCGTGCTCGGAGTGGTCCTGTTCGTGATCGGAGCGGCGGGCGTACTGCTCAGACGCAATATCCTGGTCGTGTTGATGTCGCTGGAACTGCTGCTCAACTCAGTCAACGTCAATTTCATCGCTTTCGGACATTACTACGACGACTACCGCGGGCAGATTTTCGCAATTTTCGTCATCGCGATCACTGCGGCGGAGGTTGCCGTTGCCCTCGGCATCTTAGTCGCCCTTGCGAGGAACAAGTCCACCCTCAAGGTCGATGAAGTGAGCATGATGAAAGGATAGCCGGTGATATCGATCCGGCCGCTGCTTGCCGTTGCCGTCGCACTTCTGGCGGCCCTTGCAGTTCTCCTTCTAAACAAGCGCGTGAAGCTCCGCGATGCCGTCTCGCCGTTGGCCGCGTTGACCATGTTCGCAATTGTCGCCTCGATGGCGCCCACGGTGCTGGCGGGCGGGACAGTCGATTTGCGCCTGTTCGAGATTCTGCCGGGGATCGACTTCGCTTTCCGTGTCGATGCGCTCGGCATGGTGTTTGCCACCGTCTCGTCGCTGCTGTGGATCGTGGCGTCGATCTATTCCATTGGCTACATGCGGCACTTGAATGAGCATGCGCAGACCCGATTCTTCGCCTGCTTCGCCGCCAGCCTGGCTGCCGCCGCCGGGGGCGCCTTTGCCGCCAATCTGTTTACGTTGGTGATCTTCTACGAGGTGCTGAGCCTCGTTACCTATCCGCTTGTCTACCACCACGAGGACGAGCAGGGATGGACGGGCAGCCGCAAATACCTCGTCTATTTGATGGGCGCGTCGAAAAGCGTGCTTCTGGCCGCGCTGGCGTTAACTTACAGCATTGCGGGGTCACTCGACTTTGTACCGGGGGGGCTGCTGGCGGGGGTCGACGCCTCGGCACCGCTGCTGACCGTCGTCTATTTCTGCTATCTCTTCGGCTTCGCCAAGGCCGCGGTGATGCCGATGCACGCCTGGCTGCCTGCCGCGATGGTGGCGCCGACACCGGTTAGCGCCCTCTTGCATGCGGTGGCCGTCGTCAAGATGGGTGTGTTCTGCGTGCTGCGCGTCGTGTTCCACATCTTCGGCGCAGGGCTGGTGGGCGGGCTGGGGCTCGGCATCGCCACGGCCTATGTCGTCTCGTTCACGATCGTGATGGCGTCCATCTACGCCCTGACGCGGGACGACCTAAAGGCACGGCTCGCCTATTCGACGGTCAGCCAACTCTCCTACATCGTGCTGGGCGCGGTTCTGCTGTCGCCCGTCGGGATGGTCGGCGGGATCATCCACATCGCGGCCCATGCATTCTCGAAGATCACGCTCTTTTTTTGCGCCGGGTCGATCTACTGCGCATCTGGCAAGCGGAACATCAGCGACATGGCCGGCATCGGCCGCAGGCTGCCCTGGACGATGGGGGCGTTCTTCGTCGGCTCGCTCAGCATGATCGGGGTGCCGCCGACTGCGGGCTTCATCAGCAAGTGGTATCTGGCGCTCGGCTCGGTGGAGGCCGGAGAGACCCCGTTCCTTATCGTGCTCCTGGCAAGTTCGGTCTTGAACGCCGCCTATTTCCTCCCGATCAGCTATGTCGCCTTCTTCGGGACGGAGGCGCAGGAGAGCCCGGCGACCGTTCGTGAAATTCCGATGTTGACGGTCCCGCTGGTCGCGACCGCCATCCTGTCGGTGGCGATGGGCATCTTCCCGGACTATTTCCTCGCCCTGGCGGAAAGAGTCGTCAGATGATCAAGCGCGTCGTCGATTTCTTTGGCGATGAGAGACATGCGAAAAAGCGTCGCCGGCTATTTTACCTGGTGCTCGTCCTGATCGTCATCGCCGACTTTCTGGTCTTCCGCGAACACGCCGAATACCTGTGGGAGCGGCTGCCCGGCTGGTCTGCCCTCTACGGCTTCGGCTCCTGCGTGCTTCTGATCTTCGTGTCCAAGTTTCTCGGCCATAAGTGCGGGCTGATGCGGCGCGAGGACTATTATGACTGACTTCGTCCACCCCGGTCTGCTGTTCATTCTCGGCGCACTGCCGATCCCCATCCTGAAAGGGTCTGTCCGCAAGGCCTATGTGCTGCTGATCCCAACGCTGGCGATCCTGGCCGTGCTGACGATGCATCCTGGCGGCTACGGCGCGGCGCGGTTCATCGGGCAGCAAATCATGATCGCGAAGGTCGACAAGCTGAGTGTCCTCTTCGCCACTGTTTTCAGCATCATGGCATTGATCGGCACGGTCTATGCGTTGCATCTGACGCACGCAGGCCAGCATGTGGCGGCGTTCGTCTACGTCGGCAGCGCGCTCGGGGTAGTGTTCGCCGGCGACTACCTGACCCTCTTCCTGTTCTGGGAGGGTATGACGTTTGCCTCTGCCTACCTGGTCTTTGCCCAGCGCAGCGAGCAGGCGCTCCGCGCAGGGTTCCGCTACCTCATGGTCCATATCACAGGCAGCGTTGCCCTGCTCGGCGGCATCATTCTCCACGGGTTCGCCACCGGTTCGGTGCTCTTCGGCCCGATCGAGGACGGGCTTGGCTTCGCCACCTGCCTGATCCTTGCCGGCTTCCTACTCAACGCCGCGGTGCCGCCACTCAACGCCTGGCTGACCGACGCCTACCCGGAAGCGACAGTCACCGGGGCCGTATTCATGAGCGCCTTCACCACGAAGACCGCCGTCTATGTGCTGGCGCGGGCGTTTCCGGGGACCGATCTTCTTGTCTGGCTCGGCACTGTGATGGCGCTTTACGGCGTTATCTACGCGGTGCTGGAGAACGATTGCCGGCGGCTCTTGGCTTATCACATCGTCAGTCAGGTGGGCTACATGGTGGCGGGCATAGGCATCGGGACCGAGATGGCGGTGAACGGCGCCGTCAGCCATGCCTTCGCGCATATCCTTTACAAGGCGCTCCTCTTCATGGGCGCGGGGGCGGTGATCCACGTCACCGGGCGGCGCAAGCTCACCGAACTCGGAGGGCTCTACAAAACCATGCCGGTAACCCTTGCGCTCTACATGGTTGGTGCCTTGGCGATCTCGGCATTCCCGTTCTTCTCAGGCTTCGTCACCAAGTCGATGGTGGTGGCCGCCGCCGGACAGGATCATCGCGCGCTGGTGGTGCTGGCGCTGACAATGGCGTCGTCAGGGACGTTCCTGCACACCGGGCTCAAGCTCCCGTACTACATGTTTTTCGGCACGGACCAGGGGCTGGAAGCGCGAGAGCCGCCGCGCAACATGCTGATTGCGATGGGTATGGCAGCGGTGCTCTGCATTGCGATCGGGGTGTTCCCCCAGACGCTCTACGCGCTTCTGCCCCATCCGGTCGACTTCGATCCCTACACCGGCATCCATATCACCGAGAGCCTCGGCGTGCTGATGTTCACCGCCTTGGGCTTCGTCATCTTCCTCAGGGCGCTCGACCCCGAGAATACGATCAGCATCGATACCGACTGGTTCTACCGCATGGGCGCGCGGCGCTTCATGTGGCTCGCCGAAAACCCGCTGGCGCGCTACGAGAAGGCGGTGAGTGACGTGTCCGAGACCGCGGCGCTGCCTTTTCTGCACGGCATGGCACGGGCAGGACTGCGGATCGACCTGCGCGGCGTGGACGCCCTCGTGAACGCCGTCGCTCGCGCGATCCTGCGCAGCGGGGGCGCGCTGCGGCGGCTCCAGAGCGGCGTCGTGACCCATTACGCGCTGGCGATGATTGCTGGTGTGATCGCGGCTATCGCCGTATTCGCTGTGGCGTGGCGGTAGGGGGCGCGATGACGATCCCTTTGCTTAGCCTCATCGTGTTCACGCCAGCCGTCGGGGCAGCGGCGCTGATGTTTGTCCGCAACGACGATGTGGTGCGGTGGATGGCACTGGGTGTCACTGTCCTCGACTTCGTGCTTTGCATCGCCATGCTCGGCGGCTTTGACACTTCTACCCACGAGATGCAGTTCACCGAGACGCGCCCGTGGGTGCCCGCGCTAGGGATCACCTACACACTTGGCATCGACGGGATCAGCGCACCCTTCGTGTTCCTGACCGCGCTGTTGGGCTGGATCAGCGTGCTTGCCTCCTGGGTTGCGATCGACCGCAAGGTGAAAGAGTTCATGGTCAGCCTGCTGGCCATGCAGGCGCTGATGCTGGGCGTGTTCTGCGCACTGGACCTGTTCCTGTTCTACGTCTTCTGGGAGGCGATGCTGATTCCGATGTATCTGATCATTGGCGTCTGGGGTGGCGACGGCCGGGTCTACGCAGCTTTCAAGTTCTTCCTCTACACACTGGCAGGCAGCCTCATGTTCCTGATCGGTGTCATCGTGCTCTATTTCCATGGTGGCGAGACCTTCGACATCCGCACCCTGATGGCGCAGGATTTGCCGCTCCAGGTCCAGTCATGGCTGTTCTTCGCCTTCCTGATAGCCTTCGCGGTCAAGGTTCCGATGGTCCCGGTCCATACTTGGCTGCCGGACGCCCATGTGCAGGCACCGACGGCCGGCAGCATCATCCTCGCCGCCGTGCTCCTGAAGATGGGCGCCTACGGGTTCCTGCGGTTCTCGCTGCCAATGCTGCCTGAGGCGACGGTGCATTATTCGACGCTGATGCTGGTCCTTTCGGCGGTCGCTATCGTCTATGGCGGGTTGCTCGCCTTGGCGCAGGACGATCTGAAGAAGCTAGTGGCCTATTCCAGCATCAGCCACATGGGCTTGGTGACGCTGGGGATTTTCACGCTGAACCTTCGTGGGCTCGAGGGCGGCATCCTGCAGATGTTCAATCATGGCGTAACGACGGGCGCGTTGTTCCTGTCCGTGGGCCTTATCTACGAGCGGACCCATACCCGCAGCATCGCGGATTATGGCGGGCTGATGAAGGTGGCGCCGGTCTATACGGTGTTTCTTGCCCTATTCGCCCTGTCGTCGATGGCGCTGCCGGGAACGAATTCGTTCGTGGGCGAATTGTTGGTGCTGTCAGGCGCGTTCGCAGCCAACCTGGCTGTCGGCGCTGCCGCCGTTCTGGGCGCCTTGCTGGGAGCGGCCTATCTGCTTGGCATGTACAGGAAAGTCGCGCTTGGGCCGGCCAGCATCGGCATGCGGTTCAAGATCCGCGACGTGAACGCCCGCGAAATGGCGGCAATCCTGCCGCTCGCCTTCTTCGTTATTTGGATCGGGCTCTATCCGAAGCCCTTTCTCGAGATCATCGACGCCTCGGTGGAGCATCTACTAGCGCAGGTGCACGGTAAGGGGGGCGCCCAATGACCGCCGCCGCGCTTTTCCAGTCGACTCTGGCGAGCCTGCCCGAGATCGTCGTGGTTACCGGGGCCTGCATCCTGCTGATCCTGGGGCAGTTGGTACGGAAGGGGCAGCAACAATTCCTTGTCTGGGCTTCAATCGCGGTCGTGCTGATTGCCGCCTTGGGGACACTCATGCTGGCGGGCGAGGTGCGGCCGGCCTACTCGGGCATGTTCGTCGTTGACCGCTTTGCGGTCTTCTTCAAGGTCGTGTTCTACCTGGTCACGGTTCTGACATTCCTTCTTTCGCGAAAATATGCCGAGATCGAAGGGATCGGGAGCAGTGAATACTATGTACTGCTGCTCTTGGCGCTTTCGGGTATGATGATCATGGCCTCGGCGACCGACCTCCTGTCGATCTACGTAGGCCTCGAACTGATGGTGCTCTGCACTTATGTGCTGACCGGCTTCCTGCGGCAGCAGCGGCGGTCGAACGAAGCGGCGCTGAAATACGTGATCCTTGGCGGGGTCTCGACCGGGATTTTCCTTTACGGCGTTTCGCTGATCTACGGGCTCACCGGCACGACGCAGTTGGACGGGATGGCCAAGGCGGTGACCGGTGATCCGCTCGATCCCGGATTGCTCCTGGCTGTGGTTTTTATCGTCGCGGGGCTGGTATTCAAGGTCGGCGCGGTGCCATTCCATATGTGGGTGCCGGACGTCTATGAAGGCGCGCCGACGACGATCACCGCCTTCATGTCGGTGGGACCCAAGGCAGCGGGGTTCGCTGTGATCCTGCGGGTGTTCCTCAACCCACTGGTCGCAGCCTCGAACGTCTGGATCATCGTCGCGGTTATTGCAGCAGTGACGATGGCGCTCGGCAGTTTCGTGGCGCTGGTGCAGGACAATTTCAAGCGCCTGTTGGCCTATTCCAGCATCGCCCATGCCGGGTTCGCCATGTTCGGCGTGGCGGCCGGCGGTGCGGACGGGGTCGCCAGCGTGATGCTCTATTTGCTGATCTATGCGTTCATGAATCTCGGCATCTTCGGCATCGTCATCATGATGCGGAACGGCGATTTCTCGGGCGAGGTCATCGAGGACTACGCCGGTTTTGCCAAGTCGCATCGCGGGCTGGCGCTTCTGATGCTGCTTTATCTGTTCTCGTTGGCCGGCATTCCGCCGACAGCTGGGTTCTTCGCCAAGTTCTACGTGCTGGTCGCGCTGGTCGAGCGGGGTTTCGTCATGCTGGCGGTGATCGCGGTGCTGCTGAGCGCCGTTGCCGCCTACTTCTACATCCGCATCGTGATGGTGATCTACATGCGCGAGCCGGAGGGCGTGTTCGACCCGGCACTGACGCCCGCGGTCGGCGCCACACTCGCCTTCACCGCTGCCGCCACCATCGGCATTGGCCTATTTCCGGCGTGGTTTCTGAGGCTTGCTCAACATGCCGCAATTGGCGGCTGAAAGATTGGATTTGCAATGATCTGGCCGACGGAATACTCTGGCCGTGCAAGAAAGGAATGCCCAAGTTGCTTCCCAGGGCGCCCGCATCACCGGTCTCAGAGGGGTCGGTAGTGGCCAGGGCAAAGCCCTCGGTGGGTGACCGGGGCTACGCGACGTGACCGGAATGGAGTTCCTGCCGGTTCTTTTCATGGTCGCCGGAATTGTTCTGGTGGCGATGGTTACGCTTTTTGTCTCCTCGCTACTGCGCCCATCCAATCCCTATCCCGCGAAGAACATGCCCTATGAATGCGGCATGGACCCGGCAGGCGAAGCCGCCGGAGGCCGCTTCAGGGTGCAGTTCTTCATCATCGCGATCCTATTTGTCGTCTTCGATGTCGAGACGATGTTCCTCTTTCCCTGGGCCGTTGTCCTGAAAGAGATCGGGCTGGTCGGCTATGTCGAGATGTTCATATTCATATCGCTGCTTCTCGTGGGCTTCGCCTACGCCTGGCTGAAGGGGGCGCTGGAATGGGAGGCGTAAACAACGCGATCCGCGACAGCGTGCTGTTCACCACGGCCGACAGCCTGATCAGTTGGAGCCGAAGGTCGGCGCTGTGGCCCGAAACCTTCGGCATTGCCTGCTGTGCCATCGAGATGATCTCGGCGGGCTGTGCCCGCTACGATCTCGACCGCTTCGGCGTGGTGTTCCGGCCTTCGCCGCGCCAGTCCGACGTAATGATCATCGCCGGCACCATAACGCGGAAATTCGCTCCCGTGGTGCGCCGCCTCTATGACCAGATGCCGGAGCCGCGTTGGGTCATCGCCATGGGCACCTGCGCCATCTCGGGCGGGGTCTACAACACCTATGCGGTGGTGCAGGGGGCGGAGACCTTCGTGCCGGTGGACGTGCATGTGCCCGGCTGCCCGCCGCGGCCCGAGGCGCTGATGCACGGTTTCCTTCTGCTTCAGGAGAAGATCAAGAAATCCAGGGCGTTGGCTGGGACGCCTCTGGACCGGGTCGCGGTGCCATGAGCGTGGAGACGTCCCTCATCCGCACCCTGATTGCGGAACGTTTCGGGGGGGCAATCGAGGAGCTTGGCTTCTCGCATGGGGTTCACGCTTTCGCCGCTCCGCCTGACATGATCGTCCAGCTTTGCCGGTTCCTGAAGGAACACCCGGCGCTGCGGTTCGATTTCCTGTCCGACATTTGCGGGGTCGATCACTACCCCGAGGCACCGCGCTACGAGGCGGTGTACCATCTTTTTTCGCTGCCGAACAAATGGCGCGTGCGGATCAAGTGCCGCCTCGGCGATCCGCCGCGGATCCCGTCGGTGACGGGGGTCTGGCGCACCGCCAACTGGCATGAGCGCGAGGCCTGGGACATGTACGGGATCAGGTTCGAGGGCCACCCCGACCTGCGCCGGATCTATATGTGGGAAGGGTTCGAGGGCTTCCCGCAGCGCAAGGACTTTCCGCTGCGGGGCTACAAGGACAAGCTGAACCCGTTTGGCGCCGAAGGCACGCCGCCGACGCAGCCAGACCTTGCTACCAAGGACATTCCATAGGGAGGACATTCCATACCGAGGACTTGAGATGACCGAAGTCACGGAACTGAACTGGCCGGAAGCCGATGCGCCCCACACCAAGGAGGTGCTTCTCAACCTCGGCCCGCAGCATCCCAGCACACATGGGGTGCTGCGGCTCGTCCTCGAGTTGGATGGCGAATATGTGGCACGCGTGGACCCGCATATCGGCTACCTGCACCGCGGCACAGAGAAACTGGCGGAGAGCTTCACCTACACCCAGATATTCCCGCTAACCGACCGGCTCGACTACCTCTGCCCGCCCTCGAACAACCTGGCCTTCGCACTGGCGGTGGAGAAGCTCCTGGGCATCGAAGCGCCGATCCGCGCGCAATATATCCGCGTGCTGATGGCCGAACTGGCACGGATCTCCGGTCATCTCCTGATCACCGGCGCACTCCCGCTGGACCTGGGCGCCATGACCGCGCTCCTTTACGCCATGCGCGAGCGCGAAATGATCATGGACCTGTTGGAGATGATCAGCGGGGCGCGGATGCACACCTCCTTCTGCCGGGTCGGCGGTGTGCGCGAGGATCTGCCCGACGGGTTCTTCCCCAAGATCAGGGAGTTCTGCGACATCTTCCCGAACCGGATCCGCGACTATGAACGGCTGGTCGATAACAACCGCGTGTTCCTGAAGCGCACGCGGGGGATCGGCGTGATCTCCGCCGCGGACGGCATCGATCTGGGCCTGAGTGGCCCGAACCTGCGCGCCTCCGGCGTCGACTGGGACATCCGCCGCGACGAGCCCTATGAGATCTACGACCGGCTCGCGTTCAACGTTGTTACCCGCGATGAAGGTGATTGCTACGCACGCTGGCGATGCCGCGTCGAGGAAATGCGCGAGAGCGTCCGGATCATCGAGCAATGCCTCGAACAGATGCCCGACGGGCCGTTCCAGATCGACATGCCGACAATCGCCTTCCCGGTGAACAAGGATCGGGTGCACTGCTCGATGGAGGCGCTGATCCAGCATTTCGACCTGTCGGCCTATGGCTTCAAGGTGCCTAAGGGCGAGGTCTACTCGGCGATCGAGGCGCCAAAAGGCGAGCTCGGCTTCTACATCATCAGCGACGGGTCGCCAAAGCCGTTCCGCATGAAGGTCCGGGCACCTTCGTTCGTCAACCTTCAGGCACTGTTCGGGGTCACCAACGCGCGCTACCTGGCGGACATGATCGCCGTGCTCGGCAGCCTCGACCCTGTGATGGCGGAGGTGGACAAGTAGCAGGGAATTGGACGCGATGACCATGCGCGAAAAGATCGAAGAGGCGGCGTCGCGGTATCCCGACCAGCGCTCGGCGATCATGCCCGCGCTTCTGATCGCGCAGAGGGAACATGGCCATCTGCCCGGAACGGTGCTGGAAGAGGTCGCCGAGATCCTCGGCGTCGAGCGCATCTGGGTCTACGAACTGGCGACCTTCTACACCCTTTTCCATACCGAGCCGGTCGGCATTTTCCACCTGCAGCTCTGCGACAACGTTTCCTGCATGCTGTGCCGATCCGAGGATCTGCTGAGACACCTGGAAGAGGTGCTCGGCATCAAGAAGGGCGGCACGACGCCGGACGGGCTGTTCACGCTTTCGACCGTCGAATGCCTCGGCGCTTGCGAGATGGCCCCGGTGATGCAGGTCGGCGACGACTATCACGGCGACCTCGACATCGCTCGGATCGACGCACTCCTGGACAGGCTGCGCGCGACGGTGCGGCAGGCGACTGGCGCCGATCTCGTCGCCCCAGGACCGCCGGGAGAATAGCGCCATGTTCGAACCCGTCCTTCTCAAGAACTTGGACGTGCCGGATGGCCATCTGCTCGCGACCTATGAGGCCGGCGGCGGCTACCGGGCGCTGGCCAAGGCGCTGCGGGAGCACACACCCGACGAGATCATCGACCTCGTCAAGAAATCCAACCTGCGCGGGCGCGGCGGAGCCGGATTCCCCACGGGCATGAAATGGAGCTTCGTGCCCAAGCGTGCCGGCAAGCCGAGATACCTGTGCTGCAACGCCGATGAGGGCGAGCCGGGCACCTTCAAGGACCGGATCGTCATGGAGCGTGACCCACACCAACTGATCGAGGGCATGGCGATCAGCGCCTACGCGATAGGGGCGGAAACCGCCTATGTCTACATCCGCGGGGAGTACACGCTGGCGATCGCGCGGCTGGAGCAGGCGATCGCCGAGGCCCATGCGAAGGGTTATCTGGGATCACGGATTCTGGGCTCGGATTTCAGCTTCGTCGTGCACATCCATTGCGGTGCCGGCGCCTATATCTGCGGCGAGGAGACCGCGATGCTCGACTCGCTCGAAGGCAAGCGGGCGCAGCCGCGTCTGAAACCGCCGTTCCCGGCGGTCGAAGGGCTTTACGCCAGCCCGACCGTAATCAACAACGTCGAGACGCTGGCCTGCGTCCCGCATATCGTGGTGCGAGGGGCCGACTGGTTCCGCGGCATCGGCCCGGAGAAGAGCCCCGGCCCGAAGCTCTATTGCCTCAGCGGACAGGTGCGGAAACCGGGCCTTTACGAGCTGCCGATGGGGATACCGCTGCGCGAACTGGTCTGCGACCATGCCGGCGGGCCGCTGCCCGGGCGCAAGCTCAAGGCGGTGATCCCAGGCGGGGTCTCGGCGCCGTTGATCCCGGAACGCGGGCTGGACGTCGGGATGGACTTCGACTCGCTGGCCGCCGCCGGCTCGATGCTCGGCTCGGCCGGGGTGATCGTGATCGACGACTCGACCTGCATTGTCAAAGTCGCCACCCGGATCATCGAGTTCTTCCATCACGAGTCCTGCGGCAAGTGCACCCCCTGCCGCGAAGGGTTGAACTGGGTCGTCAAGGTGCTGCGCCGGGTCGAGGCGGGCCAGGGCGCGCCGGGCGACCTGGAACAGTTGGGCGCGCTCTGCAAGGGCATTTTCGGCAACACGTTCTGCGCGCTGGGCGACGGCGCGGCGATGGGCCTGCGGGCTGCACTGGCGCATTTCGAGGATGAATTCGTCGCGCATATCGAGGAGCGGAGGTGCCCGTTTCACTGAGGAGGACGCAGCGAGAGGACCGCGAGGAAAGCCATGGTTAGCGTAACAATCGATGAACGAATGCTGGAAGTGGAGGCGGGCTCTACGGTGCTGCAGGCCGCTGAGCGTTTGGGCATCGACATCCCGACCTTCTGCTATCTGAAGCGGCTGCCGGCGCTGGCCTCCTGCCGCATGTGCCTGGTGGAGATTGAGGGACAGCGGCGGCTACAGCCTTCTTGCGCCACCGCGGTCACCGACGGCATGGTGGTGCGGACGAACACGCAGTTGATCGACGAAACGCGCTCTTCCATGCTCGACATGCTGCTCGCCAACCACCCTCTCGACTGCCCGATCTGCGACAAGGGTGGCGAGTGCGAGCTGCAAGACATGGTGATGGCATACGGGCCCCGCACAAGCCGGTTCCGCGACATCAAGCGCGTGTTCCACTCCGAGGACATCCGGCTCAGCCCGGTCATCATCATGAACGTCAACCGTTGCATCCAGTGCCAGCGCTGCGTCCGGATGTGCGAAGAAGTCGTCGGCGCGGTCGCCTTGGGCACCGTTGAAAAAGGCATGGATACCGCCGTCACTGGCTTCGAGGGCAGTCTCGCGAGTTGCGATCAATGCGGCAATTGCGTCGAGGTCTGCCCGGTCGGCGCGCTGATGAGCTTCCCCTATCGCTACAAGGCGCGGCCCTGGGATCTGGTCGAGACCGACACGGTCTGCCCGCATTGCGGCACCGGCTGCCAACTGACCGTCGGCGCGCGCAAGGGCGAATTCATGCGGGTCCGCTCGAAGGTGGAGCACGGCATAAACCGCGAAACGCTCTGCGTGCGCGGGCGCTTCGGCCTCGACTTCGTCGGCAGTCAGGACCGGATCAAGCGGCCGATGATCCGTCGTGACGGGGTCCCAGTTCCGGTTTCATGGGACGAAGCGGGAGACTACCTCCGCCGGCGGCTGTCGGCCGTCGCCAGCAAGGCCGCGGGCGGGCTGGCCTCATCGCGCTTGCCCAACGAGGTGCTTTATCAGTTCCAGAAGCTGATGCGGACGGCATTCCGGACCAACAATATCGACTGCTCCTCGCGCTGGTCCACGCCCTTCGATGCGCTCGGCCCGTTGGTGGCCGCCTTCTACACCCGCGCGCCGCTGGAGGAGGTGATCGGCAACGACTGTGTGCTTGTCGTCGGTGGCAACGTAACGGACGAAAACCCAGTCACCGAATATCTGCTGCGAGACTGTGCACGGCGGCGACAGACCAGCTTACTCATGCTCTCGGCGCGACCATCCCGCCTGGACGCCGATGCGCGGGCGGTCGTTCGCGTGCCGCCGGGCGGTGAGGCTCAGGGCCTTGCCGCGGTGGTGAGCGGACTGGGGTCGGCTGGTCAAGCATTGCCCGGCGATATTTTTGCGGACATGGGCGCGAAAACCGGCCGGCCGGCAACAGCCACCGACAATGACGGTCCGGACCGTCTGGCCGCGGCGCTGCTGGAAGGCCGCAGCGTCACCGTGCTTGTGAGCGCCGACCTCTTGAGATCGCCCCAAGCGCGCGCGACGTTGCACCAGCTCAACAACCTTTTGCAGGTTCTGCGCGCACTCGGCAAGGGCCTGGCGATGCAGTTCCTCTTCGACCGTGCCAACCAAATGGGTGCCTGGGACATGGGCGTTCTGCCGACGGCGCTGCCGGGGCTGTGGGCGCTCGCCAATGAAGCGGCGCGCGCAACTCTCGAACGAGCCTGGGGCGCCGAAATCCCATCTGAACCGGGCGTGGATTTCGACGCCATGCTGGAGCTCTGTGACAGGAAGCGAATGGGTGCGCTCTATATCGTCGGGAGCGACCCCCTGATGTCTTATCCGGACCGGGGATTCGTGCAGCGGGCGCTTCGTGCCGCCGATCTCTTGATCGTGCAGGACGCGTTCCTCACGGATACGGCCGGCCTGGCGGATGTCGTGCTGCCCGCGGCGAGTTATGGCGAGGAATCCGGCACGTTCACCAACAACGAAGGCCGCACCCAGAAGGTCTGCAAGTTCCGCGAACCCGCCCTCGAGGCGCGGGACAATCTGGCGATATTCGACTTCGTAGCGGCGCTTCGCGGCCAGGCGTTGCGGCCGTCGATCCAAGGCGAGATCTTTGGCGAGATCGCCCGGCTGGTTCCAGCCTACGAAGGATTGACGCAGGACGGGCTTGGCGCCGACGGAGCTTTCACCAAGGCGGCCCTTGCACCACCGGTTGGCGGGTTCTTCGCCCTCCCGCCTGCCCCCATTGCAGCCGACCGTCTCATGCTGGTTACCGGCAACTGCCTGTTCCACAACGGATATCTTTCCGAGCGCTCGGAAATCCTGAATACGGTCGCAGATGACCCGTATGTCGAGATGAGCGCGCCGGATGCAACGCAGCTTGGCCTCGCGGATGGCAATCAGGTGGTCGTGCGGTCCGCCCAGGGCGAACTGACGGCGAAGCTCAAGGTCAACAAGCGTTTTCCCAGGGGCCTCGTGTTCGTTCCCGAGAACTACAGATCCCTGCGTCTCAACAGCCTGATGCGGCGGGGCGAATACCCATGTCCGGTGGAAGTTGAAATGGCGCACGCCGCTTTCGAGATCGCCACTGTCGCCGGGGCCGAGGCGCGGCCTGACAATCCGATCTGAGGCATCACGGGTTCCCCGTTCCGCCTGCCCTGATGCGCCTTGAGCCGGTGTCGTCAGTGGTAGCCGGTCCCGGCAATGTAATCGTACAGCACTTGCTCGTTGCTCATCAATTCGTCGAGCCGGTGCTTGACCACGTCGCCGATGCTCACCACGCCGACAGTAGTACTGCCATCCATGACCAGCACATGGCGCGTACGCCGTTTGGTCATGGTCGCCATCACCGAAGGCAGCAAATCCTGTGTTGAACAGGTCGCCACACTGCGGTTCATGATGTCGGCGACCCGCATCAAGGGCGCCTCGGTTCCGTATTCAGCCACCGCATTGCAGCAGTCCCGCTCCGAAAGCGTGCCCAGGCATTGCCCGGGAAAACGGCCGACGACCACGAAGCCGATGTTGTTCTCCCGAAACAGCCCTAGCACTTCCACCATCGTCTGACTTGGAGTGACCGAGATGACCTCGGGAGCCTTGGTCTTCAAGATTTGGCAGACCAGCATTTGAGCCTCCTGTCTGCGCGCTCCGGCTTGCCAGCTGGCGCGCCCTCACGTTCGTCGGATATTCCGCCACCAGTTGTACCCCTGCGGCTCGCTCGTCTCGACCAGCACGTCCTGCTCGGTGTTCAGACGTGCAGCGACCACGCCGCCGCCGGTCATCGCCTTGCCCGGTTTGCCGAGCAGATCGTCGCGCCCGATCACCAGGTCACGCGAGGAAAAACTCGAGAACTCGTACTGTTGGCCAAGCGCGATCGCGTCCGCCGGACAGGCGTCTTCGCACAGCCCGCAAAATAGGCACCGGGCCATGTCGATCTCGAATTTTGCCGGGTGTCGGTTGCCCTTCTCGTCCTCGTAGGGGATGACTTCGATGCAGTCGCAGGGACAGATCCGCGCGCACAGCTCGCAGGCTACGCATTTGATCTCGCCCTCTTCGTCGCGCGTCAGGAAGTGATGCCCGCGGTAACGCGAATAGGGCAACCATTTTTCCTTGTCGGGATACTGCATGGTCACGGGTCTGGAGAACATATAGCCGAAGGTCAGCGCCAAGGCGTTCGCCAGATCGGCGAAGAACGCCCAGCCGATCCATATTCCAGTTCTGTCCAGTGCGCGCGACATCGTCGCCTCGTTGCAGCCCCTAGAGGAAAGCAACACCGGTTATGATTATGTTCGCCATCGACAGAGGAAGCAAGACCTTCCATCCGATCGCCATCAGTTGGTCGTAGCGATAGCGCGGGAAAGTGAAGCGGAACCAGATAAACACATAGACGAAGAACGCGACCTTGAGCACGAACCAGACGAGCGGTGGCAACGGGACCAGCACGCCGTTCCAGCCGCCGAAGAACAGGATCACCGCCAGGACCGACGTCAAAAGCATGACGGCGTATTCACTGACCATGAAGAACGCAAAGCGGATACCGCTATATTCGGTATGGAACCCGGCCCCCAGATCGCCTTCCGCTTCCGCCAGGTCGAAGGGAATGCGCTGCGATTCGGCCAGCCCGGCGACGAAGAACACGAAGAACCCGACCGGTTGGTAGACGATGTTCCAGACATTGGCTTGCGCCCGCACGATGTCGAGCAGGCTCATGGATTGCGCCAGCATGACCACGCCGATGACCGCGAACCCCATCGGGATCTCGTAGCTGATCATCTGCGCGCAGGTCCTGAGACTGCCCAGAACAGCGTATTTGCTGTTCGCTGCCCAGCCGCCGAAGATGACGCCATAGACCTCGATCCCGATCACCGCGAAGACGAAAAGCAGCGCGACGTTCATGTTGGAGACGTAGAGAGTGATCTCAGTGCCGAGGACGGATACGGATTCGCCGAAGGGGATCGCGACGAACACCACGAAGGGCGGGGCAAGCGCCAGGATTGGCGCCAGTTTGAACAGGAAGCGGTCGGCCTCGGCCGGGATGTGGTCCTCTTTGGTCAAGAGCTTGACCCCGTCCGCCACCGGCTGCAGCAGCCCATGCCATCCCACACGCATCGGCCCCATCCTCTGCTGCATGTGCCCCGCGATCTTGCGTTCCAGCCAGGTCAGCGGCAAGGGCAGCAGCAGGAGGATCGCAATCAGCAACGCGACCTTGAAGACGATCAGCCCAAGAGCAACGACGAGTTCCATGATCCGAGGCTACTCGTTCAACGGGACGAGACCCGCGACCGGATTAGCACTGCGCAGTGGTCAGCCTGCGCGGGCGTCGCAATTGCCGACGGGGGCGCAACCTGTGCAATGTTATCACAGTCTTGCCATCGCTGGCTATGATGCGTGCGGCGCGACGCTTGGACGGGACGGCAGGGAGCAGCGAACTGCCATTCAATATTGTCTCGTACATTTTCGATAGAGCGCTTATCCTCGCGCCCTATCAACCGTGAAGCTCGTGTCAGAACGCAGCCTCAAGGCGACGCCCCCGCCTCCTACCAGTTTTGCCTGGCCCTGGCGTTTTGGGACTGAGTGTTTGCGCGGCGCGGCAACAGCGTAAGGGGCGACCCATGCAGCTCAGTTCAAGCAGCTTTGCGAACGATACGACGATCCCGCGGCGCTTCACTTGCGACGGTGAGGATCGTTCCCCTCCCCTCGGCTGGACTGGCGCTCCGGCCGGAACCGGCAGCTTTGTCCTTCTGTGCGATGATCCAGACGCTCCGGCGGGGATCTGGCATCACTGGGCGGCCTATGACATTGCGGCCGATTGTGTAGGGCTGGCCGAAGGCGCCGCCCAGCACGCCGGCAGCAAGGCTTCAAGCAGGCAACCAACGATTTCCGGCGACCAGGTTACGGTGGTCCCTGCCCACCGCATCGCCACGGCCGACACCGCTATCACTTCCGGTTGCTGGCGCTGTCGATCGATCTCCTGCCGCTCGGCAACGACCCATCGTGTCAAGCGGTCGAACGAGAAGCGCGCAAGCATCTCCTCGCCGAGGCGGTTCTCGTCGGAGTATATGAGCGATGATGGTCTTCGCTCGCGTAAACTCTGGCAATTGAGGAAGGCCTGCGGGTCATGAGCGGCATGACTGATCGTGATGGGCCGGGCTGGCGGTGGGCACAGTCTGCCAATTGAGCTACAGTAAGTGATCGAGCACCGTAGAAAGTGCCCGTAGTTTCGCCAAGTGCGTCCAGCGGCCCAACTTCGCTGTTCGGAAGCACGCGTTTCTTGTGAATGGCGCTCGTTGCCATGACAACGCCGATCGTCCTGCCTTGGCCGTTGCAAAGCCTCCTGGAGGCGGTAGCGCGGGCGGTGCTGCAACCTGGCGACCGGCCTCACATCGATTTCTCGCGACCGATTGGCGAGGCCGCACTGGTATCGCCGGACTCCGTGTCGTGGCGCGTGTTCAAGAACCCGCTTTCACTGTTCATCGGCGGCGTCACCGCCGTGATCATGGAGCTTGCAGAACCGCGGGTGCGCACCGGCGTATGGGAGCATACGTCTTTCCGTCTGAATCCAATTCGGCGACTGCACAGCACGGGGCTCGCTGCCATGGTGACGATCTACGGTTCCCGCACCACGGCCGAGGCCATGATCGCCCGCGTTCGGCGGATACACGACCGGGTCGCAGGCGTGACATCATCAGGCGAGGTATATTGCGCCAATGACCCAGACCTTCTGAATTGGGTTCACGGCACGGCTGCGTACGGCTTTGTCCAAGCGTATCACACCTATGTGCGGCAGCTCTCCGCATCGGAGCGCGACCGCTGTTATGCCGAGGGCGTTCCCGCCGCGCGCCTTTTCGGCGCCACGGGCGCACCGGGATCGGAAGCCGCGCTTGAAGCGCTGTTCCATGCGACAGCCGGACGGCTGGAGCGCTCGGCCATCGTGCTTGAATTTCTCGCGATCATGCGTTCGGCGCCTATCCTGCCGCTGCCGCTCAAGCCAGCACAGCACCTACTGGTATCGGCTTCCGTTGATCTGGTGCCTTGCTCGGTGCAGGCGCTATTGGGCCTCACCGGGCATGGCTTGCACAGCTGGGAAGCCGAGGCGATCCGGCAGGCAGGGGCTTTGGCGGATCGCCTCGTCATGGAAACCAACCCGGCCGTTCAGGCCTGCCGGCGGATGCGCCTTCCGGCCGACTATCTGTATGTCAATCGCAGCGCAGCCGGCGCCCGGCCATGATTGTCTTGTTCACGGATTTCGGCTTGCACGGCCCCTACACGGGCCAGATGAAGGCCGTGTTGCACCAGATGGCGCCGGGCATCCCCGCGATCGACCTCTTCTCCGACGCGCCGGTCGGCAATCCCAAGGCGTCGGCCTACCTGCTGGCGGCCTACGCGGAGTGGTTTCCTGCGGGAACCGTCTTTCTCTGCGTCGTCGATCCAGGCGTCGGAGGGGCGCGGCCGTCCGTCATCGTCGAGGCCGACGGTCGCTGGTATGTCGGTCCCGGCAATGGCCTGTTCGAGCTGATCCAGCGCCGCGCGGCTGAGACGTCCAGCTGGGATATCGACTGGAAGCCAGAGCGCCTGTCTGCCAGCTTCCACGGGCGTGACTTGTTTGCCCCGGTCGCCGCCATGCTGGCACGCGGCGAGCCGCCGCCCGGCAGGCTGCGTCTGGATGAAGCAGATCGTCGTAGAGACTGGCCGGAGGACCTCGCCGAGATCGTCTATATCGACCATTTCGGCAATGCCATGACCGGCCTGAGGGCGGCCAGGCTGTCGGCAGGCGCAAGGCTCGCCGCAGCAGATCGCCTGCTGGAGGGCGCGACGACCTTCAGCGATCGTCCGCCGGGCACGGCCTTTTGGTACGAGAACTCGAACGGGCTTGCCGAGATCGCTGTCAATCAAGGGCGCGCGGACGGCGAGCTCGTTCTCGCGATCGGCAGTCCTGTGGAAATCGTCCTTTGAACGAAACCGGTTGCCCGTCTCGGCGTTGATCCATTGCGATGCGCAAATCAACGAAACGGGGCCTGGGCGCCGATCTGCCGAAGCTGCGAAAAGGCGATGAAAAGGCGCGGCCGAAGACCGGCAACAAGCGCCTTGCCGAGCAGATTCGCAAGGTTCTTGCCAAGCACTATGCGAGCAAATACCGGGCGAGGTGAAAAACGCGATCGCTTCCCCCGGAACGAGCACGAAGGGAGGTTGTCATGACCGATGGCATTGCTCAGAAAACCTGTACGCCCTGCCGCGGTGGCGTCGCGCCGCTAACGCAGGAGGCAGCCGAGGGCTATCTGTCCCAGACCCCTGGCTGGGAACTGGAGGAGGGGCGCCTGCTGCGCCGCAAATTCAAATTCGCGGACTTCCGTCAATCGCTCAGCTTCGTCGACAAAGTTGCCCGATTGGCGGAAGAAGAACGGCATCATCCCGACATCTGTTTCGGCTGGGGTTATGCGGCAGTCTCGCTGCAGACACACAAGATAAAGGGATTGCACGAGAACGACTTCATCATGGCCGCGAAGATCAACCTCATCGCCGGTTCGTAGAGAGGGCACCCAGCATGCAACGGCCGGAACAGGGTCCAAAAGTTCGCATTCACGGAGCCGAAGTGGAGGATAGCCACAAGATGATAGCCTGAGGGCCCGCCCGGGGAATGGACGCCGCCATCACTGATTTCGTATTTCCTCAAGCCGGGAATCGTTTTGGCCAGCGGAATGTGGGTCGAAAAATAGTAACGGTCGAATGCGGTCAGGTCTTTCGGCGTCTTGTAGAGTGCGACAAGTCTGGCCATACGTCCCCCTTTTGAAACGACACCCACCGCCGGCTATTTGCGCCAAGAGTAACCCTCAGCGAAGGCGCTGGCAAATGGTGGCGCCCCTCAATCCGAGAAGGTCGAATTGCAGATTGTATGGGCGAATATTTCGAAGAAATGGGTAAATCATATCGTTCAAGGCAGAATCGTTAGGCCCGACACCACCAGACCATCACCGGCTCCTATTGGGCGCCGGGGGATGAAACACCACCATCTCGACGAAGCGGCTGAACAGGATTGACGGGCTCCGGTTTTACGTCGGTGCTTTTCGTCGAGCGCTTATAGAAAAGCCCCAATGTCAGCAGGAAATATCCAACCTGCAATACAAACAGCGTGAGGACAGCCCAAGCCAGCGCCGTCCGGATGGAGCCGGTTTGTATGCCAGCCCAGATCGCCATGATAAACGACGTCCCGAACATGCCGACCAGAAATTGGGGAAAATACATAATGCAGCACCCAAAGTTTTGGCGATTTTGGGGAGCTGTTGTATAGCGGCTAAAGAGCCCACCGCTCCATTTGCGAAGCGGCGGGGCCCCCCAAAGTTTGCCCCCCGACTGCCGGGGCCGTCGACCCCGGTATTGCAGAGAGTGCAATTGCGGTGCCAGACTTATTGACCCATTACGGGACACCTATGCCAATGGCGCAAGACCGGATTTCCGAATAATATTAACCGTGGCTAATATATCACCCTTGGCCGAAAGCGACCAAAGAGGAGAGGTTTCTGGCAGGCCACAAGTCGGCCGCTGAGGAGGCCGCCGGACGAGCAAGAAAATCAATTAGGTTGCCCGCACGGCTTGGTACGCGAACCAATGCTCAAAGACGTGTCCCGTGCCTTCGCCATGCATCGCGCTGCAGAATTTCCAGGACGAAGATTATCGCACCGATTGTCGCGGCGGCGTAAGGGTTCCAAAAAAATTCTGCAAGGCATCCTGGATCGACATAGCGTTTCCTGTGGGTCGAGATGTTCTTGTCCGACCGAGCCTAGCGCCCGCTCGATCCACCGGCATCCTTCATGATAATCTCGCGGTGCGGATAGGGGATGCCTATGTCGTTTGCCTTGAATGTGTCCCACAGCGCCAGCAGTACCTTGCCGCGCACGTTGGTCAGGCCTTGCTGGGGATCGCGGATCCAGAAGCGCAAGACGAAATTCAGCGAGGAGTCGCCGAAGCCAGTGAGCCAGCAGACCGGGCGCCGATCGGCTTCGACCCGGCCGACACTGATCGCGGCTTCTATCGCCAGCTCGCCGACCTTGTGCGGGTCGGCGTCATAGGAGACGCCGAAATTCACATCGAGCCGCACGAGGTTGTCGCTGAACGACCAGTTGATGACCCTTTGGGTGATGAAGTCTTCGTTGGGGATCAGAAATTCGCGGCCGTCGCGCGTCACCACCGAGACGAAGCGCCCCCGCAATTCGCGGATCCAGCCGAAGGTGCCTTCGAGCGATATGGTGTCACCCGGCTTGATCGACTTGTCGAGCAGGATGATCACGCCGGAGACAAAATTTGAAACGACCTTTTGCAGCCCGAAAGCGAGACCGACGCCGATCGCGCCGGAAAACACCGTCAGCGCCGTGAGGTCGACGCCGACGGCGGAAATAGCGAAGGCGCCAGCCACCAGCACGAGACCGATCTTTGCCATCTTGCCAACAAGGACGCGGATCGAGGGTGTCAGTTCCTCGGAGATGCGGACGCGCTCATCGATATAGTTGCCGATGACCACCGCAAGCCAGACCGTGGCGATCAGCAGCAGCGCCGCCTTCAGTAGCACAAGAACCGAAAGGCGAATCGCGCCCAAAGGGATTGCCAGGCTGTCCAGGAAGGACGCGGCCTCGTCACTGATACCCAGGATGACAAGTGCTGCATAGATCCAGATCAGCCAGCCGAGAAGGCGGGCGACGAGGCGGTTGCGGATGATGCGCGACAGCACCGAAGCGACGAGCCAGGCGAGGGACAGCGAAAGCACTATATGGAGAAGATGGGTGCGGCTTGGCCAGGTGAAGGCGCGCATGAGGTTGAGCGCGGCAAGCAGGAAGAGCGTGAAGAGGATCCAGTCAGTGCGCCGTAACAGGGCAATCACGACCCTCAGCAGTCCGGGATGGCCCTTGATCTGACGTGCCCGGTCCTCCACGAGCGGCTCGATGCGCCGCGCCGCGAGCTTGGCCGCGAGGAACAGTGTGACGATGATGGCGGCCTGATAGAGAAACCACGGCGTAGCGGCATAGTCGAACCATCCGCTAGCCCAAGCCAGCGCTCGACCGATGGCATCGCGAACATCCATTACCACACGACCATTATGGACCGGCTAACGAACTTCAACTCGCCTCGTCTCGAGGTCCATTTCAGAGCTACGCATTCTGCGACAGCTATGCGCCGGCCGAACCCATGCCGGCAGGTTGCCGCTTGTCCGACGAATCCTTTTGTCGACCCTCTTCGTCGATCTCGTCCATCGCCTTTTCCCAAAAGCGCAAGTCGGCGCCGTCCGGCTTGCCTTCCCTTTCCCAAAGCTCATAGGCACGCTGGCGGATGCGATCTTCTCGACTCTGGTCGGCCATCGTTTTCCTCCTGATTTCGATTTACCAGAAGGAACGTTGGTGCTGTCAAAACGATCCATGCCGGCCTTGGCCGCAGCTGATTTTGTCGGCACCGCGTGGCGCGCCCCCTCACCCTTGATGCGACCAAAGCGGAGAGTTTTCTGCAGGCCACGAGTCGGCACTGAGGAGGCGGCCGGACGAGCAAGAAAACTAACTAGAGCACGTCCGGTTTAATCTGGGTCATAACCTGCGGCCTTGAAGTAGTTCTGGCATTCGGCTGGGGTGAAGAGGTCGACGAGCGATCCGACGGCGGTCCACAGGGCTGTGATTGTCCTCTCGGCTTTGGCCCGCATAAGAGCCTTGAGTTTTGAGAAGGCGTTTTCGATCGGATTGAAGTCGGGGCTGTAGGGCGGCAGGAACATGAGCCTCGCGCCGGTCGTCTCGATTGCATCGCGAACGCCGGCGGCCTTGTGGGCGGGAAGGTTGTCCATCACGACGATGTCGCCCTCCGACAGGGTCGGGACCAGCACCTGCTCGACATAGGCCAGGAATACGTTGCCGTTCATGGCGCCGTCATAGACGAACGGGGCGGTCATGCCCGTCAGCCGCAGTGCGCCGGTGAAGGTGGTGGTTTTCCAATGGCCGTGCGGCACGCCCGCCCGGCAACGCTCACCGCATGGCGCACGGCCCCGCAGCCGGGCCATCTTGGTCGATAGTCCAGTTTCATCGATGAACACCAGCTTTGCCGGATCGAGATCGAGTTGGCCGTCGAACCACGCACGACGGCGCTTCAGGATGTCGGGACGATCCTGCTCCAGTGCATGTGCGGACTTTTTTTGAACGTCCAGCCGTGCCGGCCAAGCCAGGCGCTTAAGGCGCTGCGACTGATCCGAGCCGATCGCTCGACCGCCAGCCGCTCTACCATCTCGTTCAGCGTGATGTCCTTGCGCTCATCGATCAACCCCACGATGAAGGCTTTATGCGCATCGAGGCTGGACGCGCGTCGACGGCCTTGCGGCCGCGGCGTCCGCTCGCCGATCTTCGCCCGTGCGATCCACCGGATTGCACTCGATATGCCGACGCCGAACCGCGCCGCCGCCTGCCGGGCAGACATGCCCGCGTCCGAAGCCTTCAAGACCCGCGATCGAAGATCGTCGCTCAGTGCTCTTCCCATCATCCACCTCATCAAAGTGGATGTTGAATCACCCGCGAAGCCCGACGTCACATCACAATCGATTCATTGATCGCGGGACGTGCTCTAGTAGCCCGCTCGGGAACGTGGAAGGGCTCGCCTTCTTCGGTAGTGCTGGTGCTATCGATAGGTGCGAGGTCCGCCTCCACCCAACCGGGCGCCGGCCATCTTCAATCCTAGCGCTTCTCGAAAGTCGGCTTCCAGCCGCGATTTCGCTCCCGCTGCAGGCCTTCACAGTCCGGAATCAATGTGAAGAACGGCGCGCGCCGGTCCCGGCCAGTGACCTCGCATTTGGCGCAGCCAAAGACCCCAACGAGATCCTGGTGCATCGAACCGTGATCCGGGCCGAGCCCGTCGATGAGCGCTGCGATATCGAGCTTCGTTGATTTGCCGCACATCGGATGCCCGCAATTGACGTAGACGGGTTTCGTGGTGACCAATCTGTTGGCGAGGGTCTTTTCGGGCATGGCGAACTCCTTTGAAGGGTCGCGACGCCTAGGATATTATTCCTCAAGTTCGCTTGATTGCCAATAGGAACTGGGCTTCAGGCCCGTCGCAGCTACCATTGCCGCCGTTTTCCCTATTCCCGCTCGATTGTTTCGATCCATGGTAACCGATTGATTTCGAAAGACAATCTATTTTCACTCAACACTATACCGACGAACGTACTGTCAAAAAATTTGGGCTTTGATTTCATTGATGAATTTTCGCTGTTTGCGAATTCCTTGCTTTCGCGGACTATCGATAAGATCGGTCGATTTTTCTTTCGCCGATTGGCATTGATCCCCTTGGCGGCAATGCGAAAAGTACCGTCAGATCGGCGACCGGCCGGCTGCCAGATCGTGTTGGCAGCAAGTTTGTCTGGCATCAATCGACCAGCACAGCTACCACAGCGGCGCAATCACCAGCCTTGACGAGGCCTGGAAAATGCCGGGCCGCCAGCATGCCTGACATTTTTGCCCGGATTTCCTGAGGGGCGATGCCGGTGCGGCCGACGGAATGGACGCGGGCCAGCACCGCGCCCTTCTCGACGGGCTCGCCAAGATCGATCATGGTTTCGATCATGCCGTCGTCGTCGGCGAAGGAGAAACAATCGCCCGACGGCATATCCAGCCACTGGGTTCTGCTCTTCTCGACCGCGCCGGCAACAAGACCGGCATGACGCAGCACGTTGAGCACCCCGCGCCGCGCGATCCGCACGGTTTGCGCGCGCGAGGTGCC
Organism: Mesorhizobium calcicola; assembly: GCF_042682105.1. Taxonomy (NCBI): domain Bacteria; kingdom Pseudomonadati; phylum Pseudomonadota; class Alphaproteobacteria; order Hyphomicrobiales; family Phyllobacteriaceae; genus Mesorhizobium; species Mesorhizobium calcicola. Next base: position 351,294 of record NZ_JBHUGY010000031.1, read on the forward strand.
GCCGCCGCCGAGTTCGGTGGTGATGAACAGTTTCCCCATCTCCTCGGCGGCGGTGTCGAACATGCCGACAGCATCGATCTCCAGCATTTTCATCGACCAGGGCGCGGAAAACGCTTCGACCGCCGCGAAACCTTGTGCCTCCAACGCCTTGTCCGGCCGGATATGCGCCGCGCAGAACGGCACGAAGTCCAGCGTCCGGCCACCCGAATGGAAGTCGAGCGCGATGTCCGCGCGGGGCAGCAATTCGCGCTGGAAATAGTCGGCGATCTTCTCGGTCACCGTGCCGTCCGGCCGGCCGGGAAAGCTGCGGTTCATGTTGCCCTTGTCGATCGGCGATGTGCGCGTGCCGGCGCGGAAGGCCGGATAATTCATCGCCGGCACGATGATCACCGTCCCGCTGACATCTTTCGGGTCGAGTGTGCGGGCGAGTTCGTAAAGCGCCAGCGGCCCCTCATACTCGTCGCCATGGTTGCCGCCGGTCAGCAGTGCTGCCGGCCCCTTGCCGTTGCGGATGACACAGATCGGGATCATCACCGAGCCCCACGCCGAGTCGTCGCGGCTGTAGGGCAAGCGCAGGAAACCATGCTGGACGCCGTCGCGATCGAAATCGACGGTCGGCGCGATCGGCGACGGGCGCAGAGCAGACATCGGCATCAATCCTTCACCACCAGCTTGCGCGGTACATTGGCCAGGCATTCCACACTGGTCTCGGTGATCAGGATGGATTCGGTGATCTCCAGCCCCATCGTCTCGAGCCACAGGCCGGTCATGAAATGGAAGGTCATGCCGGGCTTGAGCTCGGTGCGGTCGCCGGGACGCAGGCTCATCGTGCGTTCACCCCAGTCCGGCGGATAGGACAGACCGATCGGGTAGCCGGTGCGGTTGTCCTTGACGATACCGTATTTCTTCAGCACGCCGAAGAAGCCGTTGGCGATATCCTCGCAGGTGTTGCCGGGCTTCGCCGCCGCCAGGCCCGCCTCCATGCCTTCCAGCGTCGCCTTCTCGGCGTCGAGGAATTCCTGCGTCGGCTTGCCGAGGAAGACAGTGCGCGACAGCGGGCAGTGGTAGCGATTGTAACAACCAGCGATCTCGAAGAACGTGCCCTCGCCGCGCTTCATAGGCCTGTCGTCCCAGGTCAGATGCGGCGCCGAGGCATCCGCGCCCGACGGCAGCAGCGGCACGATCGCCGGATAATCGCCGCCGATACCGTCGACGCCGCGCGTGCCCGCATCGTAGATCTCGGCGACGAGGTCGCATTTGCGCATGCCGACTTCGATCTTGTCGACGATACGCTGGTGCATGGCTTCGACGATGCGGGCGGCCTTGCGCATATAGTCGATCTCGGTCGGGCTCTTCACCGCACGCTGCCAGTTGACCAGAGCGGTGGCATCGACAAAGCGGGCATTGGGCAAATGCTTCTGCAATGACGCGAAGGCGGCAGCCGAGAACCAGTAATTGTCCATCTCGACGCCGATGCTGAGCTTGCCCCAGCCGCGATCGGCAAGCACGCTGGCGAGATAATCCATCGGGTGCCGCTCGGTCGACTGCACGTAGTGGTCGGCATAGCCGACGATGTTGTCATGTGCGAGATAGGCGGTGCGCTTGGCGCCGTTGGCATCCTGGCCGCGGCCGTACCAGACCGGTTCGCCCGATGGCGGCACGATGACCGCCTGGTGCACGTAGAACGACCAGCCGTCATAGCCGGTCAGCCAGGCCATGTTGGAGGGATCGCTGACGATCAAAAGATCGACGCCCTTCACCACCATGGCTTGCCGGGTCTTGGCGAGGCGTTCCGCATATTCGCCGCGCGAGAATTTCAGGTTCGGCATCATTCTTTTGCTTCCTCGTTGTTGAGCCTTGGAACCCGCTTCAACTTAGTTGAACCTGGCTCCAGGTATTTCTTTGAGCATGATCTCTTCGGAAAACCGGTTCCGGATCATGCTCTTGCGGCCAGCATCAGCTTTCGAAAATGGTTCCGGCATCGGCCGTCCGCGCCCGGTCGCGGGCGAGCGTGGCAATCGCCGTGTCCTGCACACCCGTGCCGGTGAGATCGGCGATGGTGATGTCGCTGGCCGAGCGCCGGCCGTGTTTTGTGCCGGCGATGATCTGACCAAGTTCCGTCACCTCCGCATCCGAGGCCATCACCCCCGCCGCGATGGCGTGATGCAGTTCACCCAAGCGCCGCGTCTGGCTGGCACTGTCGGCAACATAGAGATCGGCCATGCGCAGGATGGCCGGCGCGATCTCGTTCTTATGCTCGGCGTCCGATCCCATGGCGGTGATGTGCTGCCCGGCGGACACGAAGCCGGCCTTGATCAGCGGTTCGGTCGACGGCGTTGTGGTGACGATGATGTCGGCGCCGGCAACCGCCTCTGCCGCATCAGCTTCGGCACGCACCACGATGCCGAGCTTTTCGTGCAGGGCAGCCGCGGTCGTCCCTGCCTTGGCGGCATCGCGCGCCCAGATGCGCGCCTCGGCGATCGGCCGCACCAGCATGAGCGCTTCGAGCTGCAGTCCGGCCTGCACGCCGGCGCCGAAGATTGCAGCCACCGTGGACTCTGGCCGTGACAAATGTTTCGCCGCGACCGCGCCGGCCGCCGCCGTGCGGACATCGGTGAGATAGCCGTTGTCGAGCAATAGCGCCTCGACCAGGCCTGTTTTGGCCGACAGCAGCACCATCATGCCGTTGCCGCTGGGCAGGCCGAGTTTCGGGTTGTCGAAGAAGCCGGAGCTGATCTTGATGGCGAAACCGTCGATGCCTGGCACATAGGCGGATTTCACGTCGACCTCGCCGCGATGCTCGGGAATGTCCAGCCGCAGGATCGGCGGCATCGCCACCGGCAGGGTGGCGAGTGCGCGGAAAGCGTTTTCGACGCAGGCGACGGCATCGAGATCGAGTGTCACGATCGCCCGCAACTCGGCTTCGGTGAGGATCGTCATCCGGTTCATGCGGCACTCTCCTTCGGCGATGGCGCCTCACCGCAGACGAGCTTGCGGTGCAGACCCATATCGATGTTGCGGCCGGAGAGAAGAACAACCACCGGCCCGTTCGCGTTGACCTTGCCGGCGAGCAGCGCCGCGATGCCGACCGCGCCGGCGCCCTCGACGATCTCGCGCTCCCGTTCGTAGGCATGGCGGATGCCGGCGGCGATCTCATCCTCGCCAAGCAGGACGACATCGTCGAGCAGGTCGCGGCACATGGCGAAGGTCAGCCGGTTGTCGAGGCCGATGCCGCCGCCGAGCGAATCCGCCAGCGTCGGCAGTTCCTCCACAGGCACCGGGCGGCCGGCATCGAGGCTTGCTTTCATCGCCGCACCGCGCACCATAGAGACGCCGATAACTTTTGTGCGCGGGCTGACGCCCTTGACTGCTGCCGCCACGCCCGATGCCAGCCCGCCGCCGGACAGCGGTACCAGAACCAGCGCGGCATCCGGGACCTGCTCGATCATTTCCAGCCCAAGCGTGCCTTGCCCGGCGATGATATCGGGATGGTCGAAGGGCGGCAGCATGACCAGCCCCTCCTCAGCCACCAGCCGTTCGACGTCCCGCTGCGCATCGTCCTGGCTGTTGCCCACGATGCGCACCTCCGCGCCGAGGCGGCGGATCTCATCGACCTTGTTGCCCGGCACCAGACGCGACATGCAGATCACCGCGCGCATGCCTTCGAGCTTCGCAGCATGCGCCAGCGCCCGGCCATGGTTGCCGGTCGAGGCCGCGACCACGCCGCGTGCCTTCTCCTCGGCACTCAGCGAAGCGACAGCATTCGAGGCGCCGCGCAATTTGAAGCTGCCGGTGGTCTGCCGGTGTTCGAGCTTGAGGTGAAGCTGTGCGCCCAGCCGTTCGGAAAGACTCGGAGAAAGCACGGTCGGCGTACGCTCGACCTTGCCAGCAATGCGCTCACGCGCGGCGCGAATATGCTCAAGCGTAACCTGTCTCATGATCATCAATCGCGCGGCAATGGCAGCGTCATCAGACGACCGAATTCAGGATGGGCTGTCTCGTCGCCGCAAAGGCGCAAGCAGTTCCAGGCGGTCGCCTGATTGCTGGTAACAACGGGACGGCCGATGGCCTGTTCCATGCCGGTGACCGCGAGCGCACCGCGCAACGCCGTGCAAGACACGAACAGCGCGTCGGCACTCGCATGCGTAGCCTCGCGCGCCAGGTCGACAAGGGTTTCCGGTGCGATGCGCGCCATCTCGCGGTCGTCCTCGAAGCCGAGGCAAGAGAAGCTGGCGATGTCAAACCCTTGTGCCGCGAAATAGGCGGCCATCGGCTTGCTGGTCTCGACCGTATAGGGGGTGAGAATGCTGATCCTGCTTGCGACCAGCGCACGCAGCCCGCGCACGCCCGCCATTGGCGGCGTGACGACTGAAACGCCGGGTTTGGCGGCCTGGATCGCCGCCTCGATCTCGGCATCGCCGATCACCACCGAGGCCGAAGTGCAGGAATAACAGACGGCGTCGAGCTTCTCGTCGGGCAGGATCAGGGCCGCGCCCGCCGTCAGCGCCGGCTGCATCTTGCGCAGATTTTCCGGCGTCGTCGGATTGGCATAGGGAATGCGCGCGACATAAACGCCGATGCGCTCGCTCGCCACCATGCGGCGGAAATCCGGTTCGGTCGTGTGGTCGGTTGCGAGGATGATCAAGCCGACGCGCTTCTCCAGCGGACGGTCATCCAGCGCCGGTCGCTTTGGATAGACTTTGATCTCGGGCAAGGGTTTCACGAACTACCTCTCGATCTTGCCGTAGCGGCGTTCCAGCCAGCGCAGCAGCACGACCGAACAAAGACTGATGGCAAGGAAGAAAGCACCCACCAGCGTGATCGGCTCGATGTAGCGATAGTAGGTGTTGGCGACGCTTTTCGCCTGGTTCATCAACTCCAGCACTGTGATCGCCGACAGCAGCGGCGTTTCCTTGAACATAGCGATGAAATAGTTGGCCAGCGCCGGGATCATCGGCGGAATGGCTTGCGGAATGATGATGTGGGTCCAGGTCTGCCTAGCGTTCAAATTGCACGCCTTGGCGGCCTCCCACTGGCCACGCGGCACATTGTCGATGCCGGCGCGATAGACTTCCGCCGTGTAGGTGCCGTAGTGCAGCCCAAGTCCAATGACACCCGCGACCAGCGGCGGCAACAGGATACCGATGTCGGGCAGCACGTAGAAGATGAAATAGAGCTGCACCAGCAGCGGCGTGCCACGGATGAACTCGGCGAGAAAACCAACCGTCCGCGACAAGGCCCGGTTGGGCGAGCGGCGCGCCAGCGCGATGCCCAACCCGACGATCGCCGCCAGCACCGAACCGAGCAGCGTTGCCAGGATGGTGATCTTCACCCCCTGGATCAGCGTCGGCATGATCTGCCAGACAAAATCCCAGTCCCATTCCATCAGCAGGCTCCAGCCATCAGACGCGCACTCCGTCGAGGCCGCGCGCCAAGCGGCGTTCCAGCGAGCGCACGCCCCATGAGATGAGCAGCGCCAGGATGAAATAGATGATCAGGATGGTGGTGAACGGCACCATGGTGTTGCCGGTCTGCGAGCGCACCACTTGTGCCTGGAAGGTCAGGTCCGCCAGCGAGATCAGCGAGACGACGGCGGTGGCCTTGAGCAATTCTATGGCGTTGTTGCCGAAGGTCGGCAGCATCACCAGAAATGCCTGCGGCAGGATCACGTGGCGCATGCCTTGCCAGCGGCCGAGATTGAGCGCGATGCAGGCCTCGTATTGCTCGCGGCCGATCGACTGGATGGCGCCGCGCACCACCTCGGCGGCGTAGGCGCCGACATTGAGGCCAAGTGCCAGAACGCCGGCCTGCAACGGCGTCAGCGATATGCCCGCCAAGGGCAGCACGAAATAGGCAAAGAACAGCTGCACGAAGATCGAGGTGCCGCGGAAGAATTCGATATAGGCGGTGGCCAGCGCCCGCAGCACGAAGAAGCGCGACAGCCGACCCATGCCGGCGAGAAAGGCCATGAACAGGGCAAGCACCGACCCCATCAGCGTCAGCTCGATGGTGACAAGCGCTCCCTGCAATATCAGGCCGAAATAGCCGGACCACTGGGTCATTGAGGTGAAGTTTCCTTGTCAATCAATAGCGGACGTCGGACCCGCCCCTCATCCGCCTGCCGGCACCTTCTCCCCGCAAGGGACGGGGAGAAGGTAAGGGTGAGGGGCAGCGCCTACTTCGCCGCGCAGAGCTTGTCGCGCGTCGTCGACATCGCCGCCGCCGCCGAGAAGCCATAGGGCTCGATGATCTTGGCGAACTCGCCGGACTTCTTCAGCTTGGCCAGCTCGACATCGAAGGCGTCGCGCATCGCCTCGTCACCTTTCTTGAAGGCGGCGCCGTCGCAATAGACCGGCGCGCCCTGCACGGGAGCGATGACTTCAAGGTTCGGATCGGCGGCCTTCTTGACCAGGTCGTTGATCGACAGAACCGGCAGCGAATAGGCGTCGATGCGGCCATCCTGCAGCATCTTCACGCCGCTCTGGCCATCCGGCACGACGATGACGCGTTCGCGCGGCACGCCGGCATTGAGCGCCAGTTTCTCCTCGGTGCCACCGCCTGGTGCGCCGATCGTGGCGGTCGCATCCTTGGCGACATCCTCGTAGCTCTTGAAGCCTTTCGGATTGCCCTTCTTCACCAGCATCGCCTCGGCATCGCACAAGACCGGTTCCGAATAGGCGACGGCGGCGCAACGCTCCGGCTTCATGAACAGGCCAGCGGTGACGACGTCGAAGCGGCCGGCCTGCAGGCCGGGGATCATGGCGCCATATTCTGAGATCGAGGCGACGATGTCGCCGACGCCGAGGCGCTTGAATATCTCGCGCGCCACGTCGGGCGCCGCACCCGAAACCTTGCCGTCGGCGGCGACCGCCGTATAGGGCGGCTCGTTGGCAATGGCGACGCGGGCGAAGCCTTGCGCCTTGAGCTGCTCGAGCTTGCTGTCGTCGGCCGAACCGACGCTCGAGGCGGCCAGCACCGCCGTCAGTGCTAGGCCGGCGACGCCAGCCAGAATGCCAAGTTTCTTCATTGTTCCCAACTCCTTGTTTTCGTTTTCTTGGTTTGCGCGGTACGGGACGACTTCGTCGCCCTTTGAGGACGGCTTCGCCGCCTTTTGAATGACGGTCAGACGCGATGTCCGGCCGCGATGATCTTCTTCAGGAAGCCTTGCGTGCGCTCCTGTTTGGGATTGCGGAAAATCTCGTCGGGTTTGCCTTCCTCAACGATCCTGCCGCGATCGAAGAACAGCACCCGGTCAGCGAAATCATGGGCAAAACCCATCTCGTGGGTGACCAGCAGCATGGTCATGTCGGTCTCGGCGCAGAGCCGCCACAAGACGTTGAGCACCTCCTCGACCAGTTCCGGGTCGAGCGCCGACGTTACCTCGTCGAACAGCATGATTTTCGGCTGCAAAGCGAGGGCGCGAGCGATCGCCACGCGCTGCTTCTGGCCGCCGGACAGCTGTGCCGGCATTGCCTTGGCCTTGTCGGCCATGCCGACCATGTCGAGCAGTTCCATCGCCCGCTTTTCGGCGGCGGCGCGCGGCGCGCCCTTGGTCAGCATCGGCGCCAGCGTGACGTTGTCGATGACGCATCTGTGCGGAAACAGGTTGAACAGCTGGAAGACCATGCCGATCTTCTGCCGCATCCTGGCCAGGTGCCGCTCGTCGGCGGGCACCAGCTGGCCATTGCGCTCCATGTGGTAGAGTTGTTCGCCGTCGACCTGGATGTGGCCGCCGTCGATGCGCTCGAGCGTCATCAGGATGCGCAGGATCGTCGTCTTGCCCGAGCCGGACGGGCCGATCAGCGCCAGCTTCTCGCGCGGCATGACCTGCATCGACAGGCCGTCCAGCACCTTGAAGCTGCCGAAGCTCTTCGAGATGCCGTCGATCTTGATGATAGGCGCGGATGCGGACAAATGAAATCCCCCGTGCTGGAGAGGCCTTAACGATGCGGAACGCGCCAAATCATGTCAATTGGGAAAATAATATCATGACAATATTTCCCACTCCGCACAATTATTGGGCAATGAATACCTCGGGCGTGTCGGGATTTCGGGTCAGGCCGAGCCGAGAATGGCAGCCTCCGGGAACCGGAACGGAGCGTACTTTTCGTACGTGAGTACCGAAAGCGCAGGAGGCCGCCTTTCGCGGGCTGGCATCACCCGAATGACGACGCATCCGCTAGATGGCGAGCAGCAGATGCTCTGGATCGCCAAGCAGCAGCTTGGTGACAACGCCGAGGCCGGCGCGCAGTTCCCCCTCGGTGGTCGAACCCAGCGAGATGCGCACCGCCGGATGCCATGGTGCGTCCGAGATGCGGAAGGAGGTACCGGGCGCGATCGCCACGCCTTGCAGGCGGGCCTGGGCGACAAAACTTTCCTCGGTGCGGTCGGCGGGCAGTTGCAGCCAGACATGCAGCCCGTCGCGCCGGGCGCGATAGTCGACCCCGGCCAGCACTTGCGCCGCGATGTCCTGCCGCCGCCGCAATGCCGCGCGTTGCCAGCGGACAAGTTCCATCGCGGTGCCGTCGGTGACCCATTTGGTGGCGATCTCGGCCACCAGCGGCGTCGCCATCCAGTTCGAAACCAGATGCCGGTTGGCGACGGCGGCGACATAGCGGTCGGGCGCGGCGAGATAACCGATGCGCAGGCCGGGCACGGTGATCTTGGTGAAGGAGGTGACGTAAAGGGTGCGCTCCGGCGCATAGGCAGCAACCGGCGGCGGCCGATCCTCGACCAGGGGACCGAGCACATCGTTTTCGATGATGGCGATGTCGTGCTTGCGCGCCACCGCGGCGATCTCGGCGCGCCGCGCCGCATCCATCAGCGTCGCCGTCGGATTGATGACCGAGGGCTGCACGAAGACGGCGCGGATGTCGGACAGCCGGCAGGCCTCGTCAAGCGCCTCGGGTATCAGGCCGTTGCCGTCGATCGGCAGGCCCTCGAGATTGAAGCCGAGATAGCGGGCGAGCGGCACCAGCGTGTGGTGGCCGATGGCTTCGGTGGCGACCGTCGAGCCGGGCGGCGCCACGCTCATCAGCGCCACCGTCATGCCGGCGGTAGCGCCGTTGGTCAGGCTGATGTTCTGCGCGGAGGCGTCGAGCCCGCACAGTTTCAGCCAATCGACCGCCACGGCGCGATGGCGCGGGAACACCATGTTGGGCCGGAACGACAGCGCCGAACTCGACGGCAGATTTTCGGCCAACCAGCCCAGCGCCTGCTTCAGCCGCTCGAGATGCATCGGCTCGCAGACCGGTTTCAGGATGGAGAGGTCGATGATCTCGCCAAGACGCTCCGGCAGGTATGGCGGCTCGGGCTCGCGGCGCTGCGTCTGGACGAAGCTGCCGCGACCGATCTCGCCTGAAATCAGGCCGCGGCGGATCAGCTCCTCATAGGCGCGGCTGACCGTCTGCACCGATAGTTTGAGGTCGTCGGCCAGCCGGCGATGGGTCGGCAGCCGCGCACCATTGGCCAGGCGTCCGTCATGGATGGCGCGCGCGAACTGGTCGGCCAGCGACTGATAGGCCGGCCGCCGGATAAGCGCGGGATCGGGTTGCCACAATGTCATGACTTATTAGAGATCGAAATCAGTGCAATTGACAATCGAAATAATGCTCCGTCATGGTGTCGTGGACGAAAAAGTGGACGCTGATGACTGCACCGAAACTCGACCCGATCGACCTGAAAATCCTCGATGCCATCCAGCGTGACGGACGCATCACAAAGCTCGCGCTGGCCGAACAGGTCGGGCTGTCGCCGACGCCGTGCTGGATGCGGCTGCGCAGGCTGGAAAAGGCCGGCATCGTTTCGGGCTATCACGCCCGGATCGCGATGCGTGTCGTCGCACCCGTCGCCACCGTGCTGATGGAGGTGACGCTGGCCAGTCATCGCCAGGCCGATTTCGACCGTTTCGAGCGTGTCATCCGCGACATTCCCGAGATTGTCGCCTGCTGGTCGGTGGGCGGTGGTGTCGACTATGTCCTGAAGGTGATGGCACGTGACATCGACGCTTATCAGCGGCTGGTCGACGGCTTGCTCGATCGCGAAATCGGCATCGACCGCTACTTCACCTACATCGTCATCAAGACGGTGAAGGACGAGATTGCGCTGCCCATAGCCGACCTGTTGCCGGCGTCGCCGTAGGGCCAGAGAGATCGTCTGCCGACGCGACAGAATAGAGAGACTCTCTCTACGGGCAGGCGTCCAAACAGCCTCTCTGTCCGCATGGGGCGGATAATCTTCCCGTATCAGTCCGAACCGGGAGGTCTCGATCATGTCCGCGCATTTCGCCCGCTCACATCGCCATGACGCGCTCGATCGCCTCGCCGACCGCCGGCTGCTGCGCGAGCTTGCCTATGTCGACGGCCACTGGACGGCGAGCGAGGCCGCCGAGAGTTTCGAGGTCACCGATCCGGCCACCGGCACCACCGTCGCCTTCGTCGCTGCGCTTGATGCACGCCAGACGACAAAGGCGATCGACGCCGCCGCCCTCGCCTTTCCGGCCTGGCGGACGCTGTTGCCGCAGGAGCGGTCCAAAACTCTGCGAAAATGGTTCGAGCTGATCATCGCCGCAAAGGACGACCTCGCGCTGCTGATGACGCTGGAGCAGGGCAAGCCGCTGCAGGAATCGCTGGGCGAGATCGACTACGCCGCCTCCTTCGTCGAATGGTATGCCGAAGAAGCCAAGCGTCTGAACGCCGAGAGCGTCGCCAGCCATCTGCCGGGTGCCGAAATGATGGTGCGGCGCGAGCCGCTCGGTGTGGTCGGTGTGGTCACGCCGTGGAATTTTCCGTCGGCGATGCTGACCCGCAAGGCGGCGGCTGCGCTTGCCGCCGGCTGCACCATCGTCGCGCATCCCTCCTCGGAAACGCCGCTGTCGGCTCTGGCGCTAGCCGAACTCGGCGAGCGTGCCGGCCTGCCTGCCGGCGTCTTCAACATCGTCACCGGCAAGGCCGCGACCATCGTCGGCCGAATGTGCGAAGACCCGCGCGTCCGCGCCTTGAGCTTCACCGGATCGACCGAAATCGGCAGGCTGATCGCCGCGCAAAGTGCGGCAACGATGAAGCGGCTGGTGATGGAGCTCGGCGGCCATGCGCCGCTGATCGTCTTCGCCGACGCCGATCTGGACAAAGCGGTGAGCATCGCCATCGATGCCAAATTCGCCACGTCAGGCCAGGACTGCCTTGCCGCCAACCGCATCTATGTCCAGCGTCCGATCTACGATCGCTTCTGCGCCGCTTTTGCCAGGCGCATCGAGGCGCTGCGGACCGGCAATGGCCTTGCTCAGGAAATCGACATTGGGCCGCTGATGCATGAGCGCGCCGTCAAGAAGGTCGAGGAGCAGGTCGCCGATGCCGTGGCTCACGGCGCGCATTGTCTTACCGGCGGCAAGCGACATTCGGCCGGGCCGCTGTTCTACCAGCCGACGCTGCTGGCCGACGTTGCTGACGAGGCGCTGATCATGCGCGAGGAGACCTTTGGTCCAGTCGCCGCAGTGACGCTGTTCGACAGCGAGGACGAGGTGATCGCCCGCGCCAACGCCACCGAATATGGCCTCGTCGCCTATGTCGTGACCGAGAACGGCGCCCGCCAGCAACGCATGGGCCGTGCGCTCGACTACGGCATGGTCGCCATCAACCGCGTCAAGATCACCGGCGCGCCGATCCCGTTCGGCGGCGTCAAGCAGTCCGGCATCGGCCGCGAAGGCTCGCACCACGGGCTCGAAGCCTTCACCGATCTAAAATATCTCTGCCTGGACGTCGCATAGGTTCGTCCGGCCATCTCTCAAGGAGTCAATAAAATGCTCGACCAGTCCAACGAACTCGCCGCCTGGGATCGCGACCATTTCTTCCATCCCTCGACCCATATGGGCACGCACGCGCGCGGCGAGAGCCCGACACGCATCATGGCCGGCGGCGAGGGCGTCACCGTTTGGGACAACACCGGCAAGAAGAGCATCGATGCCTTTGCCGGCCTCTATTGCGTCAATGTCGGCTATGGCCGCCAGAAGATCGCTGACGCCATCGCCGCCCAGGCGAAGAACCTCGCCTATTACCACGCCTATGTCGGCCACGGCACCGAGGCCTCGATCACGCTTGCCAAGATGATCATCGACCGCGCTCCGAAGGGCATGAGCAGAGTCTATTTCGGCCTCTCCGGCTCGGACGCCAACGAAACCAACATCAAGCTGATCTGGTACTACAACAATGTGCTCGGACGGCCGCAGAAGAAGAAGATCATCTCGCGCTGGCGTGGCTATCACGGCTCGGGCGTGATGACGGGATCGCTGACCGGGCTCGACCTGTTCCACAACGCTTTCGACCTGCCGCGCGCGCCGATCCTGCACACCGAGGCGCCCTATTATTTCCGCCGCGCCGACCGCTCACAGAGTGAGGAGCAGTTCTCGCAGCATTGCGCCGACAAGCTCGAGGAGATGATCCTTGCCGAAGGTCCCGAAACGGTCGCCGCCTTCATCGGCGAGCCGATCCTGGGTACCGGCGGCATCGTGCCGCCGCCGGCCGGCTACTGGGAGAAGATCCAGGCGGTGCTGAAAAAGTACGACGTGCTCTTGGTCGCCGACGAAGTGGTGACGGGTTTTGGCCGGCTGGGCACCATGTTCGGCTCCGACCATTACGGCATCAAGCCGGATCTGATCACCATCGCCAAGGGCTTGACCTCGGCCTATGCGCCGCTGTCGGGCGTCATCGTCGCCGACAAGATGTGGCAGGTGCTGGTGCAGGGCTCCGACAAGCTCGGCTCGCTCGGCCATGGCTGGACCTATTCGGCGCATCCGATCTGCGTTGCCGCGGGCGTCGCCAATCTCGAACTGATCGATGAGATGGACTTGGTGACAAATGCCCGCGAGACCGGCGCCCATTTCCGCGCCGAACTGGCCAAGGCGGTCGGCGGCCACAGGAATGTCGGCGATGTGCGCGGCGACGGCCTGCTGGCGGCGGTCGAATTCGTCGCCGACAAGGACGACCGGGTGTTCTTCGACGCCTCGCAGAAGATCGGGCCGCAAGTGGCGACGGCACTCGCGGCAAACGGCGTCATCGGCCGCGCCATGCCGCAGGGCGATATCCTTGGCTTCGCGCCGCCGCTCTGCCTGACCCGCGAGGAAGCCGACATCGTGGTGGCGAAGACCGCCGATGCGGTGAAGAGCGTGTTTGCCAGTCTCTGAAATCGACCCATGAACGCGATGACCAAAACCCTCCCCGCCACCATGGCCGCCGTGCTGCTCACCGGGCACGGCGGACCGGAAAAACTTGTCTACCGCACCGACGTTAAAGTGCCCTCGCCGGCTGCGGGCGAGGTGCTGGTCAAGGTCAGCGCCTGCGGCATGAACAACACCGATGTCTGGGTGCGCCAGGGCGCCTATGGCACGGAGGAGGACGCGGCGGCGGTGTCGACCTGGCGGCGGCAAGGCAACACGCTGACCTTCCCGCGCATCCAGGGCACGGATACGGTGGGTACCATCGCCGCCGTCGGCAACGGGGTTTCGCCCGATCGGCTCGGCGAGCGGGTGATGGTCGATTTCTCCATCTACAACCGCGACGACGATTCACTCGCCGACATCGACTATATGGGCCATGGCCGCGATGGCGGCTATGCCGAGTACCAGGCGGTGCCGGCCGAGAACGCGCATGTCGTCGACACCGAAATGACCGACATCGAGCTCGCCACTTTCTGCTGTGCCTATCTCACCGGCGAGCAGATGCTGGAACGCGCGGGTTTGAAGGCCGGCGAACGGGTGCTGGTTACCGGCGCGTCCGGCGGCGTCGGCTCGGGCATCGTGCAACTGGCAAGGGCGCGCGGCGCCGTTCCTTACGCCGTCGTTGGCAAGGGCAAGGAGCAGGCGGTTCTCGACATCGGTGCCGAGAAAGTCATCACGCGCGGCGTGACCGACCTGCCGGCCGCCGTCAACGACGCGACTGGCGGACAGCCGATTGACGTGGTTGCGGACCTCGTCGGTGGTGCGATCTTCAACGACCTGCTGCGTATCTTGCGGCCCGAAGGCCGCTACACGACGGCCGGCGCGATCGCCGGCCCGGTGGTGCAACTCGATCTACGCACAATGTATCTGAAGCAGCTGCAGCTTCATGGCTCGAGCCAGGGCACGCGCGCCGATTTCTGTCGCATCGTGCGCTACATCGAGGAGAAAAAGATCCGGCCGCTGGTCGGCGGCGTCTACAGACTGTCGGACTTCCATCGCGCCCAGGCCGATTTCGTCGCCAAGGATTTCGTCGGCAAGCTGGTGGTGGTGCCAGACGCGATTGAACGACGGCGAAAATCCCCGTCCTAGCAACGCCATTGCCGCCGATTTCCCTCAACTCCCACTCGATTGTTCGAATAGCATATAACCAATTGAAATCCCTAAAAAAAATTTCCACACAGCCCGAAATCCCGCTCGAAACTGCCACCTTACACCTCTCGGCTCGTCTCGCCTTCTTCAAGGCGAGCCAGTGCCCGTTCCCGCAAATCCATCGAATAAGGCTTGGCCATCTGTCCCGACCTCCAACGGTCAGAACATCGAATCTGATTTGCTCAATCTTGGGAATCCTGATTCAGACCGCTCTAAAGGGAGAACTGGCACGAAAAATCTTCCGAGGTTTCGCCAACTATCGGGACCAATCGGACGATTTTTTGCTCCTGGCGGAGGCCGACAGTGGGTCCGCACAGTCTCGAACTCTTGAAGGGTCGAAGATGACCGCCTTGCGCTTGCTAATAGACCTTGAAAGCGCCTGCATCTGCTCGTGCATCCAAGTCCGTGATCAGCATGTGCCCCGGCGAGACGGTGATCGAGATTGCGAGTTCGGCACGAGCGAGAGCATCTTGGGCGGTCAGGCTACTGGCCCAAAATACAGGAACCTCCCCTTCCATGATCTCGACCGCGTCACCCCAGTCGGGAGCCATCAAGTCTTTTATCCCGATGATGGTGGGCTCTCCGACGTGGATAGGAGAGCCGTGGGCATGCGGGAAGCGTGCGGTGAGGACGCGAACCTTGTCGACGTCGCAACGCCTTATCGGGCGCATGGAGACGACCATTTCACCACCAAAGGGTCCGACGCCGTGCGTCTCGATCCTGGTCCGGAATTTGGGCAAGGCTTTGCCGCATCCGATGCTGCGGAGTTTGATGCCCTTCTCGGCAAGGGCGGCTTCGACGGTAAGCGAGCTGCCCAGCGCGAAAACGGCAAAGTCATCTCGCCACAGGTCGATGATGTCGGTTTTCCGATGGATCATCTCGCCGAAGCAATAGATGTTGTACTGGGGCGCATCGGTGCGGATATCGATGTCACCCAGAGTCGGGAGCAATGGACTGCCGGCGCGGCTCACGCCTACCAAAGGACAGGGTTTCGGGTTGCGGACGCAAAACTGATGGAAATCGCTGGCGAAGCTGCGCGGCACAATCACGACATTGGCCTGGAGCTTGCCGCGCGCAAGCCCTCCCGTATGCCCTTCATAGGCACCCATTCTAACCAGTCTGCGCAGCCTGTCTGAATCGACCAGTCGCAAATCCTCATAGATCAATGAAGTGGTCTGGCGAGCCATGGCTTCCGAGGCATATGCATGTTCAGAGACACGTCGAGAGCGCGTAAGATCATCGACGGGTCGGTCGCTTGTCAAATTATCAGAATCTTTCCTCGTCGATAAATTGTATTTATTGGTCAGCCAACAGAGACTTCCACTATTATTAGCCTTTGCTCATAAAGCTGTTATTGTCATTGACAACCGCGGCAGCCGATCGCTTCTATCTGTCGGCCTGCTTCGTGCAGAAAACCCAGGTCTCGGTTCATGTAGAAGAGCAGGAAAGCCACGTAGAGGACAAGGACGAGGCTGAACACCAGCGTCTTGACGACCAGCGAGAGCGCAAAAACATTCAGGTGCGGCGAGGCGCGCGCCAGGAAAGCCAGCACAATGTCGGACAGCAGCATGCTGACGACGACCGGAAAAACGAGGGTCAGTGCCATCACCAGGATGCGATTCAGCAGATCGAGAAATATCCCGGCAGCATCCTTGCTGAACACAGGCAGAAGTTGGTCGATCGGCCAAAGCCCGTAGCTGTCGTAGAGGCTGGTCAGGGAAAGCTGCAGGCCACCGGCCGCCAGATAGATCGTGACCATGATGACGGCGAGCAAGGTGCCGGTGGCACTCGTCTCATGGGTCATCATCGGGTCGATCAGGGTTCCCATCGAGGAACCGCGCTGCAGATCCAGGATATCGCCCGCAGCCTCCGCCGCCCAGAACGGTATGCCCATTGCCAGCCCGAGCGTCACCCCGACAACGACCTCCTTGAGCATGTACAGGACGATCATCGTCGTCGTGATTTCGGTGTTCGTCAGTTTGGTCACGATCATCGGAAAGACCGGAACCGCCAATGCCAGGGCCACGCCGTTGCGCAGAAGCCCGGATAGCGGCACACGCGAAAAGAGCGGCATCAGGAGCATGAAACCGGTCAGGCGTGCGAGCGCGAAAGCGCCTGCCAGAAGATAGAACTGAAGCTCCTTGACAGACGCGAAGAGGGGCTCGACCGACATCCGCGTGCCTCAGCGCGTGACGACGGGGAATTCGTCCAGCGCCGTCGAGGCCTGCTCCGCGATCTGCTGACCGAGCAGCGGACCGAAGACGATGATGACGAGCAGGATCACGACGAGCTTGATCGTCTGCGGCAGCGACTGGTCCTGAATCTGCGTCAGCGCCTGGGCAAGGCCGACAAGGATGCCGACAGCGAGCGCCGCGATGATCGCGGGACTGGACGCGAGCAGCACTGTCAGAAGCGCGCTCTGGACCTTCGCCAGGATGAAGTCATTGCTCATGCAAACCCTCCAGTGGCGTCAGACGTAACTCAGGATGAGGCCATGCATCAGCCGCGACCAGCCATTGATGGCGACGAAAAGGAACAGTTTCAGCGGGATCGAAATGAGAACCGGCGAGACCATGATCATGCCGAGCGTCATCAGGACATTCGCAACAACGATATCGATGATGAGGAAAGGAAGATAAAGCAGGAAGCCGATCTCGAAGGCACGGGTAAGCTCGGATGCGACAAAGGCCGGAACAAGGATCGAGAGATCGTCGTCCTTGAGATTCTGCCGCGCCTGTTCCGGCCACAGGCGACTGGTGCCATCGAGAAAGAACTGCCGCTCTTCCGGCTGGGTGAATTTCATGAGATGTCGCTGCAATGGTTCCCTGACCAGTTGTGCCGCCCTGGCAAGGTCGTCCGTGGTCTGGAACTGAACTTGCCCTTCCTGAAGCCGGCCCGACATCTCGCTCAGCAACGGCGTGGTGGCATAGACGGTAAGCACGAGCGCTATGCCGTAGAGCACCAGATTGGGCGGCATCTGCTGGACGCCAAGCGCGTTGCGGACGAGAAACAGCACGACCGAAATTTTCAAGAAGCCCGTCATCGTGACGACGGCCAGCGGCAGCAACCCGACGAAGCCGACAGCGATCAGAATCCCAAGCAGGTTGGGCGAATTCTCAAGCATTGTCGAACATACGGACGATCCGCACGCCCAGGTTTTCCCCAATCCGCACGATCTCGCCACGACCGACACGCTTGCCGTTGGCGATGATGTCGACAGTCTCGTTCGTCACGTCGGTAAGCGTAACGATGGCGCCGGGCGCAAGCTGCCTTACCTCCCCGAGAGGCATCGCCGTGCGGCCGATCTCGAAGGCAAGCGAGACCGGCAGCTCGTCCAGAGTCGACTCTTCCAATGTCTGGCCGGCTGGCGGCGGCGTGTTCTGATTCATGGTCCACTCCCAATTCGATCCGGCGATTGCAGTCGGCGCGGCAAGCAATTGCGGCCCTCCGGCAGTCAAGGCCACCGGCGCGTACAGGTGCTCGGCAATGATGAGTGCCGCGGTGCGTTCTTCCTCCGCATCCCTGAAAAGCACCACATCGCCAGGCTGCAGGCTTTGAAGCTCGCCAAGACTGATCGTCAGCGCTCCACGCCGAAGGCAGACCGGCAGCGGGAATTCGGCCGGGATCGGCGGCCTCGCCTTGCCGATCTCGTCGAGAAGGCGGCCGATCCGAACCGCCAGGCCGGTGTCATTCGTGTTCAACACGCAGTCTATCGTTTCGTCGTTGCCAGTCAGCACAAAGGCCAACGGGGTTTGCTCGGAGACGGTATCTGTTCGTTCAATCGAGGTCAGTGCGATCCTCTCACCCAGCTTGTCCTCGATCCTTTCGAGATCTTCTTCGAATGCGGATTCCAACAGCAGTGCGGCGTGAGTGGGCGCCAATCGTTTCATGTCGACCAGTTCGTCCGCCTTGGCGAGGGCCCTTTCGACGACAGAAAGCGGCAGGCGCAATTTGGCGACCTTGTCTGCGAGCGTGAACGCAATCGTGCACAGCCGCTGGTCCGCGGGGTTCGGCGCCGGCCAGACGGCAGCGATCGTCATTGCCTTCCCCGCGATGGTGATCTGCGCGGGAGTGCGGCGGCGGTAGAAGAAATTCAATGCGCCGACGTCCACGGCCGCGACAGATTCCAGTGTCAACCGTTCGCCGACGCCCGGCAGTCTGGCCGGTTTTCCGCGCGCTTTCGTTTTTGCCGATGCCAGGGCTTGAGGCATTACACTTCCATATCCACGATCACGGATGGGGCTATCCTTCTGCGGGCAAGCGCGGCGGGCCGCGTTCCTCTTCCTCGAAAAGCTCGGAAAGAGCGAGGCGACGGCGCGCGCTGCGTTTGGTCAGATGCTCCAGCAGTCCGTCCAGCTTCGTCACCGCTTTCGTGCTCGCACGATGATCATCGCGGGCTGCCGACAACTCTACTTTCCGCCGTTCCTCGGCGACGCCGGCCATCTTCTCGTTTTCCCGCAACTGCCCGGTTTTTCTGGCGGCGATTTCGAACCGTCCTTGAAGGCGATGGAGGCTGGCAGCCTTTACCGGCTGTCCAACAAGCGAACCGAACGCCGCATCTTCGGCGTCCACCGTACGCTGGAGGTGTTCGGTGACAGCGGCGGCCGCCTCCTGAACCTCCCTCGTCGCCCGGTGCGCAGCGGCGTGCCTTCTGATCACGCCTTCCTTCGCGCGTTCTTCGCGGCGGCGTCTCAGGTCGCGCAATCGGGCGATCATGTCACGATCTTTCATTGACGATTTCCCGCATGCGTTGGCGCGTCTTCTCGATGCTCTCGTGTGTGGCGGACCCCTGACGCAAAAAGGCGTTGATGGCATCGATCTTCGCCACGGCCTCGTCCGCCAAGGCATCGCTGCCCTTTTCGTATTCACCGACCCGCAGGAGAAGTTCGATGTCGGCGTAGCGGGCAAGCAGCGCACGCAGGTGGCTGGCGTCGGACCGATGGGCCGGCTGCACAACCGCGTCCATGAGGCGGCTTCGGCTGCGCAAGACGTCAATGGCCGGGAAATGGTTCCGCTGCGCAAGTTCGTTCGACAGGAAGACGTGGCCATCGAGGAGCGCCTGAATTTCCTCGGCAACCGGATCCAGCGTGCCGTCGCCTTCCAGAAGAACGCTGTAGAGGCTCGTGATGGACCCGACGCGACCGGGACCCGAGCGCTCGAGCAGACGCGGCAAGACCGCGAACAGCGAAGACGGAAAGCCGCGACGCGTCGGTGGCTCGCCCGAGGCCAGGCCAATTTCGCGCTGCGCACGGGCAAACCGCGTTATGTTGTCCATTGCAAGCAGCACGTGCTTGCCCTGGTCGCGAAAATATTCGGCAATGCTGGTCGCCACATAGGCGGCCTTGACGCGCTCGATGGCAGGCCGGTCGGAGGTCGCGACGACGACGATTGCGCGCTGCCGCCCTTCCGGCCCGAGCTGTTGCTCGAGGAATTCGCGCACTTCACGTCCGCGCTCTCCGACAAGGGCGACCACGGCCACATCGGCATCGGTGCCGCTGACGATATCGGAAAGCAGGATCGATTTGCCGACGCCGGGTTCGCCGAAGATGCCGACGCGCTGCCCGCGCGCGCAGGTGAGAAGCCCGTCGAGGGCGCGGATTCCGAGCTGGATCGGGTCGGAAATCAAGCTGCGTTCCAGCGGAGATGGCGGATAGGCATTGACCGGATAGCTGCCGGTAATGCCACCCGGCGAAAGCGGCTTGCCATCCAATGGCTCGCCGAACGCGCTGATCACCCGACCAAGAAGCCCGGGACCGACGGGCACCCGCTGGTCCTTTCCGGTCGCAACGACCTCCGTCAGGCTTGAAAGACCGATCAGATCGCCAAGCGGAACAAGGATCGCCATTTCGTCCACGAGGCCGACGACTTCCGCCTTGGTCGTCTTGCCGGTCCTGGGGTCGACCAGTTCGCATATCTCACCGATCCGGGCCTCCTCGACGGTCGCATGGATGACCGTGCCGGTGACCCGCCGTACACGCCCCTTCCTCGGCCGGCTGGCGTCATCGCGGAGGGCGGAACGCAGATTCGGAACGATGGACGCCAGACGGCTTTCGATATCGGCGGCGGGCTCCGTCATGGAACCTCCGCCTTTGACGCAAGCGCGGCGGCTATGGCTTGGAGTTGCGCATCGATGCTCGCATCGACAACGGCAAAGTCAGTCGAAACGATGCAGGCGCCTGCCGCCAGCGCGTCATCCGCGTCGATCTCGACCGTCATACCCAGATCACTGTCGCGCAAGACCGCGTCCAGTTCATCGCGAACCCTGTCAACGGAAGCGGGATGAACTCGGACTTTCAGATATTTGGCGCGGCGAATTTCAGTCACGGCCTGCCTTGCGACCTTGGCGACAAGCGTGCCGACGTCGAATTCTCCAAGCATTCGCCTGACGACATCGAGGGCCAGACTGATGACTTCGGCTTCCAGCCCGCCAAAATAGCGATCCACCTTGACCGCGGTCTCGCCTATCAACCGCGTGGCATCCGCATCACCTTGCGCTTTGCCGTCTTCATAGCCCTGGGCATATTCAGCCGCATAGGCTCGCCGAGCGGCGTCACGCAACTGCTGCGCATCGCGCCTTGCTTCGTCGAGAAAGGCATGCCCGTCTTGCAGCGCGCGCACCTCGGCGGCGCGCAGGATCCGGGCGTAGGGGCGCCTCGGCACGGCATCGGTCGCTTTGCCCGGTTCGACCATCGCGTCTAGCTCATCGCTCGCCGGACAATGGCGGGGCCGCGCTCGGCGAATTGTTCGGCCACCGTCTGGTCGACAAGCTCGTGCGGCACCAGCTTGAGGCGCACCCGCATGCTCGTATCGCCAGGCATCGCCTGGCACCAGGCGCCAAGGCAACTCAGGCCGTCGGCATAGACACGACCGTAAATGTCTTCCGGGGACTCCAACCGCTGCAGCGGACGGGCCAGATCGCGGTTGGCGACCGCGAAAGCGCAGAGATCCGCACCAAGCGCCGCCTGCCACGCGGCCGCTTCGCGTCCAACAATGACAGCGGCCAGACTATCGGCCCAGTAGATCGCGCCGGCGCGAAGCGCAAGTTCCTCCAACTGCTCGCCGGAGGACAAGGCGATCGCTCGATCGACCTCGTCGGCCGGCTCTCCGACCGCCGAGGAGAGCCCATGACGCTCGACCAGAAGCTCCGACAATCGCTCATGGAGGCGTTGCGATTGCAGCATGCACTGGCAAGCAGCCTCGCCGATCGTGCCGTCAAGGCATTCCGCGAGCCGGGCCGCATCGACGTAGGATGCAGGGTTGGACACAAATGCCTGCCATTGCGGGCTGGCGGTTTGCTTCGAGCCGGTCTGGGTCATGTCTTCTTCACCGGCATTGCCGAGGCATCGAGCGCATAGACACCGGGCTGCCGGTACCACTGCACGTAGGCCAGCCGGGCAGCCAGTGCGAGTATGGCCGCCGCCATGCCGTAAAACAGCCCCATCGCGGCGGCGACGCTGTCCGGATGCATCCAGAGGCCAAGGAATGTGGTGAAGCCCGCCTCGCCGGTTCCCTGCTCGGGGGCCGTCGCGGTCACCGGAATGAGGGTGACGGAAACATTGTCATAAGTCAGTCCGGCGACACCCTTGGCCACCAGCATCTTGACCTGTGGAATGAGCTCATTCATCGGCACGGATGCGCGATGCCGGATGAAGACGGAGGCGGACGACGGCACCAGCTGCTGTCTCAGCGGATCGTTTTCGGGCAAGACGAGATGAACACGCGCGGAAAGCACGCCATCGATCTCCGAGATGGTCTGCGAAAGCTCCTGGCTCAGGCCGAAGATCATCGTCGCCCGCTCCTCCACGGGCGAGGATACAAGCCCATCTCTCTTGAACACCTCGCCGAGCGTCTGGAATTCCTGTTTGGGCAAGCCGCTTTCGTCGAGAATGGCCATGGCTTCGGCGAAGCGGCCCTTCTCCACGG
The DNA here is from genome assembly GCF_042682105.1 of Mesorhizobium calcicola. NCBI lineage: Bacteria > Pseudomonadati > Pseudomonadota > Alphaproteobacteria > Hyphomicrobiales > Phyllobacteriaceae > Mesorhizobium > Mesorhizobium calcicola. Next base: position 373,576 of record NZ_JBHUGY010000031.1, read on the forward strand.
AAACTGTCATCTTGCCGTCCTTGCCGGCCTCGCGTTGCGCCGGAATCCCGTGGCGCACCAGCGTAGCCACGATCTCGTTGGCCTGCCGCTGGCTGAGGTTGGAATACAGCTCCACCGAGCACGCCTGCAGCACCAGCATACCCATGACAACGAGCCCAATGCGCCACCGGGCGCCGCATCGATTCAGTAGCGTTGACCGCCACGGCAGGGTTAGCGTTGGCACGAAACACTCCGTGGCATTTACTGTTGTTTGATCAGCGTGCTGGTCGATGACGTGACGGCCGTCACGCTGCTCGTCACCACCTCGAGATTGGCGGCTGCCCACATCACCGTAATGGATCGTTCGAGGAGTTGCTCGGCATTCCTTGTCGGGGAATTTTCGCCTTCCTTGCCTGGCAGGGCCGTCTTGCCGGTGGCCTCCGGCACCGTGGCTGCATCAGCGTTCACGGGGGCGTTCGCCTGGCCAAGCGCTTTCTGGACCTGTTGCATGGTTCCATCCAACGACCGAACGGCAGAACCGAACAGTGCCGACGGATCCGTGGACGCTCCCCCGCCTGCCTTCTCGGTCTCGGCCAGATAGTCGAAGAGTTGGCGTTCGGTGATCGGCTCCGTCCTTTCCGGCTTGGAGGATTGCCCAGCCATTGCCGGATTGGCACCGGACGACGCTTGTGCCACCTGCTGGCCTGCCCGTGTGGCGACATCACCGCGCTCAGGCGTGTTGACCTTCACGGCGTCGTGCTTTTCCTGCTTGGCACCGACCACCCGGTTGCCAGGCTGCGCCGCGGCGCCAGCGGTGATCTGCTGTTGCGAGCTTATGCTGGTGGTCAAGTTTGCAAGCGTAGCCTCCAGGGCTCCAATCGGTGCGATCTGCATGAACCTGCCTCCCGTTCCCTAGTTCTTCTTGGCGGAGGGGACATCATACGCCTCCACCTGCCTTCCGCGGAAAACGCGGACCGAAACAACATTGCCCGGCTCCGGCTTCGTGCCCGTTGCCGCGGGAACCCCGAGCGTTTTCCTGACCAGTTCGATGTAGGAGGGCGGCCCCGATACCGAGACGACATCGTCTTGCTTGGAAACCTTTACCGGAAACCTCGGATCGATGACGCCCAGCCGCGAAAGCCGATCTTCGGCGCCGGCAGCCGTGTTTGCATCAAGCGGGATCATTTCCGTCTGGATTTCGGCTTCGGTTGCCACGTTCATGACAATGCCGTCGAAATACCAAACCAACCCGTATCGATTGCAAATCTCTTCCAGAAACTCGCGGGCCGTTCCCACCGGCATGCCGGCGCTGAGGCGCCCCTTTACAAGCTTGCTGACACGCATGGGCACCCGCATGTTGCGGCCAAGCTCGACCAGCGCGTCTGTCACCGACTGGTCGACCGTGATGTATTTGTAGGGACCTGGGGGCCATCGCGGTTCGGCGGCTTGTGCGTGCTGCGAGACAAGGCCGAGCGTCAGGACCACGGCAAGCCCCCAGGCGACAAAGACAGCCCTGGCTCCCGACAACCGATCAGCATGGCGGATACTGCGTACCGTCAACATTGGTCCTATTGCAAGCAACCCACGAGTGATGACCCGCGTCGCTCGCTTCATGGTTTGCCCGCCGATTTCACTCTATCGTGCATACTGGAAAATTGGAAGTCCAATTGGACTACGCATTAACTTCCTGTGCCAAATGTTGCGAAGGACCCGCAAAGCGATATGGTGCGCGCTGGAATCAATCACCGGTTCGTGATCGCCGGTTCAATGCTCGGCGGAAAGGGATCGGTCTCGGTGGCGGCAAACAAGATCTCGCCCGCGAACTGGGATGCTCTCGCACGCGTTTTCGGAATCAGGATTCCGATCAGCCCGCCACTCATCCGGAGATTGGGTGCATCGCTATCACTCGCCGCCACGTTGATTGCTGCCATGGCGCCATCGCAGGCCCGATCGAACAGCGGTTATGACCCCAGAAGTTGGGCTTACGATCCGGCAAGAAATGTGTTGGTCTCCCCTTCAGGTCCCGACCGGACTTCGGGCGAAGAAAATTCGCCTCGGGTGGTCGGCAATGCCAAGAGAGATCGTGCCTTTCAGCGAGGCTCAACCGAAGGGATCGATCGTGATCAACACCACAGAGCGGCGCCTGTACTACATACTGGGGGACGGCAAGGCGCTGCGATATGCGGTGGGCGTTGGCAAGGAAGGGCTGGAGTGGTCAGGTCGAGACACGATTTCGAGCAAGAGAGACTGGCCGGACTGGCGGCCGCCGGCCGAAATGCGATCCAGGGAAGCATCCAAAGGCCGCCTCCTGCCCGCGCATGTCGCCGGAGGGCCGAACAACCCGTTGGGCGCCCGCGCGTTGTATATTGGAAACACGCTCTATCGCGTCCATGGTACCAATCAGCCGTGGACCGTCGGAAAGGCTAACTCCTCCGGCTGCATCCGCATGACCAATGAAGACGTTATCGACCTATATGACCGAGTAAAGATCGGCGCCCAGATTATTGTCCGGCATTGAAACGTGATCCCTTTCAACATCAAGCAGCTCGAAACCTTTCTCCTTGTGGCGACTTTCGGAAGCTTTCGAAAGGCGGCGGAGCGCCTCAACACGACGCAACCCGCGGTCTCCACGCGAATTGCCGGCCTGGAAGAAGCGCTGGGTGCCAAGCTGTTCGAGCGGCAGAGCAGCACCGTCAGGCTGACCGCCGAGGGACAACGGCTGCTGCCACCCGCTCAAAGGGTCCTGCGCGTAGCGGAACGGCTGCAACTGGCGGCCAGCTCTCTTTCAGAGACGGCAGGGGTGCTTCGGCTCGGGATTGCCGAATCCATCGTGCACACATGGCTTCCGGATTTTCTCAGGGAATTGCAGGCGAGCTATCCGCTTATCGATACGGATATTGTCGTCGATGCGACGACGACCCTTCGCAATGAACTCATGTCCCACCGACTCGATCTTGCAGTCCTCATGGGCCCCATTCTGGAATACAGCATCGAGAACATCGAGCTGCCAAGCTTTCCACTGGTCTGGGTCTGCTCACCGCAATTGAAATTGCCCAATCGACGCAAGCTGACGCTGAAAGACCTGATGCAGTTTCCAATCATCAGCTATGCGCGCAGCACGAGACCCTACAGCGAGCTTTACCGCAAGCTCACTGGCGAGTTGGAAGAGACGCCGCGTATCTTTCCGGCCAATTCCCTTGCCGCTTCCATCAAGATGACACTTAACGGTATCGGCATCGCCTCTCTGCCCGAGGAAGTCGTCCAGGAATATACCGCAAGCGGCAAACTGCGCATTGTCGACTGCGAATGGCACCCGGCCGACCTGCAGTTTACCGCCTCCTACGCTTCCGAACCCTCCAATCCGATTGCGGAGCGGGCTGCCAAGCTGGCCGCCTGTGTCGCACACGCCTATGCCGCGAGAACAGGCAAAGCCTAGAGCGGTTCGCATTTAGGTTGACTTATAGCCTGCGCTTTCGATGTAGTTGTTGCATTCATTTGGGGTGACGTCGTCGAGGGTGCGGGCGATAGCGTTGTCTGTACGGCCTGGATGCTTCGTTTGGCGGCACGTCGCATGCAGTGCTTGAGCTTGGCGAAGAGCTTCTCGATTGGATTGAGATCTGGACTGTAGGGCGGCAGGAAGAAGAGCCGCGCTGCGGCGGCCCTGACGATGTCGCGGACGGCTTGGCCCTTGTGAGACCCGAGATTGTCGAGAATGACAATGTCGCCCGGCTTCAGTGTCTTGATGAGTTCGGTTTCGACATAGACACGGAAGGCCTGCGCATTGATGGGTCCGTCAATGACCCAAGGCGCCTCTACCCGATCATGCCGCAGCGCGGCGATGAAGGTCATCGTCTTCCAATGACCATATGGCGCGTGAGCCATCAGCCGCTTGCCGCGCACACCCCAGCCACGCAACGGCGCCATGTTGGTCTTGACCCACGTTTCATCCAGGAAGACCAGGCGCGTTGGGTCAATGCGGGTCTGATAGCGCATCCATTGCGCCCGCCGACGCATCAGCTTCGGCTTGAGCTGCTCAGCCGGCAGAACGGTTTTTTTTGAAGCTCTTGCCCTCGCGATGCAAGAAGCGACCGACGCTGGCGGGGTGGATGATGAGACCCCGGTCAGCCAGTGCGGCCGTCAATTCATGAAGCGTTATGTTGGCATCCCGCTCGACCTCGCTCAGGACGAAAGCACGATGCTCCCCGTCAATCAGATAGGGTCGATGACCGCCCATCTTGCCGGGTGCCGCACTGCCCAGCCGACGCTTGCGCGCCGCCCACTTGATCACGCTCGAAACTGCCACCTTCAGCGCCGCAGCCACCTCTCGGCTCGTCTCGCCTTCTTCAAGGCGAGCCAGTGCCCGTTCCCGCAAATCCATCGAATAAGGCTTGGCCATCTGTCCCGACCTCCAACGGTCAGAACATCGAATCTGATTTGCTCAATCTTGGGAATCCTGATTCAGACAAAACGCAAACCGCTCTAGCGCATGTCAAGCGCGTCGCATGAATCCGTTTCGACACGACGCGCTGGCGGACTCTGTGGTTGGCCGGCCGTTCCTCAGCCGACCGATATGGCAGGCAGATAGATGCGGTCGCCCGAGAAGATCATATCCGGACTCAGGATGTGATCCATGTTGAGCACCACCGTCTGCGCCACATCCGCTGAATGGGTCCTGGCGATCAGGCGAATAGAGTCGCCGTCCTTGACCTCGACCCACTGATAGCCGTCCTTCTCCAGCATTGGATTCGTGCGGCCCTCGGGATTGCTGCTGCCCTCGGGATGAACCTCGACATAGTCGCCGGAAACCCAGCCGCTATGGATTTTGCCGTCCGGTCCGAAACCTTCGACGGGTATCCAGGCTTCTCCCGACGGATCGGTCGAAGGCCTCGCGGTCTGTTCGACGAACGTGCCCGGCTGCAGAACCGTCGCCACGGCCGAGTCCCCGTCAGGCTGGGTCCGCAAATTCAGGCCGTCATCCGCCAGCACGACGAGTTGTGGGAAATCCTCCCCCGGGTTCCGCGGCCTACCTGGAACATCCGAAGGATCATCGGGTTGCTGGGACGAGGTATCGCCATCCGCTTTTTTCGGATCGGGTGGAGGGGTCGTCTTCGCGCCCTCCCAAGGCTGCCCCAGCAGGGTGTCCAGCGAGAAGAGAAGCATTCCAACGCCGAAGGTGATGCCCAGAGTCCACCGATCCAATGCAGTCCATCTTTTGTCGGACTTTGCCGCCGCCGCGATATCGGCATCGGTTCGCGGCACCGAACGGCGATTCATCCGGTCCGTCCTTATTGCCGACGCCCAGAATTCCGCGCAGCCGAACGTGAACATGGTGCCGGCGACAGTGGCGATCGGCGCCGGCCAGGAGTGCACCGTATAGACCGCGCAGCCAAGCACATAGCCGGGTCCAGCCAGATATTCGGCCACGTTTCGGATCACCGGTCTGCCGGTGAACGACTGCAGCATCGACTTCGTGCCATAGACGATGTTGCCGAGCGTGAAAGTGCTGTTGACGACAAGATCCTTACCCTGGATCATCCCGGTCGCGGCACCTGGCGCTGCGGCAATGAATGTGGCTCCGCCGAGCGCGTTGAGGAATCGCCCGAACGGCTTGTTACCTGCGGTTGCATTGGGGAAGACCGCCTGCGCGCCGAAAACGAGGCCTCGCACGCCAAATGCCACCCCTCCAGCGGTGGCGGTCCAGGTTGGCGGCAACGAACTCCACAACATGTAGGAGGTGGTCGACATGCCGCCAAAGGTTGCGAGTGCCTGAGCGTTTTCCCGCATCCTGGCATGGCTGAGGGCCAAATCGACGCTGGTGGCCTGATCCGGCGTCATCGCCTTTTTATGGGTCGCCCGATAGGTCGTCAGTTGCAGCACCGAAAGGTCGTTCGTCTGCTCCGTCGACATCCAGGCAAACTGCGTGGGTGTGAACTTGCGCAACTGGCCAGGGCTCAACGCGCCAAGCTGCTTCGGCGTCAGCGCCGCTATCTGCTGCTTGGTCAGTGCCTCGACCTGGTGAATGGTCAGGGCACCGAGCTGCCCGGGGGTCAGCGCCGAGATGTGGTCCGGCGACAGCTTTGCCGTTGTCGCGGGATCATGTGCCGCGACAAGGTCGGGTTTCAACGCCGCGAACTGCGTCGCATCGAGATGGCCGAATTGGGCAGGTCTCATGGCGGCGAACTGTTCCGGCGTGAAGGCATTGCGTTGCTCATCGCTGAGCTTGGCGACCTGGTCAGGCGTCAGCTTGTGCACCTGCTCGATGGTCAAGGCAGCGATCTGCTCGGGTGACAAGGCGGCAACCTGATCCGGTCGCAAGCCGCTGATGCGGCCAGGGGCAACGGCCTGCAATTCGCCTGGCCCGATTGCCTGGAGCTGTTCGGCGCTCAGCGCCCGCAACTGCTTCGGTCGCAGCGCCTTAAGTTGATCAAGCGTCAGCTGCCCGATCTGCTCGGAGCTCAGTGCAGAAACCTGCTCGGGCGTCAGCGTGGCGATATGCTCCGGCTTGATGGCGTGCAACTGCGCGCCGCTCAGCCCCGAAATCTGATCGGTGGAAAGCGCCCTGACTTCCGGCCCGGTCGGCACCCGCTCGGAAGCACCGCGTATCCACGGCAGCACGACGGCCTCGCCGGTGTCGGGGTCGTACACCAGTATGTGCGTCTTGTCCGCCAGTTCAGGAGCATCGGCCGGCGCGCGAGGCCCGTCGGAAGGCGGCACATAAACCTGTTCCGGCCCCCTCGGCTCGGTGCCCAGTATCGCCGCGATGATCGCCTTGCCGCTCTCGTCCTCGAGCCGCAGGGTTCTGCCCGGACCGGTTCCGGCCGTCGCGGATTGGAGTTGCGGTTTTGCCGCGGCAGGTTTGTTGTGTCCGAAGATATTGCCGACGATTCCCGCATCGTCGAGCGCCCGCTGCAAGTCCGCCGAAGGCGGAGCATCGAGGAAAACCCAGCGCGGTTGATAGCGAGGGTTTTCGTTCCGCAGTGCCACGTCCTTGTTGATCTGCTCCTGCAATTTCGGCGTGAGCGGCACTTCGCGCATCTGCGCGACACCGTTGATCGTCGTCCAGCGATGGTAGGTCTTGACCTCGATCGCCTCGATCACATCGTCGCTCTTGAAGACGGGCGAATCCACATATCGCCCCCCTACTCCTGAGACAGGGTTGGAGCCACCGGGGTTGGCGTCGACCGGGAAATGCGCCTCTCCAAGCGAGCCATTGAGTTCGCGCGTATAAATCTCGCCGGCCTTCCATTTCTCGGGCTGCCGCATGTTGCGGACCTGCTGCAGCGAGTAGGTCGTTGGCGGCGCCGCCTCGATCGCCTTCCTGGCTGGCATTGCCTCTGGCGGCACGGGCTCGCCCTCCGACCGTCCCTGGCTGGCAGGCACATGGTCCTCGGAGGCGCCGCGCACCCACGGCAGGACGTATGCTTCTCCCGTCTCGGGGTCGCGGAACAGAATATGCGACTTGTGCATCAACTCCGGTTCGTCGCCGCGCGCTGGCGGTCCGTCGGCAGGCGGCACATAGACATTCTCCGCGCTCTTCGGCAGCGGTCCGTAACGGGTGGCCGTCACGGATTGCCCGTTCTCGTCCCTGACCTGGATCGGGCCGCTTCGGCGGCTGCCCACCTGCGAGGAAAGCAAGGTCATCACGCCATCGGCAATGTTCTGGCGCATGAAGCCGCCATCGACGATCGATGGGCCGAACTCATTCCGGAACTGCTCGATCGCCGCGCGCTGGTCGGGTCTTGCGTTCTTCTCCAGTTCGCCGAGGAACTGCTCCAGGGAGGCCTTGCCGCCCTTCGGAATGCCTGTCGCCGCGCCGTCGCGCGAGATTTCCATGGCGTGGGCGAGCCAGGCCGGGATCGTCAATGCCTCGGTTTGCCCGTCGGCGCGATCGAAAGTCAGTGTCGCGGTTTCGTTCTTGGCGATCGAAGGAGCGATGCTGGCCGCCTTGGACTTATACTGGATTCTCACCTCAGCGCTGAAAGCCACCGCACCTGCAGGCAGAGGAGGCGTCGAGAGTGAAAGCGTATAGCGGGTGGCCGGCGCGCCATGCGAACCGTAGAGGTTCTGATAGATGTTACCGGCGCTCGGCATGTAGCGGGACTGCGGTGATCCGTCGGGTTGGAAACGCGCCGGAAGCCATGACTGCACCGTCGATTTCACCTTGTAGGCCGCGGACGTTACCATCCGGTCGGGATTGGATCCCAGCATGCCGGGCAGCGTGGTGCGATCGTTGAAGATGACATCGACCAACATCGCCTCGGGGTTTACAACGCGAGCCTTCTCGCCGGTCAGCAGAACGATGTCTGCCGTGGGCGCCTTGCCCGCTACGGCCGAAAGTCGCAATCCGCTCAGCGTCGACTCATCGACAAAAGAAACCATGTTCGACGGATCGACCTGACCGGACTTGACGAGGTCACGGATCGAGCGGACGCCATCGCCCTGGCCGATGGCCGCGATGAGTTCGGATGCCTTCGCCGGATCCTTGACCGCGAACTGGATCTTCAGACTTGTCGAGCCGAGAGCGGACTGGATCTGGTCGAATGTCTGCGTCGACACGATGTCGCCCGGCTGGAGCGTGTCCTTGACGGACAGTTCCGGGCGCCTCTCGAAGCCGACGCGCGGCATCTCGCCCACCGCCGCGACATGATTGGCCACGATCGGCAGGCGTATACCGGCCTTGGTCTCGGTCATGACACGGTCGAACGGAAGCGCGCCTTGCAGCTCGACGTGGCCGGAACTGTTTTCCGCCGGCACGCCAAAGAAGTCATGCTGGCCAGGTGCGAGCGTGACCCCCTCACCTTTGAGCAAAGGCGTGTAGGTCATCTCGATCACGGTGCCTTCGCCATCCGGCGTCATCCCGACGATGGCTGCATCCAGCGGCTTGGCGTCATAGCCGGACGCATCGCTGAATATCGCCTTGCTCGCCTCCGCCGACAGATCGCTGCTGCGGACCGGGAAGGCCGTCTGATTGGACACCGGCCAGACGCCGGCCTGGAGGCTTGTGATGTTTCTGTATTCGCGTGCCCGGTAGGATACGACGCCCTGGGTGCCGAGCGCGTCCTTGAACGGCGACAGGCTGCGTTGGCTGACACTGTCGACGATCGACCATCCGATCATGCCGAAATCGGTCTTGGTTCCGACACCGAAGCCGACGGCCGCAATCGTTGGCGAGCCGATCCCGAACGCATCGCCGGTGTTCAACCGGGTCCGGAAGGTGACGCCGACGCGGAAGTCCGGCAGCAGGTCGCCAAGCGGCGTGCGCGGGATCTGGACGCCGTCCGGGCCATAGCGCTCGGCTATTTCGCGGCTGGAATAATAGCCCTTCTCCTGCTCGTAGCGGGTCACAAGCCGCTCGGTGGTCAAGCCGTCGAGATAGGCCGAGGGCGTCTTCGGATCCTTGCCGCTGGTGTAGACGTAACCACTCGTGTCGCGTTCGGGCATGCCGGTAAAGCCGCGTGTCTCCGGGTCCCAGACGAGGCGCACCGTTCCGTCTTGTCCTGTCGGCTCACTCGGCACGACAATGGGATCGCCATCGGCGGGATGCGGTGTCCCTGGCGGGGTCGTCCCATGCGGATCGTGGCCCGGCTGCATCGTCGAACCATCGCTGCCAGCGTCATCGGCCTTGATCACTTCTCCCGGTATCACCGGATGGCTGGGGTCGTGGAATATCTTCTCCCCGGTCGGCCTGTAAACGCCGTCGGCACCGATCTCATAGACATTCATTGGACGCCCCGAGGAACCGGGCTCCAGCGCCGGCGGCAATTGCCGCGGTCCATTGCCGCCTGGCGGCTGCTGGTGCGGTCCGCCGCTGCCCGGCGGGTTGGCGCCGGGACCGTTGGAACTCGCCTGCGTGCCCGTGCCCGGCCGCAACGTGCGCAGACCGTGGATGCCGAGGCCGGTGCCAGTGATGCCGGTGCCAAGCCCCGTAAGCGCGTTGGCAAGCTGGAGACCATTCATCTGGTCTCCGTTGACGGCGAGATCGTAGGCAGAGGTCGCCAGCAAAGGTGCGCCGACAATCACCGAGCCGACATCCATTCCCCACGCCGCCTTGTTCAGGCCAGCCGTCGACTGCATGTAGCTGCGGGTCTCGAGCGCCAGCGAAGACCCGGATCGTGTTGCGCCTATGCTGCCGCGGAAGGCCTGAAGGGCGGTCATTTCCTTTCCCGCCAGGCCAATGGTGCGAAGGCCGCTGGACGCCATGGGCAGAACCGTGGTCGCCGCGCTGGCGATGTTCATCAGTGACTCTCTATCGTCCCACTCGCCGCCATGTTCCAGATGGTTGACCTGGTTTATGACCGCTCTGGTTCCGAGATAGGCGGCACCGGTATAGGCGAGCGGCGCCGCGATCGGCGCAGCCGGCGTGAACGACAGGATGGTGGCGATGCCGGTCCCGATGCCCACCAGCGGATCGACAACCTTGTCCCAGACGGAGACGTTGCGCGACTTGACGACCTCAAGCGCGATCTTGCCGTCGTCTCCCGCCTTCATCTCCAGGCCTTTGGGAACGACGAGCTTGCCGTTCTCGCCAAACTGGCTGTTGTTGTCCTGGAAATCACCGAGGTTGTCGAACTTCTTGCCGGTCACGTCGACATAGCGAGTGTTGCCGTCACCGTCGCGCACGGCAAAGAGCGTGACCTGCTGCGTCCCGACCTCGTCGTCGACATAGAAGATCGGCACGCTGCGCACATACGGGTTGTCGCCGCCGATATCGCGGATCTCCTCCGTCACATTGTCGATCGCCCCGCGGCCCTCATCGGTCGAACGATCCAGGCCGAGCGTCCTGGCGACCGTGTCATCGAGGGCCGTCCCACGCTGTTCCCGGAACTCGTTGTCGTAGCCACTGTCGAGCAGTTGCTGGAACTTCGGCTCATAGATGCCGTCGAGCGTCTGCTGCTGATGTTCGTCCAGATAGGTCTTGTCCACCGTGCTGTTGCGGTCGGCCAGGAGCGAGGGATCGCTGAGCCGAAGCTCATGGTAGTCGCTGAAACCTTGCACCACCCTGCGCAAATCCTCGGCCTGCGTTATCTGAGCCCTTGTCGCCTCCAGCTTGAGCTTCGAGACCGCCAGCTCGGGATCGACCCAGCGGCCACTGTGATCATCGTCCTGTGTATCCAGGTCGATCCAGATTGCCTTGCCGCCCTGGGTCAGCGCGTCGATCCCTATCTGGTTGTATTTCTGGGCAACCTCGGGCGCCACCTTGATCGTCTGACCGCCGACATTGATTTCGACCGGCTGCACGCCATCTGGCAGCGTCCCTTTGGGCGCATCGACCGTTCCCGGCCCGTGTTGCGTCAGCGCATTGTTGAAGTTGGTCTGCAGCGTCGTCAGCGTCGTCTTCAGGTCGGTAATGCTGTTGCCGAGCTGCCGATCCAGGACATCATTCAAATCCTTCGCCGCCTGGGCCTCGCTGGCCCTTGCCGCCACCGGGGCATTTGCCGTGCACACCTTCATGGCGGAACTGGTGCCGCCCAGGAACTGCTGCCATTCCTTGTTGAGTTGGCGGTCGCGATATTCGCCCTTGATATTCTTGTCGCTCGGATTGTAGGTGAGCTGCTGCTCTGTCGTTCCTTTGTCAAAATGGCTGACGACCCAGACCTGGCCATCGCGTATTTCGATCGTCGACGTCTTGTAGTGCCCCAGGTAGTCGCCGCTATATCTGTTGTATTTCTCGTTTGGATCGAATTTCTTCTGACCGAGGTACTCGACGAGCAGCCGGTGCTCGAGATCCGCCTGCTGCGCGCCCACTTGCGTGGCATCGGCATGGGCGCCGAAGTAGTTCTGATAGGCTTGCGCCAATTCGAGCTGATTGCCTGCCGTCGTCTGCAGTGCCTTGAGGTCCTTGTATTCCTTCGAGTCGGTCGGAACACCGTCGAGTTCGGCCTGTCCTACCAGGAAATCGATCGTCAACTTATCGCCCTTGCCCAGATGCAAGCCGACCTCGGAAAACAGCTTATCGACGGCTGCATGGTCGGCAAGCCCCTGCGCATATTCTGTCTGCCGATCGGGGGCAGGCTTGTCCGTCGACGTAAAGGCCTGCGCGTTGGGATCAATTAGTGGCTTGAGTTCGCGCTGCTGGGCGATCGCATCGCCAAGAACCCTGCCGGCGTTTTCGTACTCCCCACGGGCATCCCGTGCGTTCTGCAGCAAGGTGTTGGCCTTGGTCAGCCGCTCCCCCGCATCGGCAAGCGTGCCCTTCGGTTTCTGCGCGGCCCATTGCAGACCGAGAGGTGCCAGCGCCTTGTTTATGATCGTCTGCGCGCCATCGACGGCATCCTTGCAGGCGGGGTCGAGCATATCGACGTTGAGCTGCTCCTGCTGCTGGACAGCCAGAGCTCGCGTCTCGGTGATGCGCGACAGGGCGATGTTCTCGGTAATGATAGCCTGGGCGACCTGGGGATCGACCCAGGTCCAGACGCCGTCGATCTTCATCGGCGTCCACTTGCCGCCGGAAGGCGCGTTACCCCGCGGCGGATCGCCGAACGGATCGACAACCCTGTTTTGCCCATCCAGCTTGGGCTTGGCAGCCGTGCCCAGACCGTATTTATCGATCAGGGCCTGTTTGTCCTGTCCGGCTTTCTCGGCGGCGTTGATGAGGCTGGGCAGGGTCTCACCGGCCAACAGCCCTTCGACGAAGGTCTTCACGACCTGGCCTTCCCGGGCCTCCTCGGAATTGCTGCTGTTGGGGTTCACCGCCAGCAGCGTCCTGGCCAAAGCGGCCTGCGTGCTTCCTGCCTCGATCTTCAGGTCGGTGCCGGTGGTATTGTTGTGCAGCGTCATGCTGCCATCGGGCTTGGTGGTCAGCGTGTAGCCGTTGAAGGCGACCTCCACGGTCGTGCGCGTACCGTTTCGATGGTGATTTTCCGCGATGGCGAAGACGATAGCGTATAGGTGCGCATCAGCGGCCCGTCGGCGGTCGGCAGTTCCAGCGTCACGAACTGGCCCGGCTTGTAGCGGAACCAGGTCTGGTTGTCGGAGCGGAAGGTGAAGGTCTTCACATCAGGCGCTTCGTCGCTGACGCCGATCACTTCCAGCACCTGCAGCCTGTCGTTCCAGGGCGTCATCTGGTCGAGATGGCGATAGAGGCCGAGATCCGTCATCGCATTCATCCTCTTGTCCTCACCCCTGTGCCTTTTGTTCTGTGCATGTCGGTGTTCTCAAAAACCGAGGCCACTTCTGAGCGACATGCACTCTTTGCTTTGACGCAATTGCGGACGGAAAACCGCTGCACACTTTTCCTGGAATTGCTCTAGGCAACGCTGCGCAGCGCCGGCCGGCCGCCTTCGGCAAGGCGTGGGCCGATGAAGGATGCGTACCACTCGACGAACTGGATGACGCCGCCCTCATGCAGCTCCGAATAGGGGCCCGGCTCGTAGGCCGGCGACAGGATGCCGAAGGCGTTTTCCTCGACGATACGGCGGTCCTGGTCGTTGGTCTCGGTCCAGACATGGGTGAGCTCGGCGAGATCGTAGTCGACGCCCTCGACCGCATCCTTGCGGACCAGCCATTTGGTCGTCACCGCGGTCTCGGTTGCGCTGATCGGCAGCACGCGGAACGTCACCGCGTGGTCGATGAGGATGTGGTTCCATGTCGTCGGATAGTGATAGTGCATCAGGGTGCCGATCCGGTCGGCGGAGACGCTGTCGGAGAGGTTCTTCTTGACCGCGCGCTTTCCCGTCATCGTGTAGCTGACGGCATCGCGCAGGAGCGGCGCGCGGGTGGCGCGGTACTGTCCGGCCGGATCGATGCGGAATTTGCTCGGCAGGCCGGTTGCTTCGCATTTCGCCCAGTGCGCCAGCATTTCCGGGTCGCTGTCGGCGCCTTGCACGCCGGTCACCGTGGGTGCTTCCGGGAAGGTCTTGCAGAGCTCCGGATGATTGCCGGCGCAATGGTAGCACTCCAGCAGGTGTGTTTTCCCCTAGTGTATTCGGAATTGGCTGGGCGACTAGTGACGGAAGACAGAAGAAACAAACGGAATTCGCTCTTTATTATGCGGGCGCGCTGCAACGGCGACGCGACAGACATTCTTTCTGCTTCATTCCTTGCCAGATGAAGAAGGCCAGGCAGAGGAAGCTAGTGCGCACACAACGCCGTGACGCGACTACGATGCTTACTTCATGGTGTCTACGGCTCAGACGCCACGCTGGATGCAGATTTATCTGGTGTGTTTAATATGCCACAGTTCAAGAAGGGTAGTCGGCCTCAGTTGTAATATTTTCCGTGGAGCGCAGGACGTATATTCGCGGTGACCTTTTGGTACGGGTTCACAAGCTATTGGTGACGAGTAATCACGTCGAAGGCGACTTGGTATTAAGGTAGCTTCATACAACGACGCCTGTTGCCGATACGGCATTGGCAGCCGTCCAAAAATCAAATGTCGCAGCGCTATTCTAGCAATTCGCGCAGTCTGCCTTCAAAGCCCGCTTCGGTTCATTTGGCGGGCAGAACAAATGTTTGAGATTCTGAAACGCGTATCCGCGCGGTGGAGGCTGCAGGACGCACGACCTGAATTCTGTGGTGGGCTGGGCGCTGCGGGCCTTTCTCTACACCACGAAATTGAATTTCGCTGACATCAATGGCGGATCGCACTAGCAAGCTCTACTTTCTATGCGTCCGACGCTTACCAAAAAGAACTGCCTTTCCGTGGTTGACGAATTTAAGCGGATGTTGGCTTTGGCGAGGTATAGCGAGCGGCTCGATGGCTCTTGCTCATTACAGAGCGTTCAGAGTCAGCAGAGTACCTTTGAATATGTCTCCCCCAATTGAATGTTGAGGATAGAACGGTGATACGTAAAAATATTATGGCTCCGGGTTTGAAGGGCGATTTCCCGACGTTAGTCTCGATCTTGGTACAGACATCGTTACGATAATCTGGGCGACATAACTCTTGCTGACCTGAAGGACGATCGCGTCTGTCTCTACAACGACGAACACGTCAACGTGGGGAAACTGGTCGTCTATGAAGTGCCGTATAGGTGGCTCGATGATGCTGACGGGACACCGCTTATCTGTACTCAACGATGGCGCACTGGTAATCATCCGTCCTGAAAGCTATTGTTCAGTTGGTGGAGAATATTTATGATGATCGTAAGGCACCAGCCTCAGATCGAAGCTCGCGACGTTTGATGGTTACGGAATGGGAAAAGAGAGGTAGGCAAGAAGGGTAAGACCAATAGGTCGTGTCCCGTTATACGAACGCGAGGAGACTTATAACGACGCGAGTGAGCCAATGATTCGGGATATGTGCTGTTCACGATCATGATATGGTACACGTGCCGACGATGGCACACTTTTCAAAAGCTAGAAGTCTGTGGAGTTTATACGATCCTGTGAGGCTGCGCGGATGTATCCATGTGGAAGCGCACATCCCGTCAGCCGAGCATGCTATTCTTACTATTTGACGACCAAGGACAGCGGCTGCCGATTT